>JAITFN010000037.1 GCA_031281345.1 Candidatus Fibrimonadaceae bacterium
ACATCTTACCCCGAACACAACGCAGAGTACGCAAACGAAAAACTAGTCCGCCGAATGTCATTGGTTAGAAGCGCCATAGAAAAAGGCAGAGCGATACGCAGCGCAAACGAAATCAAAAACCGCCAGCCACTAAAAACATTGACACTAGTCCCCCACAACGAGGAAGCAAAACAAGTAGCCGAGACAATGCAGGATTTAATCTTAGAGGAACTAAACGTAGAGCAACTCCACTTCGCTGGCGATGACACCGAGCTAGCGAAAATCTCCGCCAAGCCCAACTTCGCAGGCATAAAAGCAAAAGGAGCGGACTACGCCAAAAATATGAAAACCCTATCCACCGCCATCACCGCCTTGACTACCGAGCAAATCAAGCAAATCCAAAGCGGCACACCGCTTGACGTTGCCGGTCTCCCCATAGACTATTCCTGCCTAATGCTAGTCCGCGAAGTAGCCGAAGGCCTCGCCGTTGAAGCGGACGAAAACTACACCATAGCCTTGGATTTGAAAATAACGCCAGAGCTACGGCAAAGCTGCATAGCGAGAGAGCTGGTAAATCGCATACAGAACCGCCGCAAGGAAATGGATTTGCAGATTACGGACAAGATAAAGATAGCGTTGAAAGGGCTTGGTGCTTACGCTGATTTGCAAGCAGCGGTGGAGAAGCACAGGGGTTATATTTTGGAGGAGACGCAGGGGTTGGAGATTTCCACGAGAGGTGAAGCGAGTGGGGAGTGGGTTGCGGTTAGTGTGGAGGGATGTGAGGTGGAGGTTTGTGTTTCCCCCAATTAGGCACAACAACCCCCCAACCCCACGGTCGCACCATTGGGGGGATTTCGCCACAAATGTCACTCGGCTGGTATGCTTTGAGAATTGAAGGTAATTGGTGGTAAGCAGTTTGTTAATAAAGGAGGATGATCACATGGTGGCGGTAACTCTACACAACGAACGCTGTACAGGAAACCCTTATCGCCGAGGCTGTAGTAGACACTCTCGGAGTCGTAGTATATGTCCCTGCCGTAGGCATCGCCATCGTCATTATCACTGGCACTCCACCAATAGCCTTTGTCACCGACATTGCTGAAATCGCCAACTGGATTGCCGTAGCCGCCAGGTAGGGCGGAAAAGCCGTGTTCGTTCGTGCCAGCTTTATAGCCGCTGCCAGTATTCCAGCCGCTTGTAGCCTTCAGCTCGGTTCCAGCATCTAAGGAGGAACCGCCCGTATAATAAAACACAAGAACATCCCAATCCTCATTGCTTGGCAAATGCCAGCCAGAGGGGCATGCCGTCATTGCTGTTGCCCAGTCGTAAAGCCTGCCGTAAGTTGTGCAGTTTGCAGGGTCGTTGTCGTAGCATACATCGGTATCGTTGCTAGGAACATCGTAGTTAAGATTTTCTGCCATCCAAGTTTGAGTGCCTATTTTTATGGTCTTGTAGGTTGTGTTATCTCGTGGATCTTTGAATGTGTCGCCTAGGTTGCCACTGGAACTGGAATTGCCAACGCCAGACGAAGACGAGCCGCCTAGGTTGCCACCAGAACTAGAATTGCCAACGCCAGACGAAGACGAGCCATCACCACCATTGTCATCGTTTGATGAGCAGGAAAGGATGAATGCCATTGCCATAACTAGGATTGGCAGCTTGATTGAGGCTATTTTGTTCATAAATGAACTCCTTATGTTTTTATGTTTTTTAAAGCAAGGTATCAAAAACAAAATGCCTCGCAGTATTATTGCATTTGCAAATAATTCCTTTGGATTTACGATTGTGGGGGGGGGGGGGGGGGTAATGCTGTCTGTCAAAACTGTTGGATAACTTAGCGATAAAATTATTGCTTGGAGTCTCTGCAAGAGACTCGGCGAAACAAATTTTAGAGCCAGTGGTCATAGTGAGGTAAATATAGAATAAAATTTGGAAAAACGCTCATTTTTTGTGTTTTTTTCTGTTTTTTGGCATTTTTTCTGCTTTTTTGTGATATTCGCTGGGGGAAAGTGTAAAGGGGTGTAATTTAAGAATTTTTTTCTGCGAGTTTTGTTTCAATATTTGAAATTATAGTTTCAACTTCTGAGACAAATTGTTGCGTTTTTTTTGCAATGGTATTTTTGTCCCGTTGTTTGCCCGCCTCTTCCAAAACAAAGGCCATTTGCGAAAGAGTGTTTTCACCAATATCTGCGAGAAGGCTTTTCACAGAATGGGCATTTACGGCAAACATTTGCAAATCGTCGTTTGAAGCATCGGATATGTTTTTAGAAGTTTGCTCAATTTCAAACACGGCTTTTTTAGCATCTTTGGCAAAAACGGCAAGATATTCATCACTTTTTTTGTACATTTTCATCGCATCTTTCTTTTGCTTGCGAGCATCTGCAATTACTTTTGGAGTTTGCTTGTTGCGAATTAATTTATTGAGCACAGAATCCAACTGGCGGGCGTTTATCGGTTTGGAAATAAAATCATCAAAACCATTGTCAAAGAATATTTTTGCCTGCCCTGTCATAATATTGGCAGTTAAAGCAACAATAGAATTTGTATATTTCAATGTTTCGCGTATAATTTTTACTGTTTCAATGCCATCCATTTTAGGCATCATGTGATCCATAAACACAATATCATATACACGACCACTTTTTATTCTATCTATTGCATCAAAACCGCTGGAAACAGTATCTATGGATAAACCATAAGGCGACATAAGCTCTTTTGCAACGTATAAATTGGATTCCACATCGTCAACAATAAGAACGCTGCCATAAGGCATATATTCTTTTGTGAATGCTTTGCCGGTTAATTCCATTAAATTCTCTGCCAATTCTTTGCCTAAAACATCGGAGCTGATTATCTTTTGTGGCAAACGCACTGTGCAAACTGAAATTTTGCCAGGTTCGTTTTTCACTGTGATTTCGCCGTGCATCAAATTTATCAGGTTTTTTATGATGCTCATAGAAATGTCTGCATCTTCAACAAAAGTGCCTGTTTCTGCGCTTATGGAAAAAACAAGAGTTACATCTATATCTTCTGTTTTCTCTGCAAAAACCGATAATTTTACAAGGCCACTTTCTATATTTTTAAATGTATTGAAAAGCAAGCTGTTCAAAATTTGCTTAATGTGAATTTCATCGCCAATCAATTTAAGCGGTATATTTTCGTCAATGTCAAGTTCAAGCTCTAGGGATTTATTTTCAATTTGCTTTAAATTAAGTTGCAAGCTATCACTCAGCAATTCAGAAACTTTGTATTTGGTAATCATCAATTCCATTTCGCCAGATTCCATTTTAAATAGGTCTAGCGTGGAGTTCACGGTGTTAAACAATAAATGCGCAGAATTATTTATCATTGCAAACGCATCTCTTACCTTAAAGTCTAGAGTTTGGTCGTGTTGTTGGGTTTCGCTTGTTCCAAGAATAACGTTCATAGGAGAACGAATTTCGTAGCTCATGCGAGATAAGAATAAATTTTTGTTGCGGTTGTTCTGTTCAACAAGTTCTTTTGCAGACACTAAATCCGTAATATCAGTGGAATACTGAACGTGAACAAGTTTACCATTATGCCATTCTATATATCTGTCTGTGTTGCGATATACGCGTTTCGTTAAATTGTTGCGTTCTTCCCATACAATAACTCCCTTTGGGTTATTGTCCAGTTTGCGGCAAGGGCAAAATTCGCACATCTGCTCCATTCCATTTTGCAAAACTTTATAGCAGAGTTTCCCTATGCAGTTCCCTTTAATTGAATAACGTTCTTTTGCACGCTCGTTTATAAAGAGAATTTCTCCGGTGTCTGGAACAGTGACGTATATTAATGCATCTGAATTGCCTAGTACGCTTGTTAAAATGCTAAGTGATTGATTTGATTCTGTTAGCTTTTGCTGGGCAGCCTTTTGCTTGCTTTTTTCATTGACAAAAAGAATTAATATAGAAACAAAAGAACCTGCCACCAACACTGAAATCAAGTATTTAGGACCTAAGAGAATAGCAGGTGCAAACACAATAAAAGTTAATAAAGGAACCCACACGTATAAAGGTACCTTTTGCTTTAATAAATTAAAAATCTGCATCCTTATCTTAAAATATAGAAAAATTCAAAAGTTCCATTTTGAACGCAAAAACATTCGTACCAGCGTTTCAATTTGAAACGTAATAGGTTGGCTAATGTTGATGTCTCAGATAAAAACCGCAAAATTTGCTTAAAAAAGGCATTTTTGTTTGAATAAGCCATTCGGCACGGCTTTTGCCTTAATTTAAAGTGTATGGAAGAAAATTTAGAGAAAAACGAGGTATCAGAAGAAGTAGATAGGCTTGTGGAAGAGGCTGAAAGCACCTCAGTAGAGGAAATTGCAAAAGAGGCGAGCATAGCAGAGGCACAAGAAAAAGAGAAAATAGCTCAAGATAAATACTTGAGGCTTTTTGCTGAGTTTGAAAACTACCGCACACGCTCGGCAAAAGAGCAACTGGAATTGATAAGCACAGCCAACGGCAAGCTTTTGGAAAAGCTCTCCGAGGTTAAGGATAATTTTGACCGAGCCTTTGCTGAAGAGAACAAAACTGGAGATTTAACTGCATTTGAAAAGGGAATTAAGTTGATACAAGAGCAGTTTAACAAGATTTTGAGCGATTTTGGGTTGGAAACCATAGACCCCTCCGGGGAGGCATTTGACCCAAACATGCACGAGGCACTTATGAAGCAGCCTTCTGAAAATGTTGAGGAAGGCAAAATCATTCAAGTGTATCAAAAGGGCTATAAAATTAAAAATAAACTGCTGAAAACCGCGAAGGTAATTGTATCTAGCGGAGCAGCGTAAAAATTAACATAGGAGAAAAGACAATGGGAAAAATCATAGGAATAGACTTGGGCACAACAAATAGCTGCGTGTCTGTAATGGAAGGTGGAAAACCAGTGGTCATAGCCAATGCCGAAGGTTTCCGCACCACACCATCAATAGTTGCCTTTGGCAAAAACGGCGAAAGGCTGGTTGGTCACGTGGCAAAAAGACAGGCGATAACAAACCCCGAAAAAACCATTTATTCAATAAAGAGGTTTATGGGAAGGCGCGCAGAAGAATGCACAGAAACAGAAAAGCACATGCCATACCATTTGGTTGGCAAAGGCTCTGATTTGGTTCGTGTTCGCATAGACGATAAAGAATACGCACCACCAGAAATCTCTGCTGTTGTTCTGCAAACAATGAAAAAAATTGCAGAAGATTATCTTGGGCAATCGGTTACTCAGGCGGTGATAACAGTTCCGGCATATTTCAACGATGCGCAAAGGCAAGCGACAAAAGATGCTGGGCGCATTGCGGGACTAGAAGTTTTGCGCATAGTGAACGAACCAACCGCTGCCGCACTCGCTTATGGCTTAGACACCAAAAAGAACGAAAAGATAGCCGTTTACGATTTGGGCGGTGGAACTTTTGATATTTCCATTCTGGAAATTTTTGATAGCTCCTTTGAAGTGCTCGCAACAAATGGCGACACAATGCTCGGTGGCGATAATTTTGACGAGGTTGTGATTGACTGGATAAACGATGAGTTCCGCAAAGACAACCCCGGCATAGATTTGAAAAAAGACAAAATGGCTTTGCAGCGTTTGAAAGACGCAGCCGAAAAAGCGAAAATAGATTTGTCTGCTGCAACAAGCACAAATATAAACCTGCCCTTTATAACAGCAGATGCAAGCGGGCCAAAGCATTTGGATTTAACGCTCACTCGCGCCAAATTCGACCAGCTCACATCGTTCCTTGTGGAAAAAACTTTGGGACCTTGCAAAAAAGCATTGGCAGATGCAAAACTGAAAGCCTCTGATATAAACGAGGTTATTTTGGTTGGCGGTTCAATACGCATTCCGGCTGTTCAAGAAGCTGTTAAAAACCTGTTTGGAAAAGAACCTCACAAAGGCGTGAATCCAGACGAAGTTGTTGCCATTGGCGCAGCAATTCAGGGTGGAGTTTTGTCTGGTGATAGTTCTCTGAAAGATGTGGTTCTTTTGGATGTTACCCCGCTTTCCCTCGGCATAGAAACCTTGGGCGGAGTTATGACCAAATTGATAGACCGCAACACCACAATCCCAATTCGCAAAAGCCAAGTATTCAGCACGGCAGACGATAACCAAAGCGCGGTTACAATACACGTTTTGCAGGGAGAGAGAGAATTCGCAAGGGATAACCGCACACTTGGCCGCTTTGATTTAACCGGAATTCCGCCAAAGCCGCGCGGACTGCCGCAAATTGAGGTTTCTTTTGATATTGATGCAAACGGCATTGTGCACGTTAGCGCAAAAGACAAAGAAACAGGAAAGGAACAGAGCATTAAAATTCAGAGTTCTTCGGGACTTAGCGAAGATGAGATAAACAAAATGGTTAAAGATGCAGAAGCCAATGCGGAGAATGATAGAAAATCCCGTGAATTGGTGGATGCAAAAAACCAGGCCGAGCAAGTTGTTTATCAGGTTGAAAAAACTCTGAAAGAAAACGATGGCAAATTGCCAGCAGATGCAGTTTCTCAAGCAAATGCTGCTGTTGCAGATTTAAAAGCCGTTGCCGAAAAAGCCACAAGCAAAGAGGAAATTCAAAGCGCAATGGATAAAGCTCAGGGCGTTTTGAGCCAAATTTTGCAAGCCGCTCAAATGGGTGCCTCCCCTGGTGACCAGCATCAGCACGGAGAGAACTGCGAAGGTTCTTGCGGAGACGACTGCAAAAACAAAAGCGAAAAAGGCAAAGAAGGCCCGGTAGATGCAGATTTTGAGGTTGTTAACGAAAAGAAATAAAATATATGGCAAAGCGAGATTACTACGAAGTTCTGGGCGTTCCCAAAGACGCTTCCGCAGACGATATTAAGCGGGCGTATAAAAAGCTCGCTATAAAATATCATCCAGACAAAAATCCGGGTGATAAAGAAGCGGAATCCAAGTTCAAGGAAGCTGCAGAAGCCTACGATGTGCTTTCTGATTCGCAGAAGAAAGCGCAATACGACCGTTTTGGGCACGAAGGGCTTAACAGCGGTGGATTCGGCGGCGGTTTTAGTTCGGGTGGTTTTTCGTTTGAAGACATATTCTCGCACTTTGGCGATATTTTTGCAGATATTGGTGGTTTTGGAGGTTTTAGCGGCTCTCATCAAAGTTCGCGAAGCAGGGGGCCTGCCCCCGGCGAAGATTTGCAAATTGGCATTGCTCTAACCTTAAAGGAAATAGCAGACGGCACTGTTAAAAAAGTTCGCATAAAACGCCAAAAAGCCTGCCCCGATTGCAACGGCAAGGGTGGCACAGGCACTAAAACCTGCACAACTTGTTCTGGCAACGGCAAGGTTCGCCGCAGAATGCAGAGCATTTTTGGTGAAATGGTAAATGTAGCCGCTTGCCCAGATTGCGGAGGCTCGGGTGAAACCATTAGCAACAAGTGCAAAACCTGCGCGGGTCAAAAGCGCGTTAAAACAGAAGATACCATTGAGGTTAAAATTCCCATTGGCGTTACAGGCGGCAACTACATTAAACTGCGTGGCGAAGGCAATGCGAGTACGCAAGGCGGCCCGCCAGGTTCGCTTATTGTTCATATAGAAGAAAAGAACGATGATTTTTTTGTGCGAGACGGGCAAAACCTGTTTTGCAAAGTTGCGGTTCCTGTTTACCGTTTAGCTTTAGGCGGAGAGCAGAGAGTTCCAACTTTATATGGCGAAGTGAAGGTGAAAATATCAGCAGGTTTTCAACCAGGAACCCAGCTAAGAGTTAGAGGCCAAGGTTTGCCAGGTTACAATTCCGATTACAAAGGCGATCTTTTTGTGGAAATTGAAGCACACATTCCCGAAAACTTGTCTTCAAGAGAGAAAAAGCTTTACGAGGAATTGAGCGAATTAGGCTCAGATAGAGACGAACGCAGAGAAAGCGGTTTGTTAGATAAGATAAAAGATTTTTTTAGTTAGTAGCCACTGATTAACTCTGAATTTCGTTGTGGCGTTCCCCCCGTTAGCTCTCCGAGCGGAAAAAACGGGGGGACGAATGGTGATTTTTGTTAAAAAATCTCCATTTAAGGGGGGAATGCTGATTGAATAAAATTGAAGTTGTAAATTAATCAGCATTTACGTTAGTTTTCACTTACTATATTTCTTAATATGGAAACCCCAAAAGAACTTCACCGCGAAATGGCAAACGCTCTCACTCATGGAATGGGAGTATTGTTTGGCGTTGCAAGCATTCCGGTACTTTCTGCTGTAGGGGCAAAAACTGGCAATATATCTGGAGTTGTGGGGGCAACTATTTATGCTTTTTGTTTTATTATGCTATTCACATTCAGCACAATTTACCACAGCATACAAAATGCAGAAGCAAAAAAAATACTCCGCACCTTTGACCACGTTTCAATATATTTTTTAATAGCCGGCACCTATACACCATTTTTGCTAATCTATATGCTGGATTCCTTTGGCATAACATTGCTATCCATACAATGGTCACTTGTATTGCTGGGAATTCTTTTCAAGATTTTTTTTACAGGGCGTTTTAAGTTCGCAAGCACCTTAGTCTATGTGGCTATGGGCTGGCTTTTGCTTGTTGGCGGCAATAGATTTTTTGTTGTGCTGCCAACACCTGTACTGGTTATGGTTATGATTGGCGGTGTGCTTTACACACTTGGTTCTGTTTTTTATTTGAACAAAAAAATTTATCATCATCACGCTATATGGCATTTGTTTGTGCTGAGTGCGGCTATTTGCCATTATGTAGCGGTGTTGCTTGCGGTTATTTTAAAATGAGGTTAAAATGAAATGAACGAGATTCTAAAAAGAGTGCTGGAACAAAAAGGCGATGTTTCTTATGCAGAGGCTGTTGAACTCGCTGGATATCCAGACAAAGACTTGCTCTATGCGGCCGCCAATGAAATTCGGGAAAAATTCTGCGGGAATGCCTTGGATACTTGTTCCATAATAAATGCCCGCTCTGGACTATGCAGCGAAGATTGCAAATGGTGCGCTCAAAGCGCAAAGCACAAAACAGGCATAGAAACATATCCCATAAAAAACGCAAACGAGGTTTTAGACTGCGCTATTCAAAACGATATAAAAGGCGTAAAACGATTTTCCATGGTAACAAGCGGGCGCAAAGTTAATAGAGAAGATATGGAAAAATTTTGCGAAATGTACAAGAGAATAAAAGAAAAAACAGGTTTAACCCTTTGTGCTTCAATGGGTTTGCTAGGCAAAGAAGAATTGCTTATGCTGAAGGGTGCCGGAGTTAGCCGCTATGAGTGCAATTTGGAAAGTTCAAGCTCATTTTTTCCAAATCTCTGCACAACTCATACCAGCGAAGAGAAAAAAACAACGCTGCGTTTAGCTGCGGAGTGCGGCTTGGAACTCTGTTCCGGTGGAATTATAGGGATGGGGGAAAGCTTGGAGCAGAGGATAGAGCTTGCTTGCGAACTACGTGAATTGAATGTTAAATCCGTTCCTATAAATATATTAAATCCCATAAAAGGCTCGGCCTTGGAAAATGCAAAGCCGCTTGCAGACGAAGAAATTTTAACCACAATGGCGGTGTTCCGTTTTGTGCTTCCAAATGCTTTTATCCGTTTTGCAGGAGGGAGAATAAATATGAGCGAGTCTTTGCAAAAAAGAGCCTTGCAAGCAGGCATTAATGCAGCTTTGGTCGGAGACCTTTTAACCACAGTAGGCTCAAATACAGAGCAGGATTTTGAGATGTTTCAAAATTTGGGCTTTAATGCAAAACGCCCTAAGGAGGATTGTTGCTCACCTCATAAGCTTTTGTGAGTGCGGAGTTCAAATCTTCCACAGAGAGAACCAGCCTGTCTAGCAATAATTGAACCTTGTTTATGTCGTCCGTTTCCACAGCTTCTGTAAGGGCGAGCAAGTCGCCCAAGGTTCCCTCTTTGTCTAAAAGGGCTTTGTTAATTTCAGAATCCAAAGGCAACTGTTCCAGAATAGTTTGCATTGAAACCTTGTAGAGAGCATCTAAATGGCTTATCAACCCCATTAAATAGGCTTTATCTGCTACGTTTTTGTCTAGGTTCATCAGTTTTGTCACTTCTTCAAAGAAGGTTCCTCTGTGAATTGCATTGTTTAAGAGCGGAGACTGCTCGGTTATGTCGTTTTGCTTGTTTGCATAAGCTAAAATTAAGAGCCAGCGCTTTAGGTTATCGTAGCCTAGCAGCGAAATGGCGTGTCTAATGCTTTTGACTTGAGTACGCAAGGCAAACTGAGCGGAATTCAAATATTTTACCAAGTTAACCGAGAGTTCCGGTTGTTGCTTAAACTCTGAATTCAGTTCCTCAATTTCCAAATGTTCATATACAGACCTCAATAATTGAAGCGCGCCAAAAGAATTTATGTCTATTTTGTCTGAGTTCAGGTTTTCTGGCTTGGCAAAGAAATAGCCTTGATAGTAGTCGCAGTCTGCGGCTCTGCATATATTAAAGTCCACTTCGGTTTCAATTTTTTCTGCGAGAACTTTTATCCCCTTCTGATGAAGAGATTTAACGGTCTTTTCTATATCTCCGAGAGGAATTTGAGGATATTCCAGTTTTACAATGTTTGTGTATGGGAGAATTGGCAAAATACGTTTGAATTCCTCAATGCTTGGCACAAAATCGTCTATGGCAATGGTGTAGCCCTTTTCGTGGAAATCTTTTACAGCTCCTACTATCTTTTCGTCTATTTGCACTGCTTCCAAAACTTCCAAGACAAAAATTTTAGGGTCAAGAAGGTATAGTATATCACTCACTAAAAGGTCGTAGCTGCAATTTACAAAGGCTTTGCGATTGCCAACTAAATTTGTTACACCAATATTGTTGATTGCGTTGTCTAAAACTTGTGCGGTTGCCTGCATATCGTCTATTATTGAGCTTGTAGTGTCTCCTTGTCTTTTGCGAAATAAAAGCTCGTAGGCGACTAAACTTCCTTTGCTGTCTAGTATAGGTTGCCTTGCTATGAATGCTTCTTTGCTCATTACAAGTAAATATAGAAAATGCAAATTAACCCGTTATTCCCAAAATACTTAAATTTACCTGAACACTTGTTCAGCATTTTTCGCTAGTTTTGTTAATCCTTTGTTGGTAGTTTTGGAAAACGGGGAAAAAAGTGGAAAAAAATGTTATTATGGGTATAAAAGTGGAAAAAATATTCTATATTTACGATATGAGTTTTCAAGGAAACGAAACAGCGGCATTGGACGGAAATGGAAGAGTTCCTTTTCCACTCTCTTTTCGCAAACTCGTTCCCAATGAAAGAGAATTTTGCATATCACCAGGAGATAAATGCCTGCATTTGCGCAGAGTGTGCGATTACGAAGACTGGGTGTTAAAACTAAAACAGCTTGGCAATAGTGATGCAGACAACATTAAGCGCGTAAAAATTTTGTCACGTACAGTGCGCGTTGTTTTAGATGACAAGCAAAACCGTTTTCTTTTGCCCAAAGAGCTTAAAGAATGGGCGAACATTGATAAAGATGTGGTGTTTTTGGGCATTGGCGATGTGGTTATTATATCCAATGTTGAAAATGCTGCTCCTTACGCCTTGAGCAAAGACGATGACTTTAAAGGAATGGAGTGGCTTTAATGAATTATCATACTCCAGTGCTTTTAAATGAATGTATAGAAAGCCTGCACATAAGGGCTAACTATGACTACGCAGACTGCACCCTAGGGGGTGGTGGACATTCCGAAAAAATTGCCGAGCTTCTGGGTGAGGGTCAAAAACTGCATTGCTTTGACAGAGATATAGATGCGATAAATGCAGCAAAACCGCGTCTTGCAAAGTTTGGAGAAAAAATAATTTGCCACTTAGAACCATTTTCAAATTTGGAGAGGGAGCTTGCACCAGAGACTCTTGGCGGTGTACTTTACGATTTGGGAGTGAGTTCTCATCAGATAGATGCAGGCAGAGGATTTTCTTTTGCAGGCAACGAAGTGCTTGATATGCGCATGGATGCAAGTTCTCCAAAAAATGCTCAGGATTATTTGAAGGAAGTTTCGGAAGAGAATTTGGCAAAAGCTTTTAGGGAAAATTCAGATTTAGAAAATTCTACCCGCCTTGCAAAGCATATTTTACAAAGCATTTCGAATGAAGAAAAAATTACAGCGGCAAATTTGAGCACTGCGGTTGAAGAGGTTTACAGCAAGAGAAAAGAAGACTGGAACAGTTTGAAAGCTCGTGTATTCCAAGCAATTCGTATGGAAGTGAACAGCGAAATTCAAGAGATTAAAAAAAGCATAGAAGCGGCCGTGCGTTGCCTTAAAAACAGCGGGCGGCTTTGCATAATAACCTATCATTCAAAAGAAGCCAGAGCGGTAAAAGACGTTCTTTCTGTTTTTGAGAAAAATTGCCTGTGCAAAAGCAACTTGCCTGTTTGCGTATGTGGTGGCAGCAATAGAAAAATAAAGAAAGTCAACAAAAAAACGCCAAGCGCAGACGAGTTAAAAAAAAATTCTCGTTCTCGCTCTGCGGTTTTAAGAGTTTATGAAAGGGTTTAGGGGGGTGTTATGAAATTGCTATTCGTATCAATATTGCTTTTTTGTTTCATTTTCGCTTTGGCTCTTCCAATGAAAATGCAAAACGATAAACATACATTTTTGATTTCGCAAGAAAAATCTTTGGAAGATTCGGTTTCAATTATGCGTCATAATTTATCTTTGATAGAAAAGAGCATAGATAGCTTATCTTCAAGGGGCAGAATAGATACTGCGGGGATAAAAATGGGGCTTGGGATATATGCGGTTCCAACTAAAATAACGAGGTATCCAAAATGAAAACTAGATTAATGATAATAGGTTTTTTGCTCTCTATGATGACAGTTGCTATCGTAGCGAGGCTTGCAAAAATTCAGCTCATTAGAGATGAGATTTACTACGAAGATAAAACTCAGAAGCAGGAGTACAAGGAAGCAAATTATGGTCGCGTTTTAGACCGCAATGGTACAGTGCTTTGGCACAAGTTGCTTGCAGATGGCAAATCTGGCTCAGAAAAATGGAGAGAGATTTATTTTCACGAACATTTAGAGGGATTGTCTGCTATTTTAAACGGAGTGGTAACGTCTAAAATCAGAGACCTTACACCGCAAAAAGCCGTCGAGCATTCAACATATAAACCTGGCAATAAAAATCCAATAGATATAATTGAGCTTGCACCTTCTGTTGATGGCAAAGATGTGCATTTGTCCATAGATTTGCGAATTCAAGAGATTGTGGAAAATACGGTTAGGGAATATGTGCCCAAGTTTGGCGCAGCGGGAGCCTCTGTTTTGGTTATGGATCCGCGCACAGGGCAAATTCTTGCAATAACAAGTTTTAATCCAGAAAAAAAGAAATACGAACATGTTTTACATTCCTTTGAACCAGGTTCCATTTTCAAACCCATAACGGCGGTTATAGCTTTGGAGAGTGGAGTGGATCCGAGTAAGACCATATACACAGAAGACGGCAAATGGCAGGTTAGCAAAAATGCAAATGAAAAAATAATAAAAGATACTCACGTCAGAGATTCTTGCAATATGCAAGAGGCTATGGTTTACTCCTCAAATATAGCATTTGGGAAATATGTTCTTGAAGAAATTGGCTATGAGAACTTTTTTTATGGAGTAAAAAAATTCGCCATAAACGAAGCCTACGAATTTCCGCTTAGAATTAGCCACAAAGGTTTTAGCAGGGTTTGGGATTCTAGAACTCAGGCTGCGCAGGGATTTGGGCAATCCATAGATGCAACCTCATTGGATATTGCAAAAGCTTTTGGCTCAATAGCAAATGGCGGTATCTTATATAATCCAAAATTGATACTTGAATACGGCAAAGATTCTTCTGCAACAGAAAGGGACTCTGTTCGCAAGGTTATTTCTTCTACAGAAAATGCCAAACTTTTAAGAGATATGCTTAAAGGAGTTGTGGAAAAAGGTGGCACGGCAGAGAATGTAAAATCTAAATATAATTTCTTTGAATTTGCAGGCAAAACAGGTACTGCTCAAATTAGAGACAGTTCTGGCAAATATACGAATGAATTGTACAATTCTTCTTTTGTAGGAATGGAAAGCGCTACCGACCCGCATTTTATATGCCTTGTTACAATGTATAACACCAGAAGAGCAGGTGCAACTGTTGCAGGACCTGTATTTCAAAAAATAATGGAGCAAATATATTTGCATCCATCTCTATCGCCAACCGCTTTTGCAAGAGAATACGCCCCAGCAGATAGCTTGTGCAACGATGTATCTTTTGTGGGATATACTAAACAGGCCGCAGAAAACAAAGCGAGCGGTTTGCGGTGCACGGTGCGTTTTGACGATGCGAGCAAAACAGGTTCTGTTGTTGCGCAAACAATAAAAAAAGATTCTTTAGGTGAATACTTGGAACTCTCTTTAAGAGAATATCAGAGAAACACCGGACTTATGCCAGATGTCAGGGGACTTGCGCTTAGAGATGCTCTTGGTATGCTTGAACATATCAGCAATGTTATTTACGAAGGAGTTGGAAAGGTATATGAGCAGTTCCCCGAACCAGGCAGTATCGCTGGTAAAAGAAGCACTGTGCATATAAGACTGAGGGAGGGTATATAGAGTTGAGAACCAAAAATAGGTTAAGGGATGATTCCAGAAAAGTCAGCGGCGGGGACATATTCTTTGCCGTTCCCTGCCTTGACGGTTCGGAAAAAGCACACGCTTTAGAAGCACTTGAAAAAGGAGCTTCTTCTGTGGTTTCTACCTTGCCAGCACCAAAAGGCTTTGAAGACAGATGGGCCTCGGTTAATGATGTTATTTTCACAAGATATTTATTTGCAAAAGAAAATTTTGGCAATCCATTTTCCAAACTAAATTGCTATGCTATAACGGGTTCAAATGGAAAAACGAGTTGCGCATTTATGATGAATGCGGTTTTGAGAGCAGCGGGCAAAAAAACCGCTTTACTCAGCACAATTCACAACCTTATAGACGATAAAAAAGAAGAAGCTCATTTAACCACTCCGGGATTTTTGGAAATGTATGAGTTTGCATATCGTGCAGTTGAAGCTGGCTGTACAGAACTTGTTATGGAGGTTTCTAGCCACGCTCTTGTTCAGGGACGCGTTATGGGAATTCATTACAAAGCGGCTTTGTTCACAAATTTAAGCCATGACCATTTGGACTTTCACGGAACAATGGAAAATTATTACCAAGCCAAAAAACTGTTGTTTATCTCAGAGCTTTTGGGCAAGGGAATAGGACTTATAAATGTTGATAATTCTTATGGCAACCGTTTGTATGGAGAATTGTTTTTCAGGGAGAGAATTGGAATTTCAAAAAAACAATTCAAAATTTCCATGGGCGAAAAGGGAATTAAAATAGACAATGTGAAAGTTTCGCTTTTTGGCGAACATAATGTGGAAAACGCAATGCTCATTATAGAATGGGCAAGGGAGATGAATATTCCAGAAAGTGCTTTAACCTCTGCACTTGAGAACATACACGTTCCGGGGCGTTTTGAAGTTGTGTGCAATAAAAGCGGAAAACTAGCCATTGTCGATTATGCCCACACTCCAGATGCTTTGGAAAGAACTCTTGTAGCTGCACGCAAAATATGCAGGAAAAATTTGCTGCTGGTATTTGGCTGCGGTGGAGATAGGGATAAAACCAAAAGACCGGAGATGGGTGCCATTGCAGAAAAACTTGCGGATAAAATTTGGATAACCTCGGATAATCCGAGAACCGAGGACCCTGAGCAAATTTTAAAAGACATTGAAAAGGGATTTTCTGCAAAAAAATACAATAAAATAGCAGATAGAAAAGAAGCCATAAAAGAAGCCGCACTTGCCTTGCAAAACGGCGATGTATTGGTAGTTGCAGGCAAGGGGCACGAAGACTATCAGATTATTGGAAAGGAAAAACATCACTTTAGTGACAAGGAAATATTAATTGAGGTGTTTGGCGGTTAAATATGTCTTTTGAATTAAACATAACAATAGAGAACTTCTTGCAAATTTTGCTGCAAGAAGAGCCCTCTACTGTTGTGGCGGAAGTTCCGCAAAAAATTAAAATGCAAAAAGCGTGCCTGAATTTTGATTCCAGAGAAATTAAGCAGGGCGAAATTTTTTGGGCACTTGTTGGAAAGAATTTCAATCCGCATAAGGGCGGGTTTATTGAAGAAGCATTTAAAAAAGGAGCAGTTATGGCAGTAGTGAATGCAGCAGAAGTTGAAATTGCAGAAATCCCGCTTGCGGTAGCCACAGAAGACACAACCAGAGCGTTGCTCAAATTTGCCAGGGGCTATAGAAAAAGCTTCCCGAATTTGAAGGTTGTTGGCATAACAGGCAGCGCTGGCAAAACGTCAACAAAAGAGATGCTTGCCGCGGTTATTGGCAAAAATTTCAATACCCTTGTAACAAAGGGAAATCTCAACAACCTCTTTGGTGTTCCAATGACGCTTTTGGGTTTAAAAAGCGAGCACGAAGCAGCCGTTATAGAAATGGGAACTAGCTTGCCTGGCGAAATTCTCCAGCTCACTCAAGCGGCAATTCCAGATATTGCCGTTATAACAAATATCGCTCCGGCTCATTTAGAGGGTTTGGGTAGTTTGGAAGGAGTGTTCAAAGAAAAAAAATCCATAGTAGAAGGCTTTGCCAAAAAGAAAGGATATTTGGTTATAAACGCAGACGATAATTTGCTTTCCAAAATCCGTAGCACCGTGAAATATAATGTGATAACTTATGGAGTGAAGAGGGGGGTGATTAAGCCAGACGAAATTCTGTGGGAAAATGGCTGCGCTAAATTCCGCGTGTCGCGCACTTGGTTCAAACTATCTGTTCCGGGTATGCACAGTGTGTACAATGCTCTTGCTGCTATTGCCGTGGGCGAATTGTTTAAAATTCCAAAAAGTGTAATTGCCGAAGCTCTTTTAGAAGTGGAGTCCTGCAATATGAGAATGCAGATTTTTGAAGAAAATGGATTTACAATAATATCTGATTGCTACAACGCAAATCCACATTCAATGAAAATGTCTTTGCAAACACTCTCCAATATGCCTTGCAATGGCCGCAGAATAGTGGTTTTGGGCGATATGAAGGAACTTGGTGAACACAGCAAAAAATATCACAGAGAGATAGGCTCATTGCTGCCAGAATTATCCGTTGATTACTTGGTTGCAATAGGCAGTGATGCAGTGGAATATTGCAAGGGTGCAGAAAAAGCAGGGCTAAAATCTTCTAGGATAAAATATTTTGAAGATAAGGAAAAGGCTATGGATGCTTTGAAATTATTGGTGAGTGAAAAAGATATGGTTTTGGTAAAAGGATCCCGTTCAATGAAATTGGAAGAAATTTCCAAAAAACTGATGGAGCTCGCCTAGATGAATTTTCTCTACGATTATTTTCACAATTTATTAGAAAGAATAAAATATGGCAAATGGCAGTTGCTATTGCTTCCTATTTTGTTTTCCATAATTGGAATTTACATAGAGATAAGTACCCTTAATGGAACAGCCATTCCATTTGAAAACATCGCTATTAAAAACGCTCTCGTTCCGTTGACGTTTTTTGTTATTGGATTTTTTATATCGGTTTCTCTGTGGAGACGTTATATTTGGCGTTTTTCTGTGGGCGGAAGCCTTTTATGGAATAAAGATGGTTTTAGCTTTGCCTTTGTGCTTTTTGCCCTAGCTGTGCTTTTGCAAATTTCTGCTATATGGGTGGATGCTGGTTGGGATAGAGTTTATGTTTCTGCGCTTGGCAAGTATTGTACGGAGGCTGAACTAAAAGCCCTTGGCGGCTATAAAAACGAAATAGTTATGCTTAAAAGGCAATTAACAATAGCTGGCGTGTCTTTTCAGGTTGGAGAGATAGTAAAAGTATTTTTTATGATTTTTGTTGCGAATTTGCTCACCGATATGAAAGCACGAGGACGCGGACAAATAAAATTTGGCGGAAAATTTTTTATTTTACCCCTGCTTGCAATTTTGCCAGTTGGAGTGCTAGCTTTTTGCATGCCTAATTATTCTATGGTTATGATTTTTGTTTTGATTTTGTTTTTTATGATTTTGATTCAGGAAATGGATTTAAAATTGCGTTTACCCTTGCTTGCGCTCGTGGCTCTTCCGATTTTGGCGATTTCTTTTATATCTGAGCTTGACGAAGAAAATCCTCTTGTGAAAAAACACGGCATAAACAGGGTGTGGCATTATTTTCACGAAGGCGGAATAGGCAATGAACAGCAAAATGAAGCTTTGCAGGCAATGGCAGACGGAGGAATAATAGGAAAAGGCTTGGACAAGGGGACTATAAAACTCCGTTTGTTTGGAGCACGCAATGATTTTGCTTATAGCATTTTGGGCGAAGAGCTTGGAATGTGGCTTTTGCTCCCAATCACAATTGCTATGTTTGGATTTTTATTCTCCTGTTTTTGGATTGCGGCGAGGCTCAAGATAAATAACAGGGATGCTATGCTTGCCCAGAATATAGCTTGGGGTATAGCTATAATTTTTGCATTGAATATACTTTTCCATATAGGCGTTAATTTGCGCCTGCTTCCAAACACTGGGCAACCACTCTCTTTTGTGAGCTCTGGTGGTGCAAATTTAACTATGAATTTTTTTCTTATGGGTATGCTGGTTCAAATATCATCGTTTAACAAGGGGGAACCAGCATGAAAACAATTCTTTTTGCGTGTGGTGGCACCGGTGGGCATGTATTCCCTGCTCTTGCTATTGCCGAAAATTTTTTGAGCGATAACAATTCGTTCAACGTGATTTTTGCTGGTCGGGCAGCACCAGCTATGGAAGAGAAACTGCTCTCCAAATATAATTATAGAACTATTAAAGCAGTGCCTTTAAAAAGAGGTAGCATAATTCAAAATTTGTTGCTACCGCTGAAATTGTTGCTTTCTGTACTTGGTTCTGCAAAATTGCTTAAAAAAGAAAAACCTGCATTTATAGTTGCAACAGGTGGCTATGTTGCCTTGCCGGTTATGCTTGCGGCAATAATTACGAGAATTCCATTTTACGCCATAGAACCAAATGCCGTTATGGGAGTTGCAAATAAGATATGCGCAAAATTTGCAAAGAAAGTCTATGTGGCATCTGAAGCGCAGGGAAATCCAGTTCGCAAAATGCCAGAGAATTTGCCCGCTCCAGAAATTTTTGCAGATAATAAAAAGTTCCGCATTTTAATAACAGGTGGTTCACAAGGAGCACTTGGAATAAACAATAAGATAGAGCAGATTTATGAGCAAATATCTGCAAATGAGAATTTATCCGTTGTTTGGCAGGCAGGAGCAAAACACGCAAATACCCTTGCGCAAAAATACAATGCTTCAAAAAATATTTCCATAACGGCTTTTTTAGATAACATTTACGCCTATATGCAACACGCAGATTTAATAATATCGCGCTCTGGTGCATCAACCCTTGCAGAAATTCTCGCTTTTGGAAAAGCCTCCATTCTTTTGCCTTATCCTTATGCAACCGCAAATCATCAGGAGCACAATGCCAGAGCTGTGGAAAAAGACGGTGCGGCTTTTGTGGAATTGGATTCCGAACCCAATAATCTTTTGGAAAAAATAAATTCTCTGATGAATAATAAAGAAATGCTCAAAAATATGTCTAAAAAGGCAAGGGAGCTGGGCGAGATGAATCGCAGAGCTGCCGGTGATATTGCGAGGGATATATGCTCGATTTAGGAAGACTTATACCCAGCAATCGCATTCATAAAACCTATTTCATAGGAATAGGTGGAGCCGGCATGAGCGGCATTGCAGAAATTCTGCATCACAATGGTTTTGAGGTTAGCGGAAGCGATATGCAAGAAAGCAGTCAAACCGATTATCTCAAAAATCTTGGTATTGAGATATTTATAGGGCACAAGGCAGAAAACATTTCAAATGCCGAACTTGTTGTTTATTCTTCTGCTGTTCACGCAGACAACCCAGAAATGCAACACGCCAAAAAAATGGGTATTCCGCTAATTAGACGTGCAGAAATGCTCGGCGAACTTATGCGCCTTAAATACACTTTGGCAATAGCAGGCACACACGGAAAATCCAGCACAACCTCTTTGGTAGGCTCAATTTTAGAAATGGCAGACGAAGATCCAACCGTCATAGTTGGCGGCATTGTACAAGGCAAGGGTTCTGGAGCAACCATTGGGAAAGGCTCTTATTTGGTTGCAGAATCCGATGAATTTGACCACAGTTTTTTACAAATGATGCCAAGCTCTGCGATAATAACCAACATAGATGCAGACCATTTGGATACCTATAAAGATTTAGACGATATAAAAAATGCCTTTGTGCAATTTGCAAATAAAGTGCCTTTTTACGGACAGGTTATTTTGTGCTTAGACGACAATGGTTGCCGGAGTGTTTTATCAAGGCTTGCCAAACCCGTTGTAACTTATGGCTTTAGTCCGCAGGCAACCTATAACATAAAAAATTGCCACTACTCAGAAAATGGTTCTACATTCTCGGTTTTTAAGAATGGAGAATTGCTCGGCGAATTTTCAATTAAACTTTTTGGCAAGCACAATGTTCAAAATGCCGTTGGTGCTTTGGCTCTCTCAACGGAAGAATCTATTTCTGTGGAAGTTTCAAAAAAAGCACTCTCTGCTTTTGCTGGCGTTAAAAGGAGAATGGAGTTTAAGGGCAAAGCTGCCGGAGCGTTGCTGTTCGATGATTATGCCCACCACCCAACGGAAGTTGCGGCAAGTCTCTCTGCATTCAGGGAATCTTTCCCAAACAGGCGCATTATAGTTGTGTTTCAGCCTCATCTGTATTCTCGCACAAAAAACCACGCAGAGGAATTTGGAACAGTTTTTGGAGACAGCGATATTCTCTTGCTCTGCGATATTTACGGGGCTAGAGAAGAACCAATAGAGGGAATTTCTAGCAAACTTATTCTCGGTTTTGCCGAGGCAAGGGGGCATAAAAATGCTCATTTTATAGGCGAAAAAGAAAACGCCTTAAAGTTTTTAGCGGGTGAAATAAAAGAAGGAGATTTGATTGTTACAATGGGTGCAGGAAACATAACTTCGCTTTGCGCGAAAATTTTGGAGATTGCCTAATGCTTAAGTATCACGAAAAAGAGAGAAAAAGGGCTGTGACAAGCCTGATTTCAAAGAAAAAAACAACTATTAGAAGCTTTTTGCAGCGTTATAATAAACGTATAGCAGGCTTGTTATTTTTGATTTTGTTTTGCGGTACTGTTTTTACTTTTATTCTTCCAAACATAGATTTAGATTTTATGGCTTTTAGCGATGTGAAACCTCAAAAACTCGATAGGATTTCGGAATATACTTTTAGAAAAATAATAGGTTACGGATATGAAGAAAAAATTTACATAAAAGATACTGCAGAAATTCGTTCTCGCTTGGAAGCCGATAGCATGATTTTCGGAGAGATTAGTTTTGAAGTGAAGTTTATTCCATATGAGCTTGAGGTTGCGTTTAAAGAATCTAGCCCACTTTTCACCCTTATGTCGCAACGCTCAGATACTGTGCCTATAATATATTCAGACAAGGGCAAAATTTATCCGTATAGCACAAATGCAGCGGATTTGCCAGTTGTGGATGCAAATAATCTAGACGATATTTCTTTGGCTACAAATTTTTTAATGGATATAAAGAAAAACGATGCTATGCTTTATTCCAGAGTTTCTCAGCTTATTCCAAGGATATCCGAAAGACAGATAACTGTATTTTTCAATGATGTTGATTTTAAAACGGTATTTTCATTGGAAGAAGACTATTGGAAAACGGCTTTTAGATATTACAGGCAGTTGACCAGAAATATGCGAAATTTGGATATAAATTCCATAGCTGTTTTGGATTTGCGTTTTAAGAACTTGGCATTTACAAGGGAAAAGGATGGAGGGCTATAATATGGGCGCTAAAAAAGCAAAACTCAATTTGGATTTTGGCTACAACGGCGTTAGCATGAATTTTGCTATAGCTAATGATATACAGTCCCGTGACGGTTTAGAAAGCGAGTGGACCGCAGGAACAGTTAGCCTTCGTGCAGACGAATTTGAAGATTTCCCCGGAATTGCGCAAAATAGAATTGATGAAAATCGCATAAAAGCTATAGCGAACTGCATAGAGAAGAACATAATTGCTTGGCAGTGCGAGCACGGTTGCGATTTTGATTCTCTTATGGAAGTTACAATTTCTGCGAATTATTTTGAGGTGCTATTTTCTCCATTCAGCTTTAAGTCTGCCAAACCAAGAACCATTACAGAAGAGGAAATGAAGGAAATAGAAGAAAGCAAGCGTTCGGAAAAAATGTTTCAAACACCTTTTCCGGGTGAAAAAATAAGGTTTTTCACAAGTCCTTACTATACCATTTTCGATGATAAAGAAGATACCATAAGGGTTTTAAATCCTATTGGCAAGCAAACAAAAAGCCTTGGTTTTGATGTTTATTTTGTAACCAAACATCCCATGCTTTCAAGACTTTTGGAGATTATGAAGGAAGAAGATGAAAAAATAAGAGTGTCCCTGTCTTGCGAAAAAGAGTTTTGTGCTCTTTCAAATAAAAAAGAAAAAGAAGGCAAAACAGCGTTAATTCACATTACAGATACATTCTCCGAATTTTCCGTGTGGGAAAAATCTGAGCTTAAATATTTGAACAAAAAAGAAATAGGTTTAAGGGAATTAAAGGAAATGTTTTGGCGTTTATGCCTTTGTTATCATAAAAATCCCAAGTTAACCGAGGAAGATTTTGAATTAAGGCAAAAAAGCGACTATATGCAGAAGTTTTACGCTAAGGTAAAAAAAGCGGAAATATCCGATGATTCCAAAGAACTTTTGTCTTCGGACGATTGCCTTGATTTGCTAGAAGGAGCCTCTTGCGTTTTTGATAACGAAACCGATGAAAACTTTAAGTATAGCAGATTGGGGTTGCCGGGGAAAAATAGAACAAAAACAAGGCTTACAATTAGCAACTATATTTTATGCTATTTTACCCGCGAGGTTATGCGTGACTTGTTTATGGAAATAAAGCAAACTATGTACAAGGACAATTTTTGTAAGCCGGATTCCATTATTTTGGAGTGCTCATTGCCTTTAAAGGGTGTAGAAAAACTGGCCAGCGAAATTTTTGAGATTCCGGCGAAAAAGGCAGTTGTGAAATGGGATGGCGAAACAAGGGAAGACCTGTCTTCGTCTGCGGTTGGGGCTTTGCAGAGCTTGATTGCCCCCGAGGAACGTAAAGCTAGCACCGAAATCAAGAAAAAAACCTCAAAATTTGATTTTTTCAAGTATTTTTCAAAAGCTTCGTAAATTTCAAAAGCTTCGTGAATTTTTCTATATTCAAGATACACGGAGGTTTTGATGCCCGATATACCGGAGAAACAGAAGAAAATTTTGCAAGCCTATAAGCGCTATGTTGGGCCGGAAAGTGATATTTTGCAAGAACCTTTGATTCAAATTGAAGCCGACGACGGAAGTGGAGCCGGACGGGAACCTTTAATAGAAAGTGCTGGAGATACTTATGGCAAGCCAATTCGTGTTTGTTTTGCGGGGGTTGGTACCTGCGGGGTGAATATCCTTATGAGCCTCAAGTCACAGATTTCAAAAAATGACCTGGTTGATTTTGTGGGCATAAATTCCGATGGCGGCTCTATTAGAGAGCTTGAAAAGAACGGTTTTCAGCATAATATTGGCCTAGGAGACGACTCTCACTATTTAGGTGCCGGAGGCGATATATTAATAGCTAAGGCTCAGGGTGAGAAACATTTTGATGAATTTGTGGGAATTTTCAAAAATGCGGACTTGGCACTCGTTGTAACTGGTATGGGCGGCGGCACAGGCACAGGAGCTGCGCCTTATGTTGCCAAAGCTGCAAGAGAAGCCCAAAAAAACAAAAGAAATGCGCTAACCATAGGCGTTACTACAATGCCCAATTTAGTTGAATCAGATAGGTTTGAGATAGCAGAGCAAGGCATAGAGGAATTGAGGAAACACGTGGATGCTTTAATTGTTATAGACCAGGCTCGCATAGAAGAGGTTTTGGACAATGAAGATGCCCCTGCCGATTTGGCCTATGAACTTGTAGATTTGCGTTTTCAAACTGTGTTGCAGTCCATAATGGAAACTGTGACAAAGTACACCAAAAGAAACATAGATTTTGCCGATGTTTGCTCTACCCTTAAAAATTGCGGAGAAGCCATAATAACCACCGTAGAGGCAGGATCTGAAAATATTGATGATATAAAAAAGAAACTCGCAAGTGCCATAAACGATAAATTGCTCTTGAATCATAATGGCAAAGTTGCCTCACGGCTATTGGTTTATCATTTTTACGAACCTGGTTATTCTCAAAAAAAGCATTTTGAAGTGGTTAGCGAAGTTCAAAAACTTTTTGGCTGGACAAAAAAAGAAGGGCCTACCATTGCGTATTATAGCTGCGTGTTGAATAATCCACCCGAAGGCACGGTTAAATTCCTTAAAATAGGCAATGACTCTGGCGATGAATACAAGGGCAAAACAAAGGTAATAGTTATGGCTGGCGGTTTTGTGGATGTTCCACAAGAAGCTCTGCAACCAAAGATAGTGCCTCTTGCGCCGCCGCCGCCAGTTAAGATCCAACCAACCAGTTCGGCAGTGCAACAACACATTCAAAATATGTTTAAACCTGCACCGCAACCTGTTCCGCAGCCAATTCCACAACATATTCAGCAACCTCCGCAAACAATGCCGCTGCCAGTGGCTGGGCACGCATCGGTTGCAAGCCCACCCACTAGAGAAACTCCTGTTGAGCCGAGTTTTCTTGAGGATTTTCTTTCAGACGGAAATAAACCTGGTTTTTCATTATGACAAAAAAAACGTTATCTCTATATAACACTGCAAGCCGCGCTAAAGAAAACTTTACGCTTCCCGAAGGAATTCCCGAAGTTCGCCTTTATGCTTGCGGACCAACTGTTTACCATTATGCTCATATAGGCAACTTGCGTACCTACCTTTTTGAGGATTTGCTCCGCAGAAGCCTTGAATATTTTGGTTTTAAGGTTCGCCACGTTGTGAATATAACCGATGTTGGTCATTTAACAAGTGATGAAGACGAAGGCGAAGACAAAATGGAAAAAGGCGCTA
The DNA here is from genome assembly GCA_031281345.1 of Candidatus Fibrimonadaceae bacterium. Classification (GTDB taxonomy): domain Bacteria; phylum Fibrobacterota; class Fibrobacteria; order Fibrobacterales; family Fibrobacteraceae; genus Fibrimonas. Next base: position 25,023 of record JAITFN010000037.1, read on the forward strand.
CGCGCACAGGGCAAAGCGTTTGGGAAGTAGCGGAATTTTACACGCAAAAATTCAAAGAAGATTTGGAACTTTTAAACATATTGCCGCCCACTGTTTGGTGCAAGGCAACAGATTACATAAAAGAGCAAATTCAATTGATAGAAAATTTGGAAAAAAAGGGCTATACCTACAAAACAAGTGATGGGATTTATTTTGATTCTATGAAATTTCCAAAATATACGGAATTTGCCCGTCTTGATATTGTTGGACTCAAGAGCGGAGCACGCATAGACATTGGCGAAAAGAAATTTGCAACCGACTTTGCACTGTGGAAGTTCAGCCCCAAAGACAAAAAAAGAGCAATGGAATGGGATAGCCCTTGGGGAGTTGGTTTCCCGGGTTGGCACATAGAATGTTCAGCTATGTCTATGTCTCTCCTTGGCGAAACTCTGGATATTCATTGCGGCGGCACAGACCATATACGAGTTCACCACACAAATGAAATAGCTCAAAGCGAATGTGCCACTGGAAAGCTATTTTCAAGATTTTGGATGCACGGAGAATTTCTTAGAGAAAACAATACCGACAAAATGAGCAAAAGCAGCGGAGAATTTTTAACCTTGGATGCTTTGGTTAGAAAAGGGTTTGACCCTATGGCTTACAGGCTTTTTGCTTTGACAAGCCATTATAGAAATTATTTGAATTTTAGCTGGGAAGCAATGGGAAACGCAGTGGACTCTCTAGGTGCGCTGAGAAGAAAAACAGACCCTTTCATTGGTATTGAAGGCAATGTTAAAAGTGTGGAAGCGAGAGAATGGAGTTCTGCTTTCAAAAATGCTATAGCAGATGATTTGAATTCTTCTGCGGCTATTGGCGTATTGAATTTGATGCTTGCAGATTCCTCTATAGAAGATTGTGAAAAAGCCGCTCTGATAAAAGAGTTTGACGGCGTTCTTGGGCTTCGTTTGCTCAACAAGCCAGAAAAAGTAAAGCGTTCTGCAAAAGAAGAAGCAATGGCAAAAGAGCTTATTGAAAAACGAAACGTGGCACGCATTGCAAAAAATTGGGCAGAGAGCGACAGGCTTCGTGATGAATTATTATCCATTGGAGTTGTGATTAAAGATGGCAAAAACGGCACCGAATGGGAATGGAAATGATAGAGAGACTTCGCGGGTTGCTTGTACATAAGGCTCCTTTGTTTGCAGTTGTTGAATGTGGTGGAGTTGGATATGGCGTTAATGTGAGCGCTCGCACGGGCGAAATGCTGCCTAGTGAAGGTTCGGAAATAGCGTTTTTAACTCACCTTGTTGTACGTGAAGATTCTCTTACCATTTACGGATTTTTGGAAAACCGAGAAAAAGAATTGTTTTTGAACATGATAGAGGTCAATGGCATTGGGCCAAAAATGGCACAGAGAATTTTGAGCTCCATTTCGCCAGGAGATTTACTCTCTTTGATTGTAATGAATGATAGCGCAGGTCTTTCCAAAATAAAGGGTATTGGCAAAAAAACTTCTGAAATGCTTGTGCTTGCCCTGAAAGATAAAGCACTTTCAATTTCTGCAACTGCCGGAGAACGTTCGTCTGTGAGTTTGCCTTTTGCAGAGCAAGAAGCCGTGCTTGCCTTGCACACCCTTGGGGTAAAAGATCCCGGAGCAAAAAAAGCGGTGGAGAAAGCCTCCGAAATTTTAGGAAGAGGAACAGACGCAAGCAAGTTAATTGCCGAGGCTTTGAAACATATTTAACGCCAGTAGGGGCGCGATTAATCGCGCCCCTACTTGGCGTATAACCTTTGTAAAACGCTTATAGCATCGTTGCTTCTCACGGGTGCTATAAGACATTCAAATTTTGGATTATTCAATTTTATATTCGCCATTTTATCGTTTTTATAATGGAATATCAATATAACTTTTGGATACATTTCAGAGATTTTTTTAATTTGAATATCTGAAAGTCCATCTGCTTCGGCTATTAGCAAATCTCGGTTGCTAAGGCCAAAAATGGTATTCATATCTGTGGTTTCTTCTGATGTTCCTTCAACAGCTTCTACGCATTCTTTGATAAACGAAAGTACTATTTTCTCTTGGTTGTAAATTACAACTTTTTGATTTTTTTCGTTTAGGAATTTTTTATAGAATTCGTTTTCTTTTGCTTTGGTGGATAAATGAAAATAAAACCGGCTGCCGTTTCTATCGCTTTGAACTTCTAAATTGGAATTCATCGCGTGCAAAATGTTCTGCGATATTGTGAGACCAAGTCCGGAACCTCCGTATTTTCTGGTATGTCCGGAATCAATTTGTTCAAATGGTTCAAATATTTTCTTGATTTTTTCTTTTGGAATTCCAATGCCCGTATCAATTATTTCAAAGAGTACTTTACTTTCATCTTCTTTTGTCTCAGGGTTAATTAATAATTTTACCGAACCTTTAGTTGTGAATTTTAGTGCATTGCTAACCAAGTTCACCAAAACCTGTTTTAATCTTACTGGGTCTGTTTTTATGAATTTTGGCATATAAATAGATGGCAAAACATAAAATTTAATTTGTTTGTAAATCAAGTAATGGCTGCAAACGCTTATCAAATCATCGCATAACGAGAATATATCAACCCATTCATCTTCTATTTTAAGATTTCCAGCTTCAATTTTTGAAAAGTCAAGTATGTTGTTGAATGTGTCGCGCAAATGGTAAGAGGATATTTCTATGTTGTTGCACCATTCCCTTTGCTCATCGGTTAAATTTGTGCTTTTATGCAAAAGCAATTCTGAAAATCCGAGCATTGAATTAAGAGGGTTTCTTATTTCGTGGCTCATATTTGCCAAGAACAAACTCTTTGCCTTGCTTGCCCTTTCAACAGCATCTTTTTCTTGTAACAGTTTTCTGTTTGAATATTTGAAATATGAATAAAAAGAAAATCCGAGTAGCAATATAATCACAAGTTCTGCAATAATGGCGTTTTTCATATTATACATATACTGCTGATACGTGCTGATTATCCAAGATTCTTCTTTGTTAAGCCTGATAGTTTCTGGAGGGAGTTTATTATTATATAGTTTCAATTTTCTGCTTGCGGCTGCGTTGTCGTCAACCATAGGCATGTTTGAGCTTCTTCTAAATCCAGAATTGTAAGTATCGTTGCCTACCAGAATTGCCTCTGCAATTAATCCTATATTTTTTCCCGTTAAAGATGCAAGAATTATATTTCCGCCAATAACGCCGTTTTGTATTCCAACATCCCAAAACGAATATACGGGAGCCGTGCTGTTGCTGTCCACATATTTGGTCATATCTTGCCATAATTTTTGCGGATTTTTAATTGAACCATTTAGCTCTACACCTACCAGTACAACAGCGTCTTGACTTGGGTTCAAATGACTAAGGGAATCTGCGAGACTTTCCAGTGGCGGTTTTCTCCATTCTTCCAAATTTATGTTTTTTTGTACAAATGCGGCGGAGTTTAATTGCTCGCTAACATCGTTGCTAGCTTCTGTGTTATCGGTTATGAATATAATTCTTTTAACATTGCTTTGTATGCGTTGTATAAAATCTATTTGAGCAGGCAAATCGTAAAATTCATAAATGCCAGACCATAAGGATTTTTTTGTTGCGACAGAGTCTATTTGCTCTAGTGATACATCTGTGAGTTCAGAATCTTGGGCTTCAATAGATTCTGTTGCCGCTGGGTCTGATACGGATTCGGCTTGTTGCTTGCTTATTCCGCAAGCTACTATAGGGATATTTTCCCACAATATGTTTTCGTGATTTTTCACATAATTAAATGCGGTTTCGTCCACCGTTATAATCACGTCAAATTTCATATTTACATCTATATATTTTTGTAGCATAGATTTAATTAGTTCTTCACGTATATCCATATCTTCTATGTGAATATTCATATTGCTTTTTCTTAAAACATCTTGTATAGCTCTAGTTATGTCGTTTGTTTTTACAAATCCTTGGTTATAGGAATTAAGCAAAAGTACATTTTGATACGCAAAAACCGATGCCACCCAAACAAGGGCAAAAAACGCAGATTTTTTTAATATGCTACAAATGGGCATAATGATAATATAGAAAACATTTTTACTATATTTCCAGATATGGACATTAAATCTTTTATTCGTGATATTCCAGATTTTCCGCAGACTATGGTAATTTTCAGAGATATTACTCCGCTTATGTCTAATGGAGAAGCTCTCAGGTATGTCGTTCAAAAAATGGCAGAACCGTTTAAAGGTGCTGATATTCAGAGCGTTGCCGCTATAGAGTCAAGGGGATTCTTTTTTGGACCTTGCATAGCTCTTGAGCTTGGTTGCGGATTTACGCCCATTCGCAAAAAAGGCAAGCTACCGTGGCAAACTGATTCTGAAGAATATTCATTGGAATATGGCACGGCAACCATAGAAATACACAAAGATGCTCTTAGCAAGGGTGATAAGGTTTTGCTGCTAGACGATGTTCTAGCGACAGGAGGCACCATTTCTGCTGCCTCACGCTTAGTGGAAAAGCAGGGAGCTTTGGTAAGTGGAATGGTGTTTTTGATAGAACTCGATTTTTTGCAAGGTCGCAAAAACATAAAAGTAAACTGCCCCATACATTCAATAGTGCATTATTAGAAATTTTCTAATTTTGCAGTATGTTTCGTTTTTTAATTTTCATATTAATCAGCACCATATTTGCCTTTGCAGGTACAGAAACCGAAGGCAAAACCGCTGCTTGGATTACCCTTGAAGGCGATGTTGACCCAGGTATGAACGACTATGTGCGCCGTGCCATAGCAGAAGCGGCCAAGAGAAATCCAGATTTAATAGTTTTTGAAGTGAACACCTTTGGCGGTCGCTTAGATGCCGCCTTTGATATTGTGGATACAATAACAGCCCTGAAAATTCCAACCATTGCTCTGGTGCAAAAAAAAGCCATAAGTGCAGGAGCTTTAATTGCACTTTCCAGCGACAAACTCTATATGCTCCCGGGCACAACCATTGGCGATTGTGCCCCCATAGTTCAAAGCTCCGATGGCCAGCCTCAAATTGTTGGCGAAAAAATACAATCTCCACTAAGAGCAAAATTCCGCAATTTAGCAGAGAGAAACGGGCACCCGCGTCTGCTCTCAGAAGCCTTTGTTAGCCCAGACCTCGGCGTTATGGAACTCTCAAACAAAGACACCACCATTTATGTAAACATTGCTGAATATAGCGATATGCCCGAAGATGAGCAAAAAAAATGGACAAGCAAAAAAACTCTGGTAAGGGCAGGCGAGCTTTTGACAATGACAGACAAAGAAGCTCAGCGTTTGAAGTTTTCAAAAGGAACACCAGAAAACATAGAGGCTTTTAAAAAAGAAGTTGGCATAACAAGAACCGAGATTATCGAAATATCTTGGGCAGAAAAACTCACGAGATTCATAGGAACAATATCTGGGATTTTAATGATACTGGGTTTTGGCGCGCTTTATATGGAATTTAAAACACCAGGTTTTGGCATTTTCGGCGTAATAGGCATTGTGCTTTTGGCAACCGTATTTTTGGGTCAATATGCGAGCAACCTGCACGACAAACTCCCATTAGTTCTGCTTTGCCTAGGCGTTGTATTTATGCTTTTGGAAATTTTTATTTTGCCAGGTCTTATGATTTGCGGTGCGCTTGGCATAATATGTTTCGTGGCGGCTCTAGCTTTGTCTTTTGATGGTTCAAATCTACCAAATTTCGCACCTGAGTTAGGCTCTCTCTCAAATTGGCAATATGGCCTGATGTATATAATGCTATGCGCGGTGCTCGCATTGTCTTTGCCTATTGTCGCTTCAAAATATTTAATTCCAATGCTCCCAGATTCTTTAACTCCAATAAACAAAACCGATTTGTCCAAAGCGCATTCCCCCGTTGAGGAATTTGTTGAGGAAATAAAAAAAGGCGATAAAGGCGTAGCCCTAACGGATTTGCGCCCTTGCGGTCACGCGAAGTTCGGTGACAAGATGTTTGATGCTCAATCTAGAAGTGATTTTATAGTAGCTGGTTCTGCGGTTAAGGTTGATTTTGTAGAAGCTGGGAAGGTGTGGGTTGTCTTGCAGGAAGCAAACACCTGATAACATTTTCTACATTAAAACAATGAAAGATAACCTCACCAAAACCTTAACTCTGCTCACCTGTACACTCCTCTGTACCACCCTTTTTGCTCAGCAAAAAGACACCTTCACCGACCCTCGCGATAAAAAAATGTATAAGACAGTTAAAATTGGCGAACAAGTTTGGCTGGCGGAGAATTTGAATTATGCCATTGAGGGTAGCAAATGTTACAAAGATAGTACTGCCTATTGCAGTAAATACGGCAGGTTGTATAATTGGGAAACGGCTAAAACGGCCTGTTGCAAAGGCTGGCATTTGCCAAGCAAGGCTGAGTGGGAAGTATTGGTGGCAGCGGCTGGCGGTGAAAAAATAGCAGGTAAATATCTTAAAGCTACCAACGGTTGGAATGATCACGACGGAATATCGGGCAACGGCATAGATACCTATAGATTTTCCTTTCTGCCGGGCGGTGCTGGCAGTTTTTTTAGTAACAATTTCACCCATTTAGGCATCTACGGCCTTTGGTGGAGTTCTTCCGACAGCAGCAACTACGCCTACTCAAGGAGCATAAACCACCTCTATGATAACGTACACTGGCTCTATAGCGATAAGCGCCGCTTATACAGTGTTCGTTGCCTAAAAGACTAAGTGTAAATTCCTAAATTCTCAACGTGCTAAAAGTTTTAACAGGCTCCGAACAAGAAACTGTGAAATTGGCTTTTTCATTTGCAAAAAGCCTAAAACCAGGCGATGTAATTGCTTTGGAAGGAGATTTAGGTGCTGGCAAAACGGCATTCTGCCGAGGAATTTGCGAAGGGCTTGGCTTTGCTGGAACAGTGAATTCTCCAAGTTATGCCATAGTCCACGAATACCCAAACAAACCGCCAATTTATCACTTGGATTTATACCGCTTAAAAAACGCAAGCGATTTGCAAGATACCGGAATAGACGATTTTTCAAAAGGAATAACCTTAATAGAATGGCCAAGAAATTTTCCGCTAAACATAACGCATAGCGTTGAATTCAAAATAATCAGCGAGAACGAAAGAGAAATATGCTGCAAATCTATCTCTCTCTAGGCACAAACATAGAGCCTCGCGAAAAAAGGCTTGCAGAGGCTAGAGCTTTGTTAAAAGAGAGTGAGCCACTAAACTGGCAAGAGAGCCAAATTTATGAAACTCAGCCTTGGGGCAAAACAGAGCAGGCAAATTTTTTAAATCAAGTTATTGGATTCACTTCAAAAAGAACTCCTTATGAACTTTTAGAGCTTTGCAAAAATATTGAACAAAAACTTGGCAGGCAAAAACGGGAAAAATGGAAAGAGCGCGAAATAGACTTGGATTTGCTTTATTGTGGAAATGAAATTTTGCAAAGCGAAATTCTAACCATTCCGCATCCTTACATTTCTGAGAGAGAATTTGTTTTGCTCCCCTTATGCGATATTGCGCCGGATTTTATAGATCCTTGCAGCAAACTAACTGTTAAAGAAATGCTCGCTCAAACAACCAAATCTATAGCTTCGCCGTACATTTTATCTTGAGTTTTGATAACTGCGGCATTGGCGGAAAAATCTTTTTCGCTCTTTATTTGCTCCACAGCCTCTTCTGCAAGGTCTGTTGCAGAAAAATCTGGTGTTGCAGAGTTTATTTTTTGAATTGCCGAAATCTCTGTCCCGGGATTTTGCGAAGTCTGAATAGGGCGGCTTTGCGAAAAACCGGGCGTATTTACATTAGCAACATCGTGCGCGCTCAGATCCATTCTAAGCGAGCTTGCCGAAAGCGCGGAAACAGAAGGTATATCCATAATAATAATATAGAAAAAATCATTTACTATATTAAAACTCTTATCCAAATTCAGAGGATTTATGTATAAAAGAGTTTTGGTTGCAAATAGGGGGCTTATACAGGCGGCGTGTGTTAGGGCAATTAAAAGCCTTGGGGCAGAGGCCATAGCTCTTTGCGAAGAAGGGGATTTTAATAAGGTTGGGGTACGCGAGGCAAACCGCGCCATTGTTATTAGCACAAACAAAACAAGTTCTCCATATTTGGATGTTGAGCAGGTTGTGCTGGCTGCAATGGAATGTAAGGCAGATGCCGTTCACCCTGGGTATGGATTTTTGGCTGCAAGCACGGAACTCAGCAAAAAATTATCCACTTTTGGCATTGCTTTTATATCCGCTACTAGGTTGGCTAAGGGTCGTAGCACTGCCGAAGAAAAAAAATTTCTGAACGAGGTTGCTATAAAAGCAGGATTTGCGATTTTGCCGCATAGCAATGTTTTTGAAGACATTGCAAAATTATCAAAAGAGGCTGAACATATACCCTATCCATTAATGGTAAAAGCAGCAGGAGCCGCCGGCGGCAGGTGCATTAGAGAGGCCAAAAGCGCAGTGGAATTGCAAACCGCCATAGATAGCGTACTTCGCCAATGCGAGCGTTTTGGCTATGAAAAAAGCCTTTATTTAGAAAAAACATTAACTCACCCTCATATAATATCTTTCCCTGTTCTGCGCGATAAAAACGGCAAACATGTAATTTTTCCAGAAATAGAAAGCTCTGTGCAGTTTCGTTTTCGCAAGTTGCTGGCAGAAAGCCCAAGTCCTTATCTGTCAAAAGAGAACAAGGGCAAAATAATGGCTATGCTTCCAGATCTTATAGATGGCCTTGACATCGTAGGTTACGCAAATGTGGAATTTCTCATTTCAGAAAACGATATTTATCTATTAGACGTTAAAGAGAACATTCAACGCTTTCACGGCATAACCAACCTGCTAACAGGCGTGGATATTTTGCGCGAGCAAATAAGGCTGCATTCCGGCGAACCTCTTTTATTGCAAAAAGATGGCTTTAGAAAAGAAGGCTCTGTTATAGCCGTAAATGTGGATGCTATGGATCCTTACAGCAATTTCTCCGCATCGCCTGGCAAAATAGAGAGAATGTTTGTTCCCTTTGGCGAGGGAATAGTGGTTCAAAGCCCCTATGTTTCTGGCGACACGGTTTCCGCTAACTATGAATCTGTTTTGGCAAAAATTATGGCATATTCCGACTCAAGGGAAAAGGCAATTTCAAATATGGAGTCTGCTCTTGCCAACTTCCGCATAGAAGGCATAAGCACAACACTCCCCTTCTTGCGCGGCGTGCTAAAACATCCAGATTTTTTAAACCTAAAATGGACCGGAATGCACTTGGCTCACGAAAACAGGGTGCAAGAAGTTTTGGAAAATATCCATGCACCAGACGAAGAAGAGCAAGCATCCCTTATTGCTGCGCTTGCCCTCAGCACCGATAGCAATGCCTCTGCCATAATGGCAAATGCCGAACACGGCGGTTTATTGTGGGCAATGTTCAGACCAAAAAGGAAAATGGAATATTGATCAATTTTCCACTAGCCGCATCAAGAGCTGAAATAGAACTGCGCTTGAAGCAACAAAAGCATCTTCTCTTAACCGCACCAACAGGAACGGGAAAATCCTCTTTTTTGCCGTGGCTCCTCTCAGGCGAGCGAGACCGCGTAAGGGTGTTGCAACCACGCCAACTCGCAGCAAGAGAGTTAGCAAAATTCCTCTCAAAATTCTACAAAGAACCGGTAGGCGAAACAGTAGGCTACAAATTCCGCTTTGAATCCAAAATCTCAAAAAACACAAGAATTCTATTCCAAACTTACGGCAGCTTTTTAGCCGAAATTCTCAACGGGGAATATTCTCAATTAAATTGGCTAATCTTTGACGAATTCCACGAGCGGCGAGCGGAAATGGATTTGCTTTTGGGATTTGCCCTCTCAAAGGAACAAAGAGTGGCTGTGCTTTCTGCGGAGTTGGAAAGAGAGGCTTTGGAAAAATACTTAGGAGTAAAATGTTTAAAAATTGAAAACCCAGGTTTTCCTGTGGAGATAATTAGGCAAGAAGCAAAAACGAATGAGCCTCTCGTCAATCAAGTGGAGAGAGCTGTTAAGAGCGTTTTGTACAACGAAATCAATGGAACTGTGTTGGTTTTTTTGCCAGGGAAAGCGGAAATTTCCGCTTGCAGAGCACGTGTGTCAGAGAGCCTTGGTAAAAATTCCCCCGAACTTTTTTCTCTTTTTGGCGGTCAATTAAAAGAGGAACAGGAAAAAATATTTGAGCCGAGTGAAAACACAAGGATAATTTTCACCACGAACATCGCAGAAACATCTCTAACAATTCCAAATGTAAAGGTGGTTATAGATTCAGGTTTTGAACGCATGGCTTTTGACGATTCTGGAATGGGTTTGAGAACGCTAAGGCTTTCGCGAATCGCTATGCAAAATGCGGTGCAAAGAACAGGCAGAGCAGGAAGAACGCAAAAAGGCTTGTGCATACGCTTGTGGAGCGAACGTGAAGAGGCAAATTTTGCAGTGTCCATAAAACCCGAAATTGAGCGTGTGAATGTGGAGAGATTTTTGCTGCAAAAAATTTCACTCGGAGTGTCTTTTGATTTATTGACTGATTTGCCAAAACAAAAAGAAAATTCAGCTTTGCAAAAACTGGAAAACTTAAATTTGATAAAAGAAAATAAAATAACAGAACTTGGCAAAAAAGTTTTGCTTATCCCTGTGCAATCATTGGAACTTGCCGCCCAGCTCGCTTTGCAAAAAACTCTTTCAAAGAATATCTTAGCTATAACTATGCTTTTGGAGAGCGAAAATAAAAGCGGAAATATTTTGCATTTGGCAGAGGATTTTTTAGAAGGCAGGGGAAAATGGCAACGCGAAGAAAAATTGCATTTTGAGCAACTGCAACGTTATGCAGGGGGAAGAGAAAATGTCACAGAAAATGGTTTGGAATTTCTAATTTCTGCTTTCCCCAATGCACTCGCTTTTAAAAGCGATGGAGAGCAATACTACAAAACCAAAGAAGGGCTTTCTGTTTTTTGCGAATCAAAAGAAAAAGCAATTTTAGTTTTGGGTTTAATGCGAAGCGAAAACGCTAAATTGCAAAAAACAAGCGCAAGCCTTTACGCTCCTGTTCCAAACAAATATCTGCAAAGCGACACTTCCAAAATGGAACTTCAATGGAAGCCGTCTCAAAAACAATTTGTTGCAATGCGAGTTAGCGATTTTGGCAAAGAGGAATGTTCTGTGGAAGAGCGAAAATCTTTGGAAAATCAAACCTCTGAGGCGTGGAAAACCTTAATGGCAAAAGAGGATTTCACAAGCCAGTGGCAAACCGATTCAAATTTGAGCCTGCTTGCAAAAATGAAACTCGCGACCAAACTTTTTCCCGAACATAATTTTCCCAAATGGGACGAAGAAGATTTTTGCCTTATTATGGACGAATTTTGCAGCGGTATTTTTTTGCTAAAGGATTTGAGTGAGGAGCGGTATAGAAAAATTCTTGAAGAATATTTTGGCACCTATTGGCTTGATTGGCTGCATAAAAGTTTTCCAAATTCCTTAAAACTACAAAACGGCAGAATTGCAAAATACATATATAATCCAGACGGAATTGTTGAGCTTTCTGCACGAATAGGAGATTTTATGGGTATGCAAGGCGAGCATTTTATAGCCGAAAATCGTTTGAGAGTTCGCTACGATATTTTGGCACCCAATTATCGCACAGCTCAAAAAACTTGGAATTTAAGCGATTTTTGGCAAAACACTTATCCCGAAGTGCGAAAGGAACTGAGAGGCAGATACCCTAAGCACCCGTGGCCGGAGAAACTATGATAATAATAATTTTCGTCTCTTTCCTATCCCTAGCCTACTTTGGGCTAATGCTATATTTATGGCTCGGCTTGCTGAAAAAAAACTTTGGGCTATCAACTACAGTTTCTCAGCTCCCTCGCGTTTCCATTGTAATCCCAATGCGAAACGAAGAAAAATTCATTGAAGCTACACTAAATGCTGTGAATGCTCAAAAATACGCTGGCAAATGGGAAGTGATAATTGTGAATGACCGCTCAACGGATAAATCACCGGAAATTGTCAAGGAATTTTGCGAAACGCATCCAAATTTCTCGGTTATAAATATCCCACAAGACTGCCCTCAAATTGCCTCGCCAAAAAAGAGAGCTTTGAATGCAGGTTTTTTAGCCGCAAAGGGAAAATTTCTTTTGATAATGGATGCTGATTGCCTTCCTCCTCCAAATTGGTTAAACTCAATGGCTACCCTTTATGCTAGCGGTGCTTCTGTTGTGCAGGGTTCAAAGGCAAATAATGGCAATAAAAGTTTTTTGCACGCCTACCAAAAATTGGAAACCCTCGGCTTTACTTTAATTGAAGCAGCCGGATATAACCGCAACAAGCCTCTTGTGGCAAGTGCGGCATCTCTTGGCTATAGCAAGGATTTGTTTTTCAAATGCGGTGGCTTTGAAGGGCTTTACAATTTAGCCTCTGGCGATGACGATATGCTCATTCACAGAATGGCAAAAATCGAGGGAACCAAATTTGCCTATAATTGGGACACAAGTGGGATTATGCCAACCGCCCCAGTTGATTCGTGGATAGCACTTTTGCAACAGCGCGCTCGTTGGGGAAGCAATGGGGCAAAATACGAGAGCAAAGCGTATTCCGCGTTTTTGTTTTGCATTTACGCCTTTTTTGTTTGGCTTTTTGTTTCTCCCTGGCTTGTGTTTTTTGAAATTTTGCCACCTTGTTTTTTAATTCCTTTTGCCATAAAATTTATCGCAGATTTTTTATTGATTTTCACAGGTGCGCTTCGTTTGCGTTCCGTAAAGCTTTTATGGTGTTTGCCCCTTCTTGAAATAATCCAAATCCCACTTTTCACAGCAGCTGTACCACTTGGAACGTTTGGACTGTATAAATGGAAATGAATTACTATATTAAAGTTATGGGAGGCATTTATGAAGTATAAATGTTTGTGTGCGTTTTTCGCTGGTCTGCTGATTTTTGCCTGCAATAATAGCGACCCTAGCAATGGCAACTTGGAAAGTTCCTCGTCTTTAAACGGGTATTCATCTCCTAATGAATATTCATCTTCAAGTATTTCTGGACCTACCCCCGGTGTTTCTTCATCTTCAGATATTTCTGAGCCTAATCCCGACATTTCTTCATCTTCTAACATTCTTGGTTCATCTTCAGGAGTTTTAACTAGTTCCTCTTCTGATCTTAGCTCATCTTCTGAGGTTCCACCAGAAATTATAAACTGGCCTACATTGAAAAAAGGTGACCCCGGTGTTAAAGAAGGCTGGGGTTCACGCTATTGGGACGGTTGCAAACCGCATTGCTCTTTACGCGATAACGTAGATATAAATGCTAATCCCTTTACCATTTGCAGAAATTGCAATAAAAACAATAAGGAAATTCCAACTTTTACCCTAAGCCCTAACATTGAAGTGCGTTATGATGAGTGGGCAAAAGAGATAAAGGAAGACTGGGTGGGTTATGAAGAAACGAAAAGTAGTTGCCAAAACGGCATAGCTTATGCCTGTTGGGATATGGCTCCTTATGCGCTAGACGATAATCTTGCTTATGCTTTTATGGCTACTGCGCTTAAAAATGCTTCTTGCGGTCAATGCTTTCAGCTTCAATTTGATGGTGGAGCTAAATACGGAGAGAAACAAGCTCATGGACTTCTTAAAGGGAAAACATTGATTGTAATGGCTACAAATACTGGTTCCGATGTGGAAGACGGGCAGTTTGATATTATGATACCCGGCGGAGGTCCTGGTATGTTTGATAGTTTTGCAGAACAGATCGGTGTAAGTAAAGACCAGTTGGGGGAAGGTTATGGCGGTTTTCTTACAACCTGCCAGCAGGAACTCCATGATTACGATAAACCAGCCAAAGAGTTTCAAGAATGCGTTAGAAATAAATGCAATGCAGTATTCTCCAAAAAAAGCGAACATAAAGATCTTTTGAGGGGATGCTTGTGGTTTGCGGATTGGTATATGGCAGCAGATAATCCCACATACCTCTACAAAAAAGTGGATTGTCCAAAATATTTCACAGATAAATACCTATCTACTATAAACAAAAGTCCAGACAACAAAATTGAACCTTATGGAGGTTTCAAAAAAACGATACCCGCTGGTTATGAAACACAAAAATGGATATGGTAATGAAACTTGAAAGTATAAGTTCACCCAAAGACATAAAGGAATGCAAGATAGAAGAGCTTGAAGCTCTGGCAGAGGAAATAAGGACTGCCATTCTGCGGCAGGTATCTGAACACGGTGGGCATTTATCGTCTAGCCTTGGAACTGTTGAACTTGCCATTGCCTTGCACTATGTTTACGATACCCCAAAAGACATTTTGATTTGGGATGTTGGGCACCAAGCTTATGCGCACAAACTGCTAACAGGTCGCTATGAAAAATTTTTCACTATGAGGCAACGTGGTGGAATTTCTGGCTTTCCAAAAAGAAGTGAGAGCATTTACGATCCATTTGGCACCGGACACGCAAGCACGTCAATTTCTGCGGCTCTTGGTTTTGCCGTTGCACGCGATATTATTCAAAAAAAAAATCATGTTGTAGCGGTTATAGGCGATGGCTCAATGACAGGCGGAATGGTTTTTGAGGCTTTGAACAATTCAAGACACACGAAAAAGAATTTTACCATTATCTTAAACGATAACAAAATGAGTATAAGCCCAAGTGTGGGAGCTCTCTCAAAATTATTTAGCAATCTATCTGTTAAACACAGTCACTCTCTAGAAGAAATCGGCAAATTTTTGCGCTCTATTCCCGAGCATATAGGCGGCGGCAAGCTGCGGGAGTTTATGGAAAGCGGAAAACTAGCTTTGGAAAATATGGTAAGCCCAGGGCAGTTTTTCAGAGATTTTAATGTGCGTTATTTTGGACCTTTTGACGGGCACAATTTGCAAGAATTGATAGATACATTAAATGGCATAAAAGAACTGCCAGAGATTTGCCTAGTTCACGTTTTAACGCAAAAGGGCAAAGGCTACGAACTAGCCACCACCAATCCCACAAAATGGCACGGCGCAGATCCATTCCACATAGAAGACGGCACTGTGGTAGTAGAAAAACCTCGCCCAACCTTAACATCTATTTTTGGAAAAACCCTGCTCACCCTTGCAAAACAGGATAAAAAAATAATAGGTATTTCTGCCGCTATGCTAGACGGCTGCGGATTAAACATATTAAAAGAAGACCCAGAAACCTCAGACAGAATTTTTGATGTTGGTATAGCAGAAGAACACGCGGTGACATTTGCCGCCGGGCTTGCTTGCGAGGGTTTTACCCCTGTTGTAGCCATATATTCCACATTCTTGCAAAGAGCCTACGACCAAATAATACACGATGTTGCGCTTCAAAATTTGCCTGTTGTTTTTATATTAGACAGAGCAGGCTTGGTTGGCTCAGACGGACCAACTCACCACGGAGCCTTGGATTTATCTTATTTGCGTACAATCCCCAATATGGTGATTATGGCACCTTCAGACGAAAACGAAATGCGCAATATGATTTACACTGCAACTCAATATAAAGAAGGACCAATAGCGCTTCGCTACCCCAGAGCTGTTACCTACACAAACGAAATTCGCACGGAATTTTCGGCACTGCCCATTGGCACATTTCGTGTTGTTAGCAAAGGGAGCAAAGTTTTGCTTATCGGCGTTGGCTTTGTGCTTGCCAAATGCCTTGATGCTGCCGGAGTTTTAGAAAAAAATGGCATAAAACCTACAATAATAGACGCACGTTTCATAAAACCGCTAGACATAAAAGCATATCAAGCTCTTTTCAAAGAACACCAAGTTGTTGCAACGGTAGAAGACAATTCCACAACAGGCGGCTTTGGTTCTGCCATTGCAGAAATCATCGCAGAAATGAAACAAGCACCCTGCCTAGTTCGCATTGGGCTTCCGGATTCTTTTGTGGAGCAAGGTGAAATTGACGAATTGAGAGAAACACTCGGATTTTCTGGCAACGGAATTGCAAGCAAAATCTTGGAAGTTCTTTAATACGGCGTTTGGCTTTCTGTTTAGCTACCAAACGCCGCTTTATATTCTCTGCGGATATTATCCTTTTATTTTGTTATCAACCCATTCTGCATTGCCTTTAACAGCTTCCACAGATTTGGCAAAAGCGGCTTTTTCGGCATCGTTCATTTTAACTTCAAGTATTTTCTCAATACCCTTTTCGCCGATAATCGCTGGAACTCCGCAATATAGCCCATTAACGCCATATTGCCCGTTGAGCTGAACCGCGCAGGTTAAAACGCTTTTCTTATCCAGCAAATATGCCTCTGCCATTCTAATTGCAGAAAGTCCTGGGCTGTAGAAAGCAGAGCCTGTTTTCAAAAGACCCACGATTTCATCGCCTGCCATTGCTGTGCGTTTGGAGAGTTCTTCAAATTTTTCTTTGCTCATAAGCTGTGGAAGCGGAATACCGCCAACAGAAACAAAGTCGTAAAGGCTAACCATAGAGGGACCGTGACCGCCCATAACAACAGCCTGAACATCATCTGCCGCAACACCGAGTTCCATTGCAACAAAGCAAGCAAGGCGGCTGCTATCTAAAACGCCTGCCATGCCAACGACTCTTTCCGAAGGAAAGCCTGTGACTTTTTGCATTGCATAAACCATAGCATCCAAAGGATTGGTGACAACTATGACAAACGCATTTTGTGCGGTTTTTTTAAGAGCTTGTCCAACTTTCTCAATAATGCCGTAATTGATGTTCAAAAGGTCATCGCGGGTCATGCCTGGTTTGCGCGGAACGCCAGCCGTCACAATAACCACATCTGACCCTGCAAGGTCGTCGTAATTATTTGTGCCAGATAGAACTGCGCTGGTGCCTATTGATAGGCGACCTTCCATGATGTCTAGGGCTTTGCCTTGAGGCACGCCTTCCACAACATCAACAAGCACAACATCGCCAAGCTGCTTCTGCGCCAATACAAGTGCCATTGTACCGCCTATTTG
>JAITFN010000014.1 GCA_031281345.1 Candidatus Fibrimonadaceae bacterium
AAAAAGTTATGCTTTTTTGTTCCAACCGATAAATTTATAATATGCTCAAAATACCAGTCTTCATTTTCTGCCTGCAATTCCTTGAAATTTTTTGCAACAACAGTTTTAATATAATAACCTCTTTCCACATCCTCTGGCCATTTGACCCCATGCAAATTATATCTTTTATCCAAGCGAATACGGCTTGCCGCTATGGAAAAACCTAATCTGGAATCTTTCATCCAATCTTTAATACTGTGAAAATCATAGCCAATTCCCAAATATGTTTTAAAAGATGCGCCGCCAAATGAACGCAAAAGCCATAAAGACAAGGAATCTTCTCTTAGACCCTCTAAATCGTATTCATCGCGCTTTGACCAGAGCATTTCTGCATTATACGCCCACTGATTTTTTGCTTGGCTTATGAATGGATAACTTAAACCGAGGCTACGTTCAAATCCGTCTGAGTTTTCGCTCACGGTAAAGGAGAATTTGTGGTGTGGAATAAAAAAATCCTCAGTTTTGAAGAGCAGGTATTTTAAATCCCTGTCTTCTTCGTGCCGGAAAAAGAACCCTATGGAATGCCCCAAGCCGAGCAGATTGTGCTCCAGCAATCCAACACCCCAAAGCCATTCCTCGCCTGGTTTTCCAAGTGAAATCTCGGGGGTGAAAGTCCAATTATCGCTTGTTTCAACATATAAATCCGCATTGCCCAGCGAATCTCTTTTCGCTTCTATTTTAGCATCGCTGATATATGGCAAAGCTCGCAGGTTTTTTTCCGCTTCTTGTAGTTCGGCATAAGAAACAGTATCTCCTTCTTTAAAAGGAAGCCTTGCACCTATGACTGATTCTCTGGTTTTTATATGAATTATGTTTCCTATTCTATACAGGCTTTTTTCTGCCGAAGTATGGGTTACGGCATCGTCAAAAACGTTTTTTGTCTCTACGTGAATTTGAGAAATTCTCAAAGAATCCTCAGCAAAGGCAATGGAAATGGCAAAGAGCAAGAACAGGAAAGGCACGGGAAAAATATAGCAAATATAAATTTTATTTTTCTATATTCAATTCACCAATTGAATTGTTTGGTGAAGAAGACAGATGAGGAACGATTTAGCGGTCGTGGCGGAATAAGTATACCGCCACAACTGGTGAAGAAGGCAAATGAGGAACAATTTAGCGGTCGTGGCGGAATTGGTAGACGCATCAGCTTGAGGTGCTGACTCCTGAAAGGGAATGAAGGTTCAAGTCCTTTCGACCGCATAAGAGGATAAGAGTGCAAGAAACAAAACCCGTTAGAGTTCGCTTTGCGCCAAGCCCAACCGGTTATTTGCATGTTGGCGGCGCACGTACCGCTATTTACAACTATCTGTTCGCAAAAGCCACAGGTGGAACCTTTTACCTGCGGATAGAAGATACCGACCGCAAAAGATACAACGAAGACGCTCTGAACGACTTATTGCGAGACCTTAAATGGCTAGGTTTGAACTGGGACGAAGGGCCATATTTTCAGAGCGAGCGTTTGGAGATTTACGGGAGTGCTGCCTTGGAGCTAATAGAAAAAAGTTTTGCCTACTACTGTTTTTGCACCGAAGAAAGGTTGCAAACCTTGGAACACGGCTACGACCGCCACTGCCGAGATTTGCCACTCGAAGAAGCAAAAAAAAGAATTGAAGCGGGCGAAAAATTCGTGATAAGATTCAAAACACCTGTGGAAGGAACAACAAAATTCAGCGATTTGCTGAGAGGCGAAATAGAAACCCCGAACAAAGATTTAGACGACCTTGTTCTTTTGAAAAGAGATAAATTCCCGACTTACCACCTTGCAAGTGTTGTTGACGACCACTCTATGCAAACGAGCCACGTGCTAAGAGGAGACGAATGGATAAGCAGCACCCCAAAGCACGTTTTGCTCTACAAAGCCTTTGGCTGGGAAGCTCCGCTCTTTTGCCACTTGCCTGTTATACTTGCCCCAGGCGGCGGTAAACTCTCCAAACGCAAAGGCGCTGCCTCTGTTGGAGACTTTAGGGATTTGGGTTATTTGCCTCACGCCCTTGTGAACTTTCTCTCGCTTCTCGGCTGGAGCCCTGGAGACGATAGAGAGGTTATGAGTTTAAAAGAGATGATAGAGGCTTTTTCTTTGGAGCGCATTCACCCAAAGGCAGTGGCATTTGACGAAAAAAAATTAGAATGGATGAACGGAATGCACATAAGAGTTCTGCCAGATTCCTTTTTTGCAGATGAGTTGAAAAAACTTTACCCGAACTATCAAGACGAAAGTAAATTCTTGAAAGTAGCAGAACTGCTAAAACCGCGTTTAAAATTCACAACGGAACTCGCTTCAATGTCTAAATACTTTTTTGAAGCTCCCGAAAAATGCGAAGACGAAAAGGCAAAAACAAAATACTGGACAGAGCAAAGCCCAGAACATATAGATTTGGTTTCAAAAGAACTGGAAAAAATTGCAAACGAAGATTTTTGCGTAAAGAACATTGAGGCTGCGTTTATGAAAGTTTGCGAAAGCAATGGTCTTAAGCTTGGCTTGCTCGCTCAACCTGCGAGGCTTGTGATTAGCGGAGTTGGGGCTGGTCCTGGGCTTTGGGAAATTATAGAGTGCATCGGTAAAAATGAGTGTGTTTACAGAATGGGTAAGGCAAAAAATTTTTAGGTGTTATTAGAGGTTATCTTGTCAAAAGACGCATCGCTTTTTCCAATTCATTTTTTTAATAGCGAAATATTTTGCGAAGAATGTGCGCAACTGAGAAAATTCAAAATATTTTCTCAAGAAAAATACGATAAAAATTATGGAAAAAGCGAGATTCCACCCAACAAGCCTTTGTTTTGCAAATGCGATGAATGTGAGAATACGGTAATTTATGCAACAAACGAATTTGCGGAGCTGCAAGAAGAACCCACTTTTGGATTTTGCAAAATTTGGGGAATGGGAAATTTGGAAACCGGAGATAATGTTTTTCATCCAGAAATAGGAATATGCAATGTAGATGGAATTAACAGAGTTCACGATGCCTTGCCACAGATAGTTCTTAAACAGCAGAACGGAGAAAAAATTGAAGTACCCGCAGTTGAAGGTACTGAAAATAAATCTACCGAATTTTACAGGCTGTTCCCGCAAGATGCCGAAAATGCCCGAATTGGCGACCGCATTTACAATACAGAAACAAAAATCATTGGCAAAGTTATAGGCTTGGAATTTGGTGAGGAGCAAAAAATTGTAATTGAATTTGAAAACAAAGAAATTGAAAAGTGCCCTTGCAAAAGCAGCGAGAGTTATTTAACAGACGATTTTTTAGAACATAACGCAAAATGGCGATGCAAGGATTTTGATTTTTCTCTTAGTATGCAAATAACATCAAGTTCAAAAGTTTTGAGCGTAAGTTGTAGGGTATCAAATTTGAGCTCAATTTGTGAACTGGAAAAAATAATTTCTTCCATTCCTCAAATTCGTTGCTTTATTATGCATTTTGTGGTTGCAAAATCTGAAATGAGTTCGAGCGACATATACAAAGAACTTGTGAAAAACTGCATATATTTATGTTGCTGTCTAGTTGAATTTAAAAATCAGGAAATTCATATTGCGGGTTTTTATTATGCAAAAGACACTCAGCAAAAAATTTACAGAGTTTTGTCAAAATTTCCGATAAAAAAAGTTATTTTAGATATAAAAATGCGTTCCGATATAAAAGTGATAAGAACCATAAATGAAAGCGAGCGTTTTATCAGAATAAGCAAAATAGGAAAAATAGTCCACATAGACGGCTGGGTGGCAACAGAAAAAGAAAAGGATTCAGTAAAATGGAGAACTTTTTTTTCTACATTTAGTTTTAACATAGAGAATCATTTGTTAGTACTTGGCTAATAGGGGGGCTAATGGCTGGAGGTTTAAAAATCCTGATAAATAAGTATAACAGGCATTTGGTAAAGATTTTGAATATAGGCGTTTTTAATGTTCTGTTAATTTTTGGTATAGGGGTTCAGGCGGTTTTTGCGGGTGAGCCAGAGAGCGTTATTTTGGAGAATATATATAGAACAAATTACAACATAGCTTTTAGCAAAATTTCTCTGATGGCAGAAGATGATTCCAGCAAGTGTGTTTTGAAAGGGATTGCTTATGTTAGTCGTTTTGACGATTTGGGCGATACTTTGGATTTGGATTCTGCATTGTTCACGTTGAAAAATTGCAAAACAGGCGGTTTTTGGGAGCCGCTTCGTCTTTATGAGATAAGTTTTGTGAATTCCATTTTGGGCAACACCTTAAAGAGCATTTTAGAAGCGAGGAATGCTGCGCTTATTTTTGAAAAACTCGGAGATTTGGATTCAAAAGCATTTTATGCAATTTATACCCACTATAATCCCATTGCCAAGTCCAAGCAAGAAGATTTGAAAAATGGATTTGAGAACAGCTCTCGATTTTCTCCAATTTTGGGAAACGCCTATATGTGGATTCTCTACGATAAAAAGAAATACGCCGAGGCTTTGGAAATTGCAAACGCCTTGCTGAAACGCTACCCAAAGCATCCCATAATTTTGCAAAACAGGGCAGATATGCTTTTTAAATTGGGCAGGGTTCAAGAGGCTACTTCCATATACAAAGAGAGCGAGGCTCTTTACGCAAAAAGAGCGCCTGGCAGCATTCGCTATTGGTGTGCTGTTGTAAATTTGGCAAAAATAACCGGAGCCGATCTTTGGAAAGAGAAACTGAATAGCTTTGAATATAAGAGAATTATGCACTGGATGCCAGAGGGAATTTAGCCGTCAGTGGCTGGATTTTACTATATTTAACTATATGAGAACATATACCGTTTCAGAATTTACAGCAGATTTCAAAAAAATATTGCCTTTTGTGCAAAAAGGCGAAAAAATAGGAATATCATACAGAAAAGCGAATAAGCCTGTGGCTATGTTGATGCCATTTAAAGAAAGCAAGGTTCCGAGTAGAAAAATAGGTATCTTGGAGGGCAAGGCTCATTTTAAAGAATTTGGTAACGGAAAAATAACAGAAGAAGAATTTTTAGGTTTATGAAATACCTCTTGGATACACATACTCTCATTTGGTCAGCGCAAGACACGAAGAAATTGAGTAAAAAAGCAAAAAGCATTATCATTGATAGTAGCAATGAAATTTACGTAAGTACTGTTTCTTTTTGGGAAATAGCTTTAAAAACAAGCCTAAACAAATTTTCATTCCGCGATTTGGATATAAATGATTTTCCTGAATTATCCAAAAAAATGGGTTTCAAAATAATAGAGTTAGATGAACGAGTTTCAATCACTTTTCATAAACTTCCCAAAAAAGAAAATCACAAAGATCCTTTTGACAGAATGTTAATTTGGCAAGCTATATATAATAATTTTGTGCTTATAAGCAAAGATAATTTAATGAAAAAGTACAGAGAAATTGGTTTGAATTTAATTTGGTAGAATAATCATTTTCTATATTTAACCTATGACCTTTAACCCCAAAACTCATTTCACCGAGCCTCTTGTTTTCTTCCTTATTCAACAAAAGGAGAAAATATGAAACAAATAGTTTGTGAAATGTGTGGAGGCAAAGATTTAATCAAACAAGATGGAGTATTTACCTGTCAAAATTGTGGTTCAAAATATTCAGTTGAAGAAGCCAAAAAAATGATGGTTACAATTGACACTTCTACCAAGTTGGAAAATGCTCTAAAAAATGCTCGCAGAGCAAGGGAATGTAAAGACTATGAACAGGCTGAAAAATACTATAGCATTGTTAAAATGGAGGATCCTGAAAATTGGGAAGCAAATTTTTATAGTACCTATTCTAAAGCATACTTATCGTCGAATGTTTCTTCTGTAAAAAATTGTATAAAAAGTGTTTTAAAAGATATTAAAAAATTAAATGATAAAGTTCAACAAAATGAAGCAATAAAACAAATAAGTACGGATATATTTGATTTTGCTTCAAAAACATATGACGTGAGTATAAGGAATGAAAATCGCATTTTACTTTCTACACCAGATATGTTAACATCATTTGGAGAAACGTTAATTTCAGAATTTGGAGAAAACGAATTTACAACCTCAATAAATATACAATGTTACGAAATCACATTAGAATTATTAAATAAGTTATATAATTCAAATATAGATACAGAATTTGAATCTGGTCTTAAAAATCTTATACAACAACACGCTGAGGAGATGAAAAAATTTTGTCCTAAATCACACGGGCTTGAAATATATGAAGCAGCAAAGAAAAAAGAAGAGATGAAAAGAATTGACGCATATTATGAGCTTGAAGCTGCATTTAAAAAGGAAAAAAATGGTCGTTTAATCAAATATTTTATTTTTGTATTTATATTTTGTTTTTGCATTTATATTTGTAGTTCCTAAACCTAAACCTAAACCTAAACCTAAACAATGTTTGCTTATAAGCCTTCCTTCAATTCATAAAGTGGTCAAATTCCTCCACTTTAAAATTAGGGTTATATATTTTACTATTTTTCTGTTATGTCTCCAGCGGTTAAAGATTTTTTAGTTTACATAATTGAACTCTGTGCTGAAATTATTTTCTATATTACCCCCAATGGCAAAAATACTTGTAGTTGATGACGAAGAAATTATGCGTGATATGGTGGCAGATAGCCTTGAACTCAATGGGCATCGTTGCACGGTTGCGGCAAATCCGCAAATAGCTTTGGAGCAAATTTCTGTTGTGAATCCAGATTTGATAATTTCAGACTACAAAATGCCCGGAATGACAGGATTGGATTTGTTGAAGGCTGTGAAAAAAGACCGCCCTTCGCAGCCGTTTTTGATGATGACCGCATTTGGCTCTATTGAAATGGCAGTAGAGGCTTTGCAAAACGGTGCAGACCATTTTATAGAAAAAAAAGATTTTGAACACGCAGAAATAATAGAACACGCTGTTGCTATGGTACTTGAAAAATACAAGTACAGAATGGAAAATACCGTTTTGAAAAAACGCCTTTGCGAAAAAAATTTCATTGGGCATAGCGAAAAATTTGTGGCACTCAATAAATTTGTAGAAACAGTTGCACCCACAAACGCTTCTGTTTTAATAACGGGAGAGTCTGGGGTTGGAAAAGAGGTTTTGGCTCGCGCCCTTCATTACCAAAGTTTAAGAGCTGGCGGTCCATTTGTAAAAATAAATTGCGCTGCATTGCCGGAGTCTTTAATAGAGAGCGAACTTTTTGGGCATGAGAAGGGAGCCTTCACAGGAGCCTTGAAAACAAGGCGCGGCAAATTTGAGCTTGCAGACGGCGGCACCCTTTTGCTAGACGAAATAGGCGAAATGCCACTCGCAGCCCAAAGCAAGCTGCTACGCGTTTTGCAAGAACGCACAGTTGTACGCATTGGCGGAGACGATGAGATAAAAGTTGATGTCCGCATAATTTGCACCACCAATAGGGATTTGAAAAAAGAAGTGGAAAACGGAAATTTCAGAGAAGATTTATATTACCGCCTTAGCGTTGTACCTGTGCATATTCCGCCACTCAGGGAACGCACAGATGATATTCCAGATTTGCTGAATTATTTTATTGGTAAATTCAACGAAGAGAACGGGCGCGCTGTGGAAGAGGCAAGCGAAGAAACAGTGTCTATGCTTCAAGAGCAAATGTGGCCCGGCAATATTCGCCAACTGGAAAATGCCATTGCGAGGGCTATGGTATTTTGCAAAGGTACAATTCTAACCCCAGAATTTTTTGAGATTGAAGGTGGCAAAAATGTGTCTGCTGGCAAAACAAAAAAGAAGGCATAATGCGAAACACAGATGAACCATTTTGGAGCATAAAAAGGCAAAAAGCCTATAAAATTTCACGCATCATTTGGATAGCGCAGATAGCAATAGCACTACTAGCTTCCGTTGGTTTGATAATTTATCTCCTCTACGCTTAATTGCCCAGGGGCAAGGGCTTTTCCTATTGAGGCATAAGTCAAATTAGTACCCTCTTTTAAAGAACGAACACGGCTTTCCTTTCCTTGCTCGCCCATTGCAAAAGCAGCGAACAATTCAAATTTTTTTCCGTATTTTTTTGCGAAACTGTATAGAGGTTCTGCATCGCGCTTTGAATGAGCCATAGCTGCTACTTTGCACCCTTGAACCCCAAGTTCTAAACATTCCTCGGCAAATTCGTTTAATTCTCTCTCGCTTGGAACTCTGTCAAATAAATGCCACGAGCAAATTATTTTTTGATTGTTTTTTTTGTTTATCATTCCTCTTTCCAAGTCTATCCAGTCTAAGGATTTGTCAAATAAACCAATTCTTTCGCTTGCTCTAGTGTCTTTCCATTTTCCACCGTCTTTTTCCAGCCTGATTGTGCCAAGTCTTAGAGCTTTTGGATTAAGCTCATAAACTTTTTGCGAAAGATTTGGCCAGTCTTCCATATTTTCAAATAAATCATATCGTATTTCCAAAATTCCGCACTTTTTTATTGAAGTATATTCCATTCCTGAGCCATTTTCAATAGCATTTTGCAAAACATCAGGGGCAATTAACCCTGCTATGAATTTTTTTTCCATAATGGAAATATAAAAAATCATATTTTATATATTCTAGGTTGTGTTAAATCCATTAGGCATATTTTTTTCAAGGCTTGCGCCAGAAGACAAAAGTTTCATAAAGAAAATAGGTGTCTTTTTGGTTCTTTTGCTCATTGCAAGCGGTGCCTTGTTATATTTTAATTCAAGTGTTATTTATTCAACTTTTGGGAAAGAAACAATTGAGAAAGTTCAAGAAAAAATTCAAGAAATTACAGGACTGCAAATAGTTGACAAACAAGATTCCACGACTTTTGAGCTACCACCTCCGCCAGATATTCCAGAAGATATAGACGAAAAAGCAGAAAACCTAACCGATGCCGACACTACCGGAGTTTCTGATACAACTGGATTTGCTAAAACAACTGAAATGGCTGAACTAGATGAAACCGATGAATCGGATGTGGATTTCAAAACAGCTGAACCAGAGATACCAATTTCCATACAAGGAATATCTAGAATGTTTTTGGAGAATCCAAAACTTGCCGCACGAGTTGGGCGTTTGCTTTTAGAAGCTGGCTATCCAGCAGAGGCGGTTTATATTTTCCAACGTGGAATTACTCTTGACTCGGCTCCTGTGCCGGTTTTGGTGGATTTGGCTTATGGGTATTTTTACTCAAAAAGATTTGAAGCTGCATTAAGCGGGCTAGAGACCGCATTAAGTAGATATCCGGGCAACGCAGATTTATTAACCGCGAAAGCCGCAATATCGGGGCAAAATCCAGATACAACTCAAAGGAACGTAGCGGCGGGTATGTTTAATGCCATACTGAAAAAAAATCCCGAATCGGCAGAAGCAAATTATCAGTATGGGCGTTATATAATGCAAAAAGGGGATTTTAAAAAATCGCAGGAATATTTGGAAAAAGCGGTTAAAATTGAACCATACAATTCACGTTATATAGCACGCCTAGGAATGGCGGAGTTCTATTTGAAACGCGATTCAAATGCAGAAGATCTTTACAAAAAAGCCTTGAAAATAAATCCTTACGATTATCACACCTGGTTCAACCTTGGAGAATTATACCTCAGCAGGGCAAATGAAAGTGGCTATACATCAGAGGTTCGCAAAAAAACAAAAAATGCTTTGGAGGCGTATTTAAAAGCCATAGAACTGGATTCTTCGCACGCAAATGCGCATTATCGTATAGGAGTTATATTAAACGTAAACGGCGGCTACAAAGAGGCTATACGACATTTAACAATAGCTTTTGAGAAAATGCCAAGGAACACTTCTGTTATGATGCAACTCGGTTCTGCTTATATGCAACTGGGCGATACTGCTAAATATATTGGTTATTTGAATGATATTTTGCGGTTAGATCCTTTTGACAGAGTAGCGGCAAGTGAATTTAAACGATTGAATAAATAAGAGGAGAATAAAAATAAATATGAAAGGTATAGTCAATGTAACAAAAAGAGATTTGGTAAATGATATTTCGTCTAGAACAGGTTTGCCACAAATAGAAACAAAAAAAATAGTGGAATGTTTTTTAGACTCAGTTGCCCGCTCTTTGATTGATGGCAATAATATTGAGATTCGCGGTTTTGGACGTTTCAAAATTCGCAACAGAAACGGCTACAAAGCACGCAATCCTCGCACCGGAGAGCCAATAGAAATAGAAGCTGGCAAAAAACCAGTATTTGAACCGAGCAAGGAATTGAAGAAGGTGCTCAATAAAGATTGATGAATTCTTCGCATTCAAGTGCGGCCAAGCATCCTGAGCCTGCAGCTATTATGGCTTGCCTGTGGTGTGGGTTTTGAACATCGCCTGCTGCAAAAACTCCTTCTACACTTGTTTTTGTGCTACCGGGCTTTGTCACTATAAAACCCTGCTCATCTAGCTTTAACTGACCGCCTAAAAATTCCGTGTTTGGGTTATGTCCAATGGCGTAAAAAAATCCAGATATTCCAAGTTCTGTGTTTTCTTTTGTCAAAGTATTTTGCAGAGTCACCGATTCTAAAAATTTGCTTCCCTTGAATTCAATTGGAATGCTGTTCCACATAATTTTGATTTTTGGATTGCTCTTTATTCTCTCTTGCAAAACAAGGCTTGCTCTAAATTCATCTCTACGGTGAATAATCACCACTTCGCTTGCGAATTTTGCAAGATGCTCCGCCTCGCCCATTGCGGTATCTCCACCGCCAACAACAGCTATGGTTTTATTTCTGAAAATTGGAAGCGCCCCATCGCACACAGCGCAGGCAGAAATTCCCTTTTGCCAGTATTGCTTGCTGCCTGGAATGTTCAAAACTTTTGCAGTTGCTCCTGTTGCAACTATAACACTTTTTGCCTCTACCTGCTCGCCACTTTCCAAAGTTAACACAAAAGGCTTTTTTGAAAAATCAACGGAAGCGACAGTTTCTGTAACTATGCGAACAGAGTTTTTCAAAGACTGATGCCGCATTTGCTCCATGAGCGTTGATCCTAAAATTCCGTCTGCAAAACCAGGGAAATTCTCGATGGTTTCGGTGGTTGTGAGCTGCCCGCCAGCGGCAATGCCACCAGCCATAAAACCCTCAAACATAAGAGGTTCTCTTTTTGCCCTACCCAAATAAATGGCCGCAGTGTGACCCGCAGGCCCAGAACCTATTATGACCACTTCTTCCATTTTCATTACCTATATTCGCATTGTAGTGCTTCTTTCAAATTCAGCGTCCACGGATCAGTATAATGGGTTATGGGGAATTTTGCTATCTCACAGGCTTTTTCAGTATCTCCCATAGTATGGTATGTTTCTGCGCGTGCTTGGCTAACGGGCCAGGAATATCCAGCCATTTCTTCTATTTTGTCTAGGGTTTTTAGAGCCTCTTGGAAATTTTCTTGTTGCAAATAATAAGACCATACAAATCCCAAAGCTTCCGAATTTTTTGGATAAGTTTCAATTGCCCGTGTAAGAGGGTATTCCAAAAATAAATACTTGGAATAAATTTGCTTGCCTCTGTCGTAGATCAAAAAAGCAATAAGAGGAATTGAAATTATTAAAAACATATTACGTATTTCGAATATTTTCACACGAACATCCTTAGCACGCAAAGGCATCAGGATTTTTACACAGTAAATCAAAAACATCCAGTGAATTATTTGTATAAAGGCAAACATAGATATTGCTTCTGCAACAGTCATTGTGGAGAGCATGGCGGCAAGCGCTCCTGCTATACATATAAAGCGGGGTTCTCCAGTTTTGAGGTAACGGAAAATGGATACAAACCAAGGGATTGCAAATAGAGCACAATAATAGAGCCAGCCTAGCCAGCCTATTTCTGTTAAAATTTGCAAATATTGGCTGTGGGCATCAGAAAAAATTGTTGCCCCGTATCCAGTCTCCCCAGTATTAGACTCCTCCAGAGCGGGCCAGCGTTGCATAACATTAGCACCATAAGACCCAAAGCCCACGCCAAAGGGTTTATCTTGGATTATTTTCCACCCTGCCCGCCAATTGTCAATGCGTGTCCATGCTTCACCTCTGGATGTTGAGTTGAATATATTGGAGTTGACGACTATTATGGGGACAGATATTATTATTAAGAAAATCAATGCGGAGAGAGATAAAAAAGGTTTTTTTGGCAAGTTGATTTTTTTCCACAGGAACAAGGTAATGGCGAACAGAATTCCGCATAAGAGACCCAGCCAAATTCCAAGGGCGTGCTCGCTGACTATTTCAAGTTTTTTTGTGTGGATGATTGGCCCTAAGATAATGAAGATGAATGTTTGCAATCCGATAACCGCAGAATATTTTTTCCAAAAAGTGCTAGGATCTTTGAAATAAATAAAGATTGAACTGAATATAGTGACCATATAAAAGAATGTCATTTCATTTGCCAGTGGGAAAATGGTGCTTACTGCCATTTTTTCATTGTGGGTAATCATTCCAAATATTTGCAGCACGAGATGTATATTTGCGCATATTGCCATGCTTCTGGGAAGCCATTTGCCGAGGCTCTCTTTTTGTGAGAATATTATTAGAGTTGCAACAAACATTGAGAAGCTCATTATAGAGTTGTTTGTGGAGTGTTCCAGATGTCTGTTTATGCTTGCAAATAGTATTACGGGCATTGCGAGATAAGGCAGGCTTTCTATGGATAAATCGGGATTAAGGTGTTTTTTGAACGTGGCTACAATTAAAGTGATGAGTAATATAATGGCTATTACTGAACTTTGCAATATAGTTGGTTGCCGAAGAGGGTAGCAAATTATGAGTGAAACAAAAGGAATTAAAAACATTTCGCAAATATAGTAATTTTTTTACTATATTTCCTGCACGTATGGATTTGAGAGAGAAATTGTCGCCTGTGCAGAGAATATCGGAATATTCTATTCGTTTTAGACTTATATGGATTCTCGTTGCGGTTGTGCTTTGTTTAGTGGCTTTGGTGCGCATAGATGGAGTTTTGGGTTCGCTTGTGATTCTAGCAACGCAAACCTTGGATGTTTTGCATAAATTCGTGTTAGGTGATTTTCACTTATTAACTTATAACTACGGAGCTATTTTTGCCATTTTTGCCCTATTTCTTTTCAGATGGAAGTTTTTTGGCTTCAAATGCTCTTTGCTTTGGTTTTTCTTTTTGCTTTTCAATTGCCTGCTACTCCTTGTAGTTGAAGAATTCAAAAATATAACGGAAATTCTTTTAGCTTGTATCTTTGTAATTGCTGTGACGAACTTATTTTTTATACGCGGGTTTATTGCAAAATCTATGTTGCCTCTTATCCTTTTAGCTTACTCGCTTTCGGCTTGGCTGTTATTTTTGAATGTTTCAAATTTGGCTTGGTTTGGGTTTATTTCATTATTTTTTGCAGATGCCTTTCATTTTATATCTACGCTTAGCTATCAAGTTCGCCGTGCAGAGCATAAAAAAACATTAAAGGGTGCAATAGTACATAGCGTTCGCAAAACCATTCCAGTTAGCTTGCTTTCCATTATTTTGTTAATTGTTTTGGATATAATTTATTATTTCATGAAATTGCCTTTGCTTGCTTCTGAAGATTTGCTACACTCAATAATCATATATATCTGCTATGTTATATGGATGCCATTTTTCACCGCGGCCATATTATCTTTTTGCCCTTTGGAAAGCACATGCGAAAAAATGCAAAAGAAATCAAAATAATCAAAAGTCCAGCGGCTTTGCAAAAATTTTCAAAAAAAATGCAAGCTCATGGGAAAAGCATAGGTTTGGTTCCAACTATGGGGGCCTTGCACAAGGGGCATGCTTCTCTTATTGAAATGTCTGCAAAAAACAATGATATTACCATTGTGAGCATTTTTGTGAACCCCACGCAATTTGGCGCAAACGAAGATTTTGCAATATATCCACGCAGGCTTAAAGCAGATGCCAAGCTATGCGCTACAGCAGGAGCAAACATCATTTTTGCGCCAGAACCGCAGGCTATGTATCCTTTGCCACTCCAAACTTTTGTGCACAACCCGAGTCTTGAACACCTCTATTGCGGCAAATACCGCCCCGTGCATTTCGCAGGCGTTTTGAGCGTTGTGGCAAAACTATTCAATATATCCCTACCAAATAAAGCATATTTTGGCGAAAAAGATTTTCAGCAACTCCATTTAATAAAAAAAATGGTTCAAGATTTGAATTTTCCTATTAAAATCATAGGTGCAAAAACAATAAGAGAAAAAAGCGGCCTAGCAATATCCAGCAGAAACGAATACATGAGCCCAAAAGAAAGAGAAGCAGCTAGTTCAATTTACGCCGGAATGATAACTGCAAAAAAATGCTGTAAGGGCAGATCCACGTGTCTGCTTCCAACAGAATTGAAAAATATAATTCAAAAAAAGATACAACAAGCTGGTGGGAAAATCCAATACATTGAAATAGTGAACAAAAACGATTTAATGCCTGCAAAGACAACAAAAAACGCTGTTATTTTATTAGCTTGTTATTTTGGTAAAACCAGATTGATAGACCATTTGGAGTTGTGATTTTATGACTAAATTATTTTCGCTAATCTGTATTGTTTTAATTTCTTATGCAAATGCGCAAGTTTATATTCATCCGCTTGCCCTTTCTTCAAACTTGTTTAATACAGATTACGAGGATGTAGCAATAATATATTCAACAATGGAAATTCCAATTAATTTATCTCGTTCGCTAATAGTCAAGCCTAGTTTATTGATGGAACATAATACTGATGTTGATTTATTGAAAGTGGGTAGCGATATTGGAATACGGCATTATGTGCAGGGAAAAGGAGAGGGTTGGTATTTTCAAGAGCAAATGGGCATATTTTATTACAAAAACGAAAACACAGAAAACGGTGATGATGTAATATATATGCCTATCTTGCTTTTTCATCCGACTGATACCAAAGGTTTTTTGTTAGATGCTATGGGTTATTTGGGTTATTCGTGGAAATTTTCCAAGTGGTCTGTATTTGCCGATATTGGATTTGGTTTTGCAATAGAAGACAAGAGTATTATTGACCTTAAGCACTTTCGCTTATACCCACTGCCGGATTTTAATCTAGGCATTGGGTTTTCAATTTAATTATTTGTCAATCCGTCAATTTGGCACGTTTTTGGATTTGAGGTGTAGCAGTCAGGAAGTTTAGTGGTGGCAGTTGAATTGTATTTTTCCACCAAATATTTAGGGCAAGGAACCTCAGTCCATTCCACTTCTGGGTTATCTGCCGCCATAAACCACTCTACATGCCACAAGCAACCGTCTAAAAGGTGTTTTGGCTTGCCGTCAAATGCTCTATGGCACCTTTTTTCAAGGCAGTCTTGCCACTGAGCCAAAGAGAATCTATCACTTGGCACACCGTATGATGTATCTTCGTTATATGAACATTCGCTTAACAAACCGCCCATTCTATGCCCTAAATCAGAGGAACCGATTTGCTCTGAAAAACAATTAAATGCGCCTAAACCACCACCAGGAATCATAATGTCAAAATGGTTTTCACCAACAGTACCTGTATTGTTTGCCATCACAATTAAGGTTTTGCCTTTAAGCGCTCTATGAGTTACCCTTGGCTTGCTATTGCCTTCTTGATTTTTATCATAGGTCCATTCATTATTGAATTGCAATTGAGCGCATTTGCCGCACGGAAGAGTTGTTTCTAGCGTGGCTGCAAATGCGTAAGCTAAGGTATCGTTTACTGCATACGGGGCCATATCAAAACAGGTATAAGCGTGACTTTCTTTTGGAAAACTTGGATGGTCGCTTACCCAGTCTTTGTAAGTTTGACTTTTAGGCCAAACTTGATCCGGTTCCTTGGCACATGGCACCGCTGTGTAATATGTCCCCCACTGGTCGGAACGCGGATTGAGGTAAATGAGCGGAATTTCATTAATGCCGTTTTTATCGCAAGCCCTGCCAATAACCCAAGGTTTTTGTTTGTTATCAATATTTCCTACAAAAGAGCAAGAAGGTCTGCAACCATCCCAATAGCGCGTGGTTACGCCTTTTTTAATACCCTTTGCCCCTGGCTCAAGCGTAGGATAATCCACATACGTATTACCATTGCTATCCGTTTTTGAAGAGCTAGACCTAGGTCCCCTAGAGCTGGAACTCTGTTCTTCGGAGGAACTGGAGGGCAATTCTTCTGCTGTGGAAGATGAAGGTGTATATACGCTTGAACTGCCTGGTTTTGGAGCACTGCTTGAGCTGAAGCTGGGGCTTGAGGGCTTAGGTTCTGGGGGTATTCCGCTAGAACTGGATTCTTCGTGGTCTCCCCAAAAAACGAGCAATAAATTGAGTTTGCCGTCGCTGCATCCTGAAACAGCAATTACCAAAGCTACGGCAACCAAAAATAAGCGCATAATTTAAATATAGAAAATTTTTTTACTATATTTTAATATTATGTCTGTTTCGAGCTACAAATTCCTGTTAAATATGGGCATTATTGCCGCTCTGTTTATCCTATTTATCGGTGTTCAGACATTCATTTCCTGTACTTTGCACTTTCCAGAAGAAAATCTATCTTCAAATTCGGCTATAAACCATTCCAGCTCAAGCTCAGCAGAAAATCGGCCATCAAGCAGTTCGGTTTCTGAAAGCAGTAGCAGTTCTTCTATTGACGGGTTCTTATCTTCAAGCGGTATATCATCATCTTCAAATATGGTTATAGTATCTTCGTCTTCAAGCATAATTTCTTCATCTTCGAGTGGCATATCCTCATCTTCAAGCCTTGCGTTATCATCAAGTTCAAGCGTATGCACGGCAAAAGACAATACCCAAACTCATTATTGCTCTGGTGGCACAATGAAAGAGTACGGTTCTATGACCGATGGAACGCAAACCTATAAAACCGTTGTGATTGGCACTCAAACCTGGATGGCTTCCAATTTGAACTATACCCCAAGCTCTGGAAAACACAAATGTTATGCCGAAGGCAATGGAAATGGCGGAGATACTTGGCTTGCACCAGACAAGCCAGCAGACCAGCCTAAAATCAAAGCCAACTGCGATACATATGGCAGGCTGTACGATTGGGAAACAGCGATGAAGTTGTCAAATTGCAATACTAAATCTTGCGCAAGCCAAATACAAAAGCAGCACCAAGGCATTTGCCCAAGCGGTTGGCATTTGCCAGATACCTCGGAATGGGGAAAACTTAGGAGATTTATTGAGCAAGAAATTTTTGATAACTACGAAGATGAAATTTTTGGTTGGGATGTTGGCACAAAATTAAAAGCCACTACGGGTTGGAAAGAAACTTCTACCTCAGACAAAGGCGTAGATAGTTATGGTTTTGCTGCCATTGGCAGCGGGTATTGCGTTTCTTGCGACAAACTTTCAGATGCGTCAGGATATTACGAAGGTAAGGAAAGCGAAGCTCATTGGTGGAGTGCCACTGAGTATGTCAATAAAAACGTGACCCCAAACGATGCAACACAAGCCTACAAGAGCAAAATAACTTACAATAAAAAAGTGATGACTCTGGAGTTTGAAAAAAAGGCAGATTACCTGTATTCCGTGCGTTGTTTAAAGAATTAATCAAAAAAATAGGCTTTTCCCTTGACATAATCCAAAAAAATTACTATATTTCTAAGCCATTCTAATTTTTTTTAGAGGGAAAAGCTGCCCTTAGAGGCGGAAAGTTGTCCCTAGAAGGCAGCTTGCTGTTTGGAAAGTAGAGAGAAAAACTTGGTAGGTAAGAGAATTAAATGCCATGCTCTGTTAATTCAGAGAATAAATTGATTTAAAAAGTCAGCAAACTTATGAAGAGTTTGATCCTGGCTCAGAACGAACGCTGGTGGCGTGTCTGATGCATGCAAGTCGAGCGAGCAGGGGGCAACCCTAGGCGAGCGGCGGACGGGTGAGT
>JAITFN010000015.1 GCA_031281345.1 Candidatus Fibrimonadaceae bacterium
ATAATATTAGTATCAATAATTGCGTTCATAGCGTTTATATCTTGCCTCTTTAATTTCATCATCTGTTATTGTAGAGGGTAAAATTCCAAATAAAGACTCTGCAATAGCAAGCCTTTCTGTAATATTATTTTGTTTTTCTTCTGAAACTTTCTGAATTTTAGGTTTTAAAAAAGTTATTAAAACTTCATATTCCTCTTTAAAAGGAATAACTTCTTTTGGCTTTATAGACACGCCATCATAAACACCTTGAATTGCCAGCATAATAAACCTCTTAGTTAAGATAGAAATAAAACTTTTTGACTAAATGAGAAATTCGCTAATCTTTATCTATCCCAAAAACCGCATTGCCCGCACTGCGCAAATGGTCGCGGATTTTGCGGAAAGCGTAAAGCATATTTGAATAGGCATCGTCAACCACAGGCGATGTTGCATTCCCACTAGATACGCTCCAGAATGTAGCCCTCATTGAGCGGATAAAATCTTTTATTTCGGCATAATCTCTTTCGTGTTCTTCTATCATTTGCTGATTATGCCTGCGACCAGTTCCCAAAACAGGAATCAGTTTGCCATAAGCCGCAGAAATAAGGGCGTTTAGTTTTAGCAAATCATTTTTTTGGTAATCCAAAAAATCCACTTTATTATCCAAAACCCTGAGCCTCAGTTTTGCCACTTGCTCAATATAATCAGAAGTGCTTTCCAGATTGTCAAAAATCTTTTCGTAAGCGAAAATCCTATGTTGCACGGCAGAGGTCGCCGTTTCTTCGTTGCCAACAAAACTCGTTAAAATTCCCATCAATTTGGATTTTATCATATCGTATTGTTTTTCCATTTCAAAAATCTGGTCAATTTCAGGGGAGCTTTTGTCGGAATTTTCAATACAGTTGCTTAAATTATCTACTCCCGTTTTCAATTGATTTCCCATATAATTCAAAACCTTTTGAATACGACTTTCCATCTCAAAAAACATAGTGTAAGATGAAGTGTCTCTGTGGGTATATGAAAGTGTTAGCAAAGCTCCCACTTCTGGAGGTTGCTCTGCTTCTTTGCGGAGCAGTTTTATTTTTGTAAAAATGTTTGTAACTTTGGGATTTTCCAAAAGATTCGCCAAGGCTCTGCAAGGGGCTAAAAATATGAGCGTGTTGAAAATATTAAATGTTGAATGCACAGCCGCTATGCCAAAACTGACATTTTTAGATTCGCTCAGATTTGTTAATCCAAAGAAAGTGTTCAGTTCCCATTCAACAAAGCCTATAAAAGGGTGGAATAAAAGCGTTATATAGAATACACCTATTAAATTAAACAGAGAGTGGAAATAAGCCGCACGGCGAGCATTGTTGTTTGCTCCCAAAGAAGCCAAAATTGCCGTTATGGTTGTGCCAACGTTTTCGCCTAAAACAAGGGCTGCTGCGGTGTGAAAATTTATTAAGCCTTGGCTTGCAAGCACCATAGTTATGCCGATTGTAACGGAACTGGATTGCACCATAAGCGTTAAAAAGCAACCGAGTGCTGCACATTTCAAAATGCCTGGATAGCTGTTGGCGTTGAAAATGCTGAACATTCTAACAAAGTCTGGATTTTCCTTAATTGGCTCCACAGCTTCTTTCATAAAGAGAAGCCCTAAAAATATGCAACCAAGCCCTAAAAATCCGAGGGCTATGTATTTAATGGTTTCTTTTTTGCAAAATATATATACTATGGCAGATATACCCGCTATGGGAAGCCCGTATTGGTCTATTTTTATGGTTAAAATCCAAGCTGTTACTGTGGTTCCTATGTTTGCGCCCATAATGACCCCAACCGCCTGTGCAAGGGTCATTAAGCCGCCATCCACAAAACTCACCACTAAAACAGTTGTAACAGAGCTGGATTGTATTATACCTGTTACCAAAAGCCCAATGCCCACTCCAAATATCCTATTATTGGTAGCCATACCCACAAGGGTTCTCAATCGATCGCCAGCAACTGTTTGCAAACCATCGGAAAGAAATTTCATTCCCAAAAGGAAAATGCCTATGCCGCCGGCCAAAGAGAGTAATATTTCCATTTTCAAGTGGAAATATAGAAAATTCTTTCAATAATCACACAAAAAGGGAAAAAAACACAAATTTTGGCTAAAAAACGCACAAAAAGGGAAAAAATGACTATATTATATCTGTGATGTAAAGTAATTGCAAGGGGGTTGCTATGCTTAAAAAAATTCAGTTGATTTTTGCTTTTGCGCTTGTGGCGTTTTTTTCAAATGCTTTTGGAGATTTCATAGAACTAGATGTTATAGTTCGTGATTTTAAGGTTGGGTATCCTGGCTTTGAAGAATTTGATTCTGATTTGGGAAGCAATGGCCAGTGCACAGAAAAAAATGATGCTCGTGAATCTAGATGGATTCCAGAAAATAGGATATGCTTTTCGGGTAGCAACTATATTCCTTGTTCTCAGGGCGGTACGCAGCTTGGCTATGGGCAAGACAACGGTAAAACAAATGCGAATGGCGTTAAATTCAGAGGTTATTGCAATGGTCCAGATAAAGCCACAAATTGCAGTTGCAATGCGAATGGCAACACAATATCTAACGGCGATTGCGAATGGGCTAATCCGGTTGGTGTAACCAAAGGCATGGTTGGCAATAGATTAGATTACTCCGGATGCACAAAAGACGATGAAAAGGGACCTGCAGGCTCTATAGAAGAAGCTATAAATGGTCGCTATTGCGCACGTCCTCAAAAAGAGAATGGCGCATGCCACAGCAGTAACCTTCAAAGTTGGTTTACCAATAGCGGGGACGCAAAAACTTATGAGGATGTGATAAGACTTAATCAGGTTGGCAACGGAGCTTTTTATGAGATAAATTACGATTACAACACAAGAACGGAATGGCGCCCGGGCACGGGTCTTTACGACAACGGCTATTTTCCTTTAGATAAATATGGAGATTCTTGGGGGATGCAGAGTTTGAATATTTGGTGCCCCCCTATTGGAACCGGAATAAGTTATGATTTAGGAGAAGACTGCAGGAGATGGAAGAATGCTGGTACTGGTGTTAAGGGACCAAAAGACCCTACAGCAGCTCAATTAGCCGTAAATAACGGTGTCCCTGCAAGACTATTGCACAATTACGGTTTTTCGATGGCTGGTTCTGGTGAATTTAAATTTGACAAAAGTAAAGATGAAGAGTTTCAATTCATAGGCGATGATGATATGTGGATATTCATAGATGGAAACCTTGTGGTGGACTTGGGTGGTACCCATTTGGCGGCTCCAGCAAAAATAAATATAAGAGATTATGGCAATAGCAAAGGCTGGGAAGATGGTTCTATGCACGCTATAAATTTTTATTATCTAGATAGGCAAACAGATGGCTCAAATATGAAACTTCGCATATCCATTAGCAACTTGTCGCCCTCTCGTTTTGGTGCGCCTCGCATATTAAAAGCCGAAACAATTCAAAAGCAAGATGGCACAAGCGAAACAACTATATATGTCAATAACAAGATAGAGAATTTACAGAATTTCATTAGCTCCGGTCAGTTCCCCATAATAATAAAGAAACCTGGCAACCCCGATATTTTGGCTTACAGGCTTGACAAAATCATTGATGGACCTGTGAATATGGGTTCGGATGGTTATGCTTATGTGATAACCGGACAGGTATGCAAAAGTAGCAATGAATGTGGCGGTGCTTGGATACTTAACTCTGGCGATTCGCTTTCTTTCAATGTAAAAAATGGACAAGACGTAACAGATGGCGGATTTAATAACCCCAACGGATTAGGCTTGTCAGACGAAAGCTGGTATATAAAATCCACAAATGGCACTCCAGCTACCACAAAGTCTTGGGCTATTAACACAACAAACTTGCCACCAATAGATTTCAAGCCAAATGTCCCCGATAAAACCCCAGTTAAACCACCTTTCGTCATTGCTGATGGTGGTGGCGGTGGTGACCAAGGTGATAGAACAGTGCCTGGTGGAGCAGGCGGAAGCGTTGGCAAGTATGATGGCGGCGGCAAATTCCCGAACATAACTCAAGTTTGGGATGCTAAAACAGGCACAATGGTTCCTATCGGTAACATTCCAGGAGCAGGCATAAATAATAGCGATGTTCACGGGTTTGGCGTAGTGGGCAATCAAATTCCTCCGCAGAGAACCGGTGAATTAATTTTAACTGTTTTCCCCAGCACCACAAATGCAGCTGAATATGACGCATGGTCAAAAGACCCACAAAGGCAAAAACTCTTCGGTTTGCCACCACAGGCAAGTGACGATCCAAATGAATGGTGGGGCTTGGCAAACCCAAGTAAATCTCCAGAGTATAACAACGGTATTCAACCTATTCAACCTGGTGGATACCAATTTGTGAAAAACGGCTTCCCAAATGAAAGCAGCACCAAAGGCAACATAAAAATAGCGCCAACTCGTTGCACAGCTATATTCGACGAAAAGGGTGAACCTCGCATAAATTGCTTGAACTTCAGCTTGGTGGCAAAACAGCCATTCCAGCTTGCAGTAACAGTTTACGACCAATTGGGCAACTTTGTAACCCAATACCGCGAAACTTTAACCGAGCAGGAATTCAGAAATGTTGTTCAAGCTCCAAATTATATTGATAATGGTGCCCTTGTTAACAAAAGCGGAACGAGTACTGGATGCGAACTGCCAACTCCCAGCAACTATGGCGCACCAACCACTTTAACCACCAACGGTCAGATTAACGTGAACGTAAACATATATCCATTCTCCGCCAATGGCCGCCGTTTTGGAAATGGTGTTTACATAGTAAAAATAGACAGAGTGGATTTGCCATTCAAAGATGGAGAAAAAGACTCCTATGGAAATGGCTACACTTGCATCAGTGCCGGAGGCGGAAATTCAGCAAGGACGAGTCCGTCTTTTATACGTTATCACGCAGACCAAAAATTTGGCTGGATGCGCACCAATCAAAAATAATTAAAGACTGCTGAAATTTCTTAAAACTTCTAACCCAATATCGCCACTCTTTTCCAAATGGAACTGAGTGGCTATTAAGTTACAACCGTTTCCTATAATGCAGGGGAATGTTTGGGAGCCATAAGTTGTTGTGCCGTATATTGTTTCTGTATCGCAGGCAGAGGGGGCAAAAGAATGCACAAAATAAAAATTTGAATTATTTGGAATACCTTTGAAGATAGGGTGCTCTTTTGTGAAATTAACCTGATTCCAACCTATTTGCGGGATTTTCAAATTCGGCTCTTTCTTGAATTTCGCTGCCCTGCCCTGCAAAAGCCCAAGGCAT
Source organism: Candidatus Fibrimonadaceae bacterium (assembly GCA_031281345.1). Taxonomy (GTDB): domain Bacteria; phylum Fibrobacterota; class Fibrobacteria; order Fibrobacterales; family Fibrobacteraceae; genus Fibrimonas. Next base: position 5,267 of record JAITFN010000015.1, read on the forward strand.
TTTACCCCACCGTCTTCTTCGCTTTCTTCCAAAATAATTTGGCATCCAATGCAAATGCCCAAAATAGGGGTTCTTTTTTTAAAAGCTCTTTCAAGGGAGGTACCAATACCGCTTTTATTCAAATTTTTCATAGCAGCCCCAGCAGCCCCAACGCCGGGGAAAATGATTTTCTCTGCATTCTCAATTTCCTCTGGTTCGCTTGAAACCAAGCTTTTTATGCCTAAATACTCCAAAGCGTTATGCACAGAGGTCAAATTGCCCGCGCCATAATCCACGATTATCATAGCTCAAAAGTAGAAATAAATTTCTACATTATCCAAAACAAAGGAGTTTCTTATGGAAAAAACATTCGCTATGGTAAAACCCAATGCGGTTAAGTCTGGGCTCATTGGGCACATAATCGCTCGCTACGAATCTGCAAGGCTATCTGTTGTGGCACTTCGCTTTAAGCAGATGACCCAAGCCGATGCAGAGGGTTTTTATGCAGAGCACGTTGGCAAAGGATTTTTCGCAGAGCTTGCCAAATTCATGACCTCTGGTCCTTCTGTTCAGCTTGTGCTTGCAGGCGAAAACGCCATTGCAAAAGTCCGTGCCATTAACGGAGCAACAAATCCAGAAAAGGCAGAACCAGGCACCATACGCTACGACTGGGCAACTTCTATGACAGAAAACGCAGTGCATTCCTCAGATAGCCCAGAAAGCGCAGCAAGAGAAATAGCCTTCTGGTTCAAGCCCGAAGAAATTTTTGAATACGGCGCAACGGATCAGAGAGCAAAGTCTGTACTCTAAAATAATTCTTTCCCCAATGGAAGGCGTTACGGATTTGCCGTTTCGCCGATTTATACGAGAGCTTTCCAAAGACAAGCAGCCTTTTTTCGTTTCGGAATTTTTGTCCACAGGTAGTTCTCTTTTTTTAACCCCTGTAAATACAAGGGCTGTTCGCTTTGATAAAGAAGAAGAACCATTTTGTATGCAGTTGTTTGGGCATAATGCAGAGAGGCTTTCCGCTGCGGCTTTGCAGGTACAGGAATTGGGAGCGGCTTTTGTTGAGCTCAACGCAGGCTGCCCAGCACCAAAAATCGCAAACAAAGGTTCTGGCTCTGGCTTGCTGAGGGATTTGCCAAATTTGCAAAAAATTTTACAATCTATGAAAAGTGTTTTGAAAATTCCGCTGTTTTTAAAATGCCGTTTAGGCTGGGATGAGAATTCCATAGTGATAAATGAGGTTTTGGAAATGGCAGAGGGCTGTGGGGTAGAGCAATTAACCATTCATGGCAGAACAAAAGTGCAGGGCTACAAAGGCCTCGCGAATTGGAACGCAATAGGAGAAATAGCAGCGAAAGCAAAAATTCCAATAATTGGCAACGGCGATATAGACAGCGCAGAAAAAGCCTTGAATGCTGTTAAAAATTATGAAGTGAAAGGAGTAGCAATAGGCAGAGCGGTTCTGCGCAATCCCTGGATTTTTTCGCAAATAGCAAATGCAGAAACAAAAAAAATAACAGCCTCGGATGCCTGCAATGCCGTTCTTCGCTACGAAAAATTGCTCAGAGCAGATTCTATGAGGGAAGGGCAAATCATAGGCAGATTAAAACAGCTTTCCGCAAGGCTCTGTTTGGAATTCTCACCGGATTTTCGGTTGAAGGTTTTGCACTCAGAGACTGTTCGTGAGATTTTAGATAACTGGGGAGCTATTGTTCAGACAATTTAACGCTTCTTTTGCTGCATTTTGCTCGGCTTGTTTTTTTGAAAAACCTTCTCCCTTGCCAAGCCTTTTTTTGTTCACATTAACTGCAATTCTGAATTCTCTTTTATGCACCTCGCCCCACTCTTCCAAAAGCTCATACTTGGGTGTGCCAAGCCCAAGCTCCTGCGTTTTTTCGTTGAGAAGCATTTTGGGATTTTGAAATATATCGCTTTGCAGAATTTCATTTTCTTCTGCGAACAGAAATTTTGAAAGTATTTCCCTGCACTTTTCAATGCCTTTATCTAAATATACCGCACCTATAAGGGCTTCAAAAACATCTGCCATAAGAGTGGGATTTTTTTTATCAACGCCCTCTGCGCTTATTAAATATGAATGCAGCTTTAAACGTTTTGCCACCCGTGCAAGGGCATCACCGCTAACAATAGCAGATTTCTTTTTTGTTAGCATTCCCTCATTTTCCCTTCCATATTTTAAGAACAAAAATTCCGCAGTCAAAAAATTAAGAACGGAATCCCCTAAAAATTCCAAGCGCTCGTAAGTTTCAAAATCCAAAACTGCGAGCCCCCGTTTGCAAGAGCTATGAGTGAAGGCTTGTTTTAGCAAGCCCTGATTTTCAAAGGAGCAATTTAAAATTTGCTCCAATTTTCGCATTGCAATGCCTGTCCGCTATTATTTCTCAGCCAAGAACTTGACCACATCGCCAACGGTCTGGAATTTCTCCGAAACAGCATCTGGTATTTCAACCTTGAACTCGTCTTCCAAACCCATTATGAGTTCGGTGCGGTCTAAAGAATCTGCTCCCAAATCGCCTGTAAAAGAAGCTCCTTCTACAACCTGCTCTTCCTTGACTTCTAATTTGTCAAGAATAACTTTTCTCACTCTGCTGACTATTTCATCGTCTGCCATTGTTTTCTCCTGAATGGATGTTTAACATAATATAGTAAAATATATAAAAATTATGCGCCTAAGCCGCCGTCAACGCCAAGTACCTGCCCAGTTATGTAAGCTGCTTCGTCAGAAGCCAAAAAAGCAACGGCATTAGCCACGTCTCTAGGGTTTCCCAAATCTTTTAGAGGTATTGCCTCTTTGTATTTGACTATTACCTCTGGTGCAAGCTTATCTGTCATAGCGGTTTTGATAAAGCCAGGGGCTATGGCATTAACTGTTACTCCGCGGGCGGCAAACTCCATTGCGTTTGATTTTGTTAAGCCTATTATGCCAGCTTTGGAGGCTGCATAGTTAGACTGCCCAGCTTGGCAACGAATGCCGTTTATGGAGGCCATATTTATTATACGGCCAGAGCGGTTGCGCATTAAATGCGAGCTTATAGCCTTTGTGCAAATAAATGCGGAACGCAAATTTACGTTTAACACCGCGTCAAAATCTTCTTGCTTCATACGAATTATCAGGTTATCGCGGGTTATGCCAGCATTGTTCACCAAAATATCCACTTTGCCAAAATCCGAAAGTATTTGCTTGAATATTTCGTCCACTGCCTCTGGGCTAGATACATCGCAGGCATAGCCTTTGCAAGTGACTCCGAGTGCCTCTACCTCTTTTATGGAAGAGCCATCGCCGAGCTGAATATCTATTATTGCAACATTTGCGCCATTTTCTGCCAAAACTTTTGAAATTTCCAAACCAATGCCACGAGTTGCCCCCGTGACAATTGCATTTTTGCCTTTTAAATTTATCATTTGAACCTCCTCTAGTTAATTGAAGTTTTTTCCATTGTCTTTTCTATAGACCATTCAAGCCCATCGGGGTAGGTAGAAGCAAGTGGCGACAGAAAGCACCCTGCAAAAATTGCGAGAGTAGCAAAGGCGATAACAGGGCGCCTGCTATAGACATAAACAAAGCAAAGAATAGTTGCAGTGATAATGCCCTCTGCAATGCCAATCGCAAAATGTATGGGTTGCATCAAAGACAGGAATGTTGAAAAAGGAAGCGCGGTTATGCCAGATAGCTGTGTTTCTAGCACCACGCAAAACGCACCAATTTGTAAACTTGCAACAGCCGAGGCAATGGAAGCAAGCGTTATGTTTTTAAATGTCATTCCATTTTTAACAAGAGGTTTAAAAACCAATGGATAAACAAATAGGCAAGGTATAACACCCATATTGAAAATATTGCACCCCAAAGCGAGCAAGCCTCCATCTGCAAAGAACAGGCATTGAACAGCAAGCACCGCAGATATGGCAAGGAGCGCTGGAAAACAGCCAATTATAGCGGCAAGCAAAATACCACCAATTATATGCCCGCTTGAGCCAGTGGCTGGAATTGTGAAATTGAGCATTTGCGCAGCAAACACAAAAGCACCAGTCGCGCCAATTAAGGGAATTTTATCTGCGCAAAAGCCGTCTTCTTTGATTTTTTTCACGGCATAAACATTGGTAGCAAGGCTAACGGCACACATAGCAGCACCTATAGCAGGGGATAAAAGAGAATCTGACATATGCATAACAAGAATATAGTAAAAATTACTTTCCTTCTTTCTCTTTTTCTTTTAAAAATTCGTTCCAATCACTGACAACACCAACGGGGTTTTCGGTGGTATCTATATCAAAACCCATGCTTTTCAAAGGAGCAATAGAGGATTTCAACTCTTCTAGTGCGTGAACGGAACGCGTATAATTGTTTTGCAAATCTCTGAGTATCTCTTCGCGTTGGCGAATATCTTTGTCTTGACTGGATATAATGGAGAATAAAGTTAGCAACCAGCCAGCCAGCAAAAACAGAAAAACTAAGGCTATGCCAGGTGCAAGCCTTATCCCTGTGCTTTTGTTATAGGTTATGCCAGTGGCTTTTAGCTTTTTCCAAAAATCGGAGTCTTTTCTATATGAATCTTTGGAATCGTATATTTTAAATATATGGTAAAAGGGGCTAAAAAATTCCCTATTTGTTTCGTTGTGAAAAATAATCACCAATTCGGAGTCTTTTCCCTTAACGAAATTCAACAATTCCAAAAACATTCCCAAATAATTCTTGTCTCTGAACTTAACCCGCTCAAGAACCACAAAATAAATTTTATTGGTGCCTTCAACCGAAGAGAATAACCTTTCACGCACGGCTGAGAGCTGCTGAGGTTTCAAAATACCCTTGAACTCAAGCATAACTTCGTTTTGGAAAATTTCCATTTCAAAGTCTAAATTTTCATTCACAGAAAAAGCCCTCCGCTGTTCAGCTTTATGCGTAAATGAAAGGTATCGCTTTCTTGCCCTTTTAATTCTGCCCTGTGAAAAATAGCGAGCCGCAAGCCCTGCGCAATATCTGGAGCGGCAACAGAACCTATGCCAAAAATAGGTGCGCATAGAACATTTGCGTTTTTGCTCATTTCAACGCTGGCACCAATACTTAAAACTCTGTCTCTAAAATCTATTTTCTTCACATCGTTATGAAAACTGTTGCTGAGTTCGGTTTTTATTTTTTGGCCACCAATTTTAAGTGCCTGTCCGCGAATATCATCGTAGCGAAATCCAAGGCATAGCTCCGTTGCAATTTCTCCATTAAAAGCGTGAAAAGAATTGTTTGTGACAGACACGCTAACCAAAAGCTCTGAGTCGGTATTTTTAAGACTAAAAACCTTTTCTACCTTAAAAGAAAAATCTTTTCCGAGGTGCGATATATTTTGCTCGCCAAACAATATAACTTGTACTTTGTCTTCTTGTTTTTTCACTGAACTTTCGTAAGGGCTTAAAAATGCGCCTTGGCGGTCGTTAATCCACAAATTTCTTTGGTCTAGGGTTTCAAATTCAAAAGGACAAATATGGTCTAAAAAAAGCGGAGAAACTTCACCATCATCTCGCATAGCACAAACTAACTCCGAAAAAGATGGTTTGAATGCAAGCGAGCGAACCCAGCCACCAAAAACCGGTTCTATAAGGCATTCCAAATACTTATTGCTGAAAAAAAGCTGCTGATTTCCGTCTAAAAGAAAACCAGACATTGCAAAGTGAATTCCTTCATAGGCTCCATCTTCTATCAAAACATTTTCTGCTTTCATAACGGAGCGATTTGCCCTGAACCTCACGGCATCGCGTAGCATGCCGTTTACAGTTTTTTCAAAATAGCTTTTAGGCATTGATTTTAACAGTTTTTCAAAAACTTCTTCTCGAATTTTCTCATTGCTAGTGGAATGGGCTTTGAAATACACGTTTAAAATTCTTTTATGCAAAAAATTTATTTCTGGCATGCGTAAAAGTATGTCGCGACAACTTGGGGCAAAAGAACTGTAGCTAATCAAATTTACCTTGCCGGCAGCCTTTTGCTCGGCCACCGCTTGGCAAAGCAAATTATGCTCAATATCCAAGCCTTCGGCTTTTGCGGTATCTATGGCTTGCAACCATTGGCTTGTGAAAACTGTTTCTTCTAAATCCACATTCAAAAGAACACAATTCACTCCACTTGAATCCTTGAAATTTTTAAGTGCATTTATTATCTCTGCACGGTCGCCGTTTTGACAAACAAGAGACAGGCTTTGGGCATAAGTTAAAATTCTCGTAAAAGAATCACCGTATTCAGCAGCAAACCACCCGCTTACCAAAGCCTTTCTCCCAAGTGCTTCTTGAACAGAGATATCTGGCATAAGAGTGTATTCAAAACCAAATTTTTCAAGGCTTTCTATAAGCGAAATTTCCCAAGCGTGCGATTTACAAAAAAATCCCGTTGGCTCCATTAAAGAATCCGAGAGAATTTTTTTGTGCTTTTGCAGTTGCAATTCCCTGAGTTTTTTTGGAAACAAAGGGAGCATAGCATCGTTATATGCTCCGCCTAAAAATTCTAATTGTTTGTTTGCAACAAATTCAGAGAGCTGTTCGCGCTCTTTTTTATATTCCTTGTTCAGAGACCTGAGCATTTTCCCTGTAAAAAACACGCTTAACTTCAGTGCTGGCCTTCCATGCAACAAACTGATTATTTTTTCTGACCAGATTTTTGAAGCATGGAGATGCGCATTTTTTTTATGCGGGTCGTAAACAGGGCAAAGAACAAGTGAGAGCTTCATTTACTTGTAAATATAGAAAATTATATAAACTTTTTAAAGAAATTTATCAAATTCCCCAATAAAATCTCAGCATAATAGAAAAATAACTTTCATTGCGGTTTTTTATTGAACTTTCTGCAAATAAATTTAAGTCTTCCCTTAAATCAAAGGAAATCCATGTCTTTAAATCTGTTTTTGCAATTTTCTCTTTTGCATTCAAACGCAAATAATCAAAATATATTCCAGAGCGATAATTTCTCGCAGAAAAAACTCTGGTAAAAATTTGAAAACCTGTATAAAATTCCATTTGCTCCTTTTCCAAAACCGAACCACGAAGCATATAACCGAGCAGGTAATCGTTGAATATAATGTAGGTTTTGCCCAAACCGATGTTTGTGGTTATATATTTTTCCCAGCCTCTTTCAAGTAGCCAAGACCAGCCAGAAATAAAGTCGCGTGAGGGTATTTCTGAACGAGCACGAGCAAGCCACAATTCTCTGAAATTTATTTCGCCCTTGTCAATATACATATTCAAAACCAATACTTCAAGATTTATGAAATTTGAATAATAGCCAGCATAATCGCTTACATCGTGCAAAAACAACCGGAAACGCAAATTCGCATAAACCTTTTCTAGGAATAACATTCCAATGTCAAAGCGGCTATATTTGTGCGGGATTTGCATATCTTTTTGCTCTATAAAATTTTCATCCTCTCTCTTGTTTCCAGAAAATTGCAACAATATAGGTTTTTCTAATTTGCCACTTTCATTTAACAACCTTATTAAATTTTGCGGGGTTAGCAAAGCGGGTGCTTCTTGAACGGAATCAAGTGTGTTTTCTAGCAAATCATAAAGTCCGTCAACGCAATTTTTTGTGAAAAATTTATATGAATCTTCTTTTGTTTTCCAAGAATTTAAAGTATCGTTGAATTTTGCCAGTTCCGCATTTGAAATTTTAAGCGGATAAATAAACAAGTCGCGTTTCTCATTATCCACATATTTATAAATTTTCTCATAAAAAGGTATGGTTTCATATTTTGCCGCAAAGCCACCATATACGCCTTTCGTTATGTAACTGAGTTTATTGGCATCTCCTGGTTCTGCCACAAATTCTATTGTGTTCCATAGTGGATATGGAAGTGAATCCGCTTGAAGAAGAAACACGTGTCCAAAAGCCGAAGCAGGATTTTGCTGATAGGGGGAGGTTAAAACAATAAAAAGCGTGGAATAAAAATTCAGCAAAAATATTACCAGTTATAGCGAATTTTCTATTTCATCGGCGAAAACTTCGGCATTGCCGTTTGCTTTTCTTATGGCTTTTTTAATCAAAAGCGTAGATTCGTCTTTAGGAATTCCTTCGCTTTCCAGAAGCAAAATCAGAGAATTCAAATGGTCTCCTTTGCCCTTTTGATTATCCTTAACTATTTTGTCATAAGATTTTACAGCAAAATTCCTTATGGAACTATTCTTTGCTTTTTGCTGAACTACAGGAGCAGGCTGCTGTTGTTGCTGAACTTGAACAGCCTGTGGAGCCGCTGGTTGTGAGGCTGGTTGCTGTTGGTAAATGATCACAGGCTGTTGCTGCTGCGGTTGCTGTTGATTAACAACAACCGTTTCTTTTTTACCGCTGGTGCTGCCGCTTGTAGAACCTGTGGACACACCGAGTGCGGCGGTGGTAGAGGCAACAGAACAGGAGATGGTTAATGCGGCAAATACAAAACTTGCCGACAATAGAAGAAAAGAATTTGATTTCATAGTATACTCCTTTTTAATAAGAAACTATGGTATAAATATAATAAAATTTTCCGCAAAAAAAAAGAAAAGTGATAAATTATCACTTTTCCTGAGAAAATGAAGATTTTTAAGGAGTAGCCAGAATTGAGTTATTCTACGCTTCCTGTTCCTTTTTTTCTTCTTTCTTTTTCTTTTCCTTTTTCTTTTCCGTTGAATTCATGCCTGGTTTGTGATTTGTTTTCCAATCGGTAAGTTCATCGGGATGGTTTTTGAAATAATCTGCCGCAGACAGATAAATGGTACGCTGGCTGTTGTTCAGCTCGGTAACTATGGCAGGAATTTCATCGCCAATCTTGAATGCTTCGGCTGGGATTTTAATGTAATCTGTGCCTAGTTTTGAAACTGGAACAAGACCCTCAAAGCCACGAGTAAGCTCAACGGCTGCACCGCGTTCAATGAGGCGAATTATTTTGCCCTTAACCTCTGCGCCAACTTGGAAATCGTTCTCAACGGAATCCCACGGATCGTCTTCCAAGTGCTTCATGGAAAGAGAAATGCGGCGTCTCTCGCTATCTACAGCAAGCACAACGCATTCAACCTTATCACCTTTCTTAATCATCTCGCCCGGGTGTTCAATTTTCTTTGTCCAGCTCATATCAGAAACGTGAATCAAGCCGTCAACGCCTTCTTTAATTTCAACAAAGGCACCGAATGTTGCAATGGAACGAACCTCGCCAGTGACCTTTGCGCCAGGCAAAAGCTCGCTTTCAATGGATTCCCACGGGTCTGTTTCTAACTGCTTTGTACCAAGCGAAATGCGCTCGTTCTCGGCTTCCACTTTTAGAACAACTGCTTCTATTTCTTGACCAACGGTGAAAAGTTTGTTTGGGTGCTGCAAATGCGCGCTCCAAGACATTTCGGAAACGTGAATAAGACCTTCCAACCCGCTTTCCAGCTCAACAAAGGCACCGTAATCGGTGACAGAGACGATTTTGCCCTTGACCTTTGTACCTTCGGGGTAGCGTTCTGCAACATCTTTCCACGGGTGTGGGTGAAGCTGCTTTATGCCAAGCGAAATGCGTTCTTTTTTGTCGTTGAAATCCAAAATAACAACTTCAACTTCTTGTCCGAGCTGCACAATTTCTTTTGGGTCGTTAATACGTTTATAGCTCATATCTGTTATGTGCAACAAACCGTCCACGCCGCCAAGGTCTATAAATGCGCCGAACTCGGTGATATTTTTGACAATGCCTTTGCGAACCTGATTCTTTTCCAAAGTATCCAAAACATTGCCCCTTTGCTTGTTGCGCTCATCTTCAAGCACAATGCGGCGGCTAACAACAATGTTCCTGCGGTCTTTGTTGATTTTTATGATTTTCAAATCAAATTCTTGGCCAATTATTATGTTGATGTCTGGAATTTGGCGAAGGTCTATTTGTGAACCTGGCAAGAATGCTGGAATGCCGAATAAATCCACTTCCACTCCACCCTTTATGCGGCGAGAAAGAGTGCCGCGCACAACGTCTCCTCTTTCGTAAGCTTCGTAAACCTGTTTCCAAATTCTTAGGAAATCTGCTTTTTGTTTTGAAAGAACAAAACGGCCGTCTTCGTTTTCAAATTTGTCTATATATACTTCTATTTTTGAGCCTATCTCTATTGGCTCGCCTTCTTTGAACTCCTCGCGGGGGATTATTCCCTCTGATTTTCCTTTTACATCAACAAAAACTTCTAAGTCGCTAACGTGGCGAATTATGCCTTCTATAACAACTTCTTCTTTAAAGTCGTTGAGCGTTTTGTTGTAAATTTCAAGAGCTTCGTCAGAAACTGCTATGCCTTTGTTTTCTTGCTCTGCGTTCAAGATTTCGTTTAAGTCGTCTTGTGTGCCTGCTTTTACTTTTAACGTTTGATTGGACATTTTAACCTGTTCGGGTTGCGCCCAGAGAATGTTTGCAACGCGCCACCTCGCCTACGCTCTGCAAAATTTTCTGAACTTGTTGTTGGATTGTGATGTGCGAGGTGTCTATTTCAATTGCATCTTTAGCTTTCACAAGGGGAGCTATTTCTCTCTCAGAATCTGCCTTATCCCTTTCTCTTAAATTTTTCTCTACGCTCTCAAGGGTCTCACCCAGAGCCTTACCTGCAGCCTGCAGCTCAAGCAACCGCCTGGCCGCTCTTGTGCCATAATCCGCGGTTAAAAAGAACTTGTATTTTGCATTGGGGAAAACCACCGTTCCAATATCGCGCCCGTCTAAAACACAAGGCTGCCCAGAACCAATTTCCCTCTGCCGTGCCGTAAGGGCTTCTCTGATGTATGGCATAGCGCTGTATTTGCTAACCACCGTGCTTATTTTAGGGTCTCTAATCTCACCTTCTCTATTAACGCCATTTATCAAAATCTGATTATTTTTATCAAAAGAAATTCTTATCTCATTTAAATTCAAGCTATTCTCCACCCGAAGCTCTCCATTCTCAGCTAAATAAGCAACCGCTCTATACATAGCTCCAGTATCCAAATAAGTATAGCCAAGCTCTTTGGCAACCAATTTCGCCGTGGTACTTTTGCCAGTGGCGCTAGGTCCGTCTATTGCTATAACTTCTACAGTGTCGTTTTCCATACTAGGGTCTATAAATATAGAAAAATTATTACTATATTCACACTTATGGGCAAACTTAAACTCTGCGCGCTTGCTTTGGCCTTGGCTTTTTTTGCTATTGGTTGCGGAAAAAAAGAACCAAATGGGCTTGAAATAATAAAAAAACGTGGTTTTTTGCAGATTGCCGTTATGGGCGATGACCCGCCATTTGGTTATATAGACCACAGGGGCAAAAATCAGGGTTTTGAGATAGTATTTGCAAAAAGGCTTGCTTACGAGCTTTTTGGAGATTCCTCAAAAATTGAATTTATAATTGTTGACCCCATTGGCCGCTTTGATGTTTTGACAAACGGAAAGGCAGACGTAGTAATCGCGAATTTCACAAATACACCCGAAAGAGCCAAAATATTTGATTTTGCACATCCATATATGAAAGCCTCCATTAGCGTGATTTCGCCCAAAACCACCCCAATCAGAGACCTAAGTGAATTAGCTGGCAAAAAGTTGATTGTTCTCAAAGGCACTACCTCGGAAAAATATTTCTCAGAAAAACATCCAGAAATAGAACTTGTGACTTTTGGGCGGATAGACGAAACTTTTATAGCATTAAAAGACGGCAGAGGAGCGGCACTAGCACAAGATAATACCGTTACATTTGCATGGGCAAATGAAAATCCTGCTTTTGAAGTTGGAATTAGTTCCCTAGGCTCGGTTGAAGGCATTGCCCCCGCACTTAAAAAAGGCAACACCGAGTTGCTTAATTTCATAAACAAAACCATTGAGGACCTGGCAGAAGAACAATTTTTTCACAAAGATTTTGAAGCAACGCTCAGAGCATTCATGGGTCCCAAAGCAAATCCCGATGATTTTGTGGTGGAAGGCGGAAAGATTTAGCCATTCAAGGGGGGATGCTTTTTTTAGTAGCAAACCTTGTTTCTTCCAGTTCTCTTTGCTCTGTAAAGCATTTCGTCTGCTACGTCGTAAAGAATTTGAGGATTTTGTTCTAAATGCGGAATAAGGCTTGCAATGCCAGCACTAATTGTAATGGAAATATGCTTATCTGAATCTTTAAGTGGAATTTCTGTTTCTTGCACTTCTACTCTAATTTTTTCTGCAATTTCAATAGCACCTTCTTCTCCTGTTCCAATGAGCAACACCCCGAATTCTTCGCCACCCAACCTAAATACAAAATCGTGTTCGCGCCTTGCGTGTTTCACAAAAATACCTGCAACGCATTTCAACACTTCATCGCCCTGAACGTGCCCATAAGTATCATTGCATTTTTTAAAGAAGTCAATGTCTAGCATAATCAACGAAATGTATTTTTGTTCCTTTTCCATTCTTGCAAATTCTGGTTCTATTATTTTTTCGTAATATCTTCTGTTGAATATGTTGGTTAAGGGGTCTGTTAAACTTTCTTTCTCCATGTTTTCCTTTTTTCTCTGTTCCACACTCATAAGCATAATCACAAAAATCGAAACGGATATTATCATAGTTATGAAAAGGAAAGTTGGTATAACAAACATTTTGTTGAAGAAGAAATTTTTTGTTGAATAAATGGATTTAATTGGCATTTTTGAAATCAAAACAAAGTTCCGCTCAAAAACAGGGGTAAAGAATATGTAATGATTATTATCTGCGATAAAAGAATTTGAATAAGAAAAAATTTTATTCTTGTAAGCATTCAGACCAATTTCGTCAAACTTAAAAGAATGCATATTTTTTATATAGCCTTCATCAGTTGAGGTTATGAGATTCTCAGAATAATCGAGCAGATATATTTCGTGTTCTGGCACTCTTTTATGCTGTAAAAGCACTCTTGTTAATTTCTCTAAATAAAAAGAATGAGACAAGGCACCAATATCTTGCCCCTTGTTGTTGTAAATGTTTATTGAAAAATCCATCAATATCTTGTTGCTAGGAGAGTCTAAATATGGCAGGGAGAATGAAACTCTCCCATTGGCTTTTTTGGCATTTATGAACCAAGGGCTTTTGATGCTATCTTTATTGGAACTAATATAAATTTTCAAAATATCGGGATCAAAATTAATTTTGCCACTGATATATTTTTTTAAAAATTCATCTTTATATTCTAATTCCATCAAATTGGATAATGTTAGCTTGGATTCTATTAACGATTGTTCCAGTTTTTTTAGATTAAGTGACACATCGCTCAAAAGACTGAGATTTTCGGCATAAGTGCTTGTTTTTACCTGATCTGCCAAAAACATTTTGAAATTTGAAATTAAAAACACGGCAAATAGCAAAATACTTATTAAAATGACAACCATTGATAAAAAAACTATCAAACTTTTGTTAGCATCTTTTGTCCATTTGCGAATTTCAATTGCCATTATGGGTGTAATATAGTAAATTCCTTTATTACTTACTATATTAAAAAGAATGCAGAACGATTTAGTTTCACGCCTTATGAGCCTACCTGCCAAGCCAGGCGTTTATTTGATGAAGAACTCCAAAGGCGAGATTATTTATATAGGCAAAGCCAAGCTTTTGAGCAAGAGGGTTCGTAGCTATTTTGATGGGAGGGAAAAAGAAGGCCACAGGGCAGCAATGCTTATGCTCCCGCATATAGTAGATATAGAATGGATAATAACCGAAACCGAAACCGAAGCCCTTATTTTAGAGGCAAATTTAATAGCGCAGCACCAGCCATATTACAATGTTCGCCAAAAAGACAACAAGCATTTTCCGTATTTAATGCTTGAAATGCAAGAGAAATTCCCACGCCTTAGGCTAACCCGCAAAACAAAAGAAGACGAAAATCTCTATTTTGGCCCATTTACCAATTCCAACTACATAAGGGCTATTCTAGATATGGTTCCACGTCTTTTTTATTTAAGGGAATGCCATTTGACATTTCCATTGAAAAAAGAAGTTCGTCCCTGCCTTAATTTTCATATGGGCAGGTGCAAGGCTCCTTGCATAGACAATATTACCGAAGAGGAATATATGGAGGGTGTATATGCCGCCAAAATGCTTTTGGAAGGTAAAAACACCGAAATTTTAGCGAGGCTGCAAAGGAAAATGCAAATAGCGGCAGCCGAAATGCGTTTTGAAGATGCCAGCAAATATAGAGACCAAGTTTTTGCGGTGCAAAGCGCATTCGCAAAGCAAAAAGCAGATCACGCAAACAATGCAGGACTAAGCCTTGATGTTATTGCTGTTTGCAGAGCAAAAGAACTGGCAACTGCGGTTATAGTTGAGTACAGAAGCGGGATTTTATTCAACAGGCGGCATTTCTATTTGGAAAGCCACTTGGAACAGGAACCTCCGGAGATTTTGTCGGAATTTTTGCCGGGTTGGTATTTGAGCGTTTCAAAAGATGATTTGCCGCGCGAGATAATTATGGAATTTTCGCTTGGCGAGGAGCAAGAGGCATTTGAAGAATTGCTCGCAAATTTGGCTGGTCACAAAATTCAGGCTGAGGCTCCGCAAAGAGGTGAAAAACTTGGATATTTGCAAATGGCAAAAGCAAACGCAGAAATGCTCTTGGTTGAATTACAGGCAAAAGGCGCAAAATACGATGAAATGAACAGGAGCGTTTTTGAACTGCAAAAGGAATTGAATTTAAACAATCCGCCACTCTGCATAGAGTGCTTTGATATTTCGCATTTGGGTGGGGAAGAGCCTGTGGCAAGTATGGTTCGTTTTGTGAATGGCTTTCCGAGCAAAAGCGATTACAGAAAATACAAGGTTAAAGTAGCAATGGGTGGAGACGATTTCGCGAGCATGAAAGAAATTTTAACTCGAAGACTTACAAGACTGCGAGCAGAAAAATCCGATTTCCCAGATTTACTCCTTATAGACGGTGGCAAGGGGCAGGTTAACGCAGCTTTTGAAGTTTTAGAGAAAATGAATTTAACAGACATTCCCGTTATTGGGCTTGCCAAGCGTTTAGAGGAAATTGTTTTCCCCGGAGAAAAGCCATCCGTTTTGTTAAAACGTAATCACCCAGCCTTGCAGCTTTTGCAAAGAGCAAGAGACGAGGCACATAGGTTTGCTATAAAATTCCAGAGGAAGAGGAGGAAACTCCAACCTACAAAGACCTCTCCACTCGCTTTATAGCTTCTTCAAAATCACTGTGCAGCAGCAGTTCAGAGAGGGTGGACAAAAGCTCTTTGGTTTGGCGCGACCAACGCTTGGAATAAATATCAGAGAGAACGTTTTTGGCTAATTTTTTGTCGTAAGCAGTACAAGCATACCGGAATTCCAAAAGTTTAGCACGCAAATATGCAGTATCTTCATCATCAAAAACATTTGAATCGTCGTCAGAGTCTATTTTTTGAATTATCTCGTTAAGGCTATCTAAAAAAGGCGGAGTATCGGTGGATATAACCGCTCTATTGCCCTCATTGCCTGCCATTTCCAAATCGTGGGCAGCCTTGGAAAGTGCTCTTTCGCCAACATTTGCAAGCACACTTTTTAAGGCATTTGCATTTATAGCAAATAATTTCAAATCTTCGTCTGTTGCGGTATTTATATTATTTGAAATTGACTCAAGAACTTGGAATCTTTTCTTGGCATCACGGGCAAAGGCAAGTTCCATAGTAGAACTCATTTTAAAACTTGAATCGCGAGCGCTGATTTTTGAAAGAGCATACTGGCGGCGAACTTCCCCTATCACTTCTGGGCTTTGCCTATCGCGAATAAATTTATTCAAAATGGAGTTCATCTGGTGAATGTTTATGGGTTTTGAAATAAAACCATCAAAACCATTTTTCAAAAATAGTTCTGCCTGCCCTCCAATAGCATTCGCTGTTAGTGCAATAATGGGATTGTTATATCCAAATTCACGAATGGCTCTAACAGCTTCCACTCCATCCATTTCTGGCATCATGTGATCCATGAATATAATATCGTAACTTCTGCCTTTCTTAATTTTTTCTACAGCTTCTGCTCCGCTATCTGCTGTGTCAATAGTGAGCTTGTAAGGTTGTAGCAAACCTTTGGCAACATATAAATTGGATTCCACATCGTCAACAATAAGCACATTGCCATAAGGCATTGGTTCGCGTTCTATTCTCGCACTTCTAATTTGCGCGTAACTTATATAACGGAAATTTTGCAAACTTTCAACAAGTTCTTTGCCCAAAACACCCGAATTGGTGCTCTTTTGCGGCAAGCGCACTATAAATTCCGTACCTTTGCCAAGCTCGGTATTCACAGCAACTTCGCCTTTCATCGCCTTTATCAAATATTGCGTGATGTTCATGCCAAGCCCAGTGCCTTCAATCAAATAGCTGAAATTAGAGTATTCATCAAATATTTTGTTTTTCTGTTCTTCGGTCATGCCTTGCCCAGTATCGCTCACGCTAAAAACGAGTGTCATATCAAAATTTTCTTTTTTAGTGTTTTCTGCACTCACCGATAATTTTACTTTTCCAGATTCAGTATATTTAAATGCATTGGAGAGCAAATTATTCAAAATCTGCTTAATGTGAATCACATCTCCAAACAACATAACGGGTAGGTTTTCGTCAACATTAAATTCAAATTCAACCGCTCTGTTTTTCATTCGCATAATGTTAAGTTGCACAACATCGTTTATCAAACTCGCAACATCATATTCCACAAATGCAATTTCTATTTTATTCGCCTCTATTTTATATACATCTAATATATTGCTTATAACATCTAAAAGTAAATAACTTGTATTGTAAATCTCAATAAATACTTTTTTCATATCTTGCCCTATGGTTTCGTTCTGCAATTGTATTTCGGTGATGCCCATAATTGTAGCCATAGGCGTTCTTATTTCATGGCTTATGCGCGATAAGAATCTATTTTTGAAACGGCTGCTCTGTTCGGCCAATTCCCTTGCAACAACTAATTCGGTTACGTCTTCGGAATGTTGTATATGTACAATTTCGCCATCGTGCCATTCCATGTATCTATCTGTATTGCGATATACACGCCCAGTTAAGGAGCTACGTTCTTCCCATATAACAGTGTTGTGCGGTTCCTTATTCAACTGTAAACAAGGGCAAAATTCGCATTTTTTGTCCATTCCCTCCTGAAAAACTTTATAACAAATTTTCCCAATTGCCTCGTCTAAACCGTAATGCTTTTTCATATTTTCGTTTATAAAGAGAATTTTATCCGTAGATGGGTCGGTAACATATATCATAATATCCAACCCGTTCAGCACGTTTGTGAGAACTTTTATGGATTGTTCTGCGCTTTCTTTGGCTCTCTCAATTCTCAGTAGCAAGGTTATCAATACAGCTGCCAATACAATGCCAAGCAAACTGAGAACTATTGTAATGCTTTTAATCTCTTTATAATAATTTTCCTCTGGTATCAAAACTCCTACATACCAGTTGTTTTTCAACCTCTTGAAAAATGCAACCGACTCTTCGTTTCTGTAATTCAACACTCTGCGCTCAGAAATTTCTGCGCCTTGTTCCAATTCTTCCGCAAGGCTTGATATTCCATAATTCACATCACGGAGTGCCTTGCCCAGTAGCGAGGAATCGGGATGGACAACAATATTTAATTCTTCGCTGAGAAGTATTCCTACTTCTGTTTCTGCAATATATATACTGCTTATATATTCTTTGATTTTGGCAAGATTTATATCTAAACAAATTATGCCCAGCCGATTGCCTTTTTCATCAAAAATACGGCTTACATAAGTGATGATAATTGCGCCAGTCGCCGCATCCAAATATGGCTCCGTAATTCTCACTTCTTTGCCTAACTTCATCGCTAATTCATGCCAAGGGCGTTCCGATAGCATATAATTGCTTGGCGGAACCCAATCATTGCCAATAATCAATTTTCCATCAAATGCTTCAAAAACACCATATACATTTATTATGTAAGATGCGAATTTCTCATCGGTTGTCATATATTGGGTTACGTTTTTAATATATTCAGAAAGCATCTCAAAACTTTTGTGCTGTGAAATCATTATTCGGGCGGTTTCTGCTATGCCACTCAGCACCACTTCATTTTCAAGCAGTTCAAATTCAATGCTAGACTGCATATGAAAGATATCATTCTCAGCCTCCCTTTTCAAATGGTCGTGTTCTAATTTATGCGTCAATAAATAGTTTAAAACTATCATCAACGCAAACGAAAGCACAATCCATAGAATTTGCGCGTGTAAGTGCTTGGGTATCAGTGAGCGTATCATTTGTATAACTCCATAAATTCTGTTGTTTTAGAAACCGCTTCTTCAAAATCGCTGTGCAAAAGAAGTTCTTGAAGAAGAGCCAAAAAGTCTTTGATTTTTGAAGACCATTGCATAGAGCTAAGCTCGACTAGAATATTCTTGGCGAGTTTTTTATCGTAATTTGTGCAAGCAGATCGGAACTCCACAAGTTGCGCCCTAAAATACACGGTGTCTTCTTCTTTTGACGCAATTGCATCTTTATCGGATTCAAGCCTTTGAATCACTTTGCCAAGACCTTCTAAAAAATTCCCTGTTTCGGCAGATATAACCGCTCTATCGCCCTCATTGCCAGCTTTTTCCAGCTTGCGGGCAATATTTGAAAGTTCTTTTTCGCCAACATTTGCCAAAGCACTTTTTATGGCATGGACATGAATAGTGAATAAGCGTAAATCTTCGTTTGTTGCGTCATTGATGTTCTTTGAGATTGAATCCATAATTGGTATTTTCTTTTTGGCATCGCGAATAAAAGCAAATAGCAAGTCTGGGTTTGCTTTGAAATCTATTTCATAAGGGCTTATTTTTGAAATATTATGCTTTTGGCGAGCCTCCGCTATAACTTCTGGACTCTGCTTGTCGCGAATATACTTGTTCAAAATGTAGTCCATTTGGCGAATATCTATGGGTTTTGAAATAAAATCATCAAAACCTTTGTTCAATAAAATCTCTGCCTGCCCAACTATTGCATTCGCAGTAAGTGCTATAATGGGAGCCGAGTATCCTGAATCGCGCATAATTTTTACCGCCTCCACACCATCCATTTTTGGCATCATCTGGTCCATAAATACAACATCGTAAATCTTGCCGTTCTTAATTTTTTCTACCGCTTCTTCGCCGCTTTCGGCTATATCAATGGATAGCTTGTAAGGTTGCAGCAAACCTTTGGCAACAAATAGATTAGATTCCACATCGTCAACAACAAGCACGTTGCCATAAGGCATAGGTTCGCGTTCAATTCTGGCATTCTTTAATTGTGAATCTTTGACAAAACGGGAATTTTGCAGATTTGCGGTTAATTCTTCGCCCAAAACATCTTCGCTCACAAATCCTTGCGGTACTTTCACATTAACAACCGTACCCTTTCCAACCTCGCTCTCAACGGAAATTTCGCCATTCATCATTTGAATGAGATGTTTCACTATGCTCATTCCAAGCCCTGTGCCCTGAACTGCTCTATTGTATTCCAAATTAAAACGGGAGAATTCTTCAAATATTTTGTTTTTCTGTTCTTCGGTCATGCCTTGCCCCGTATCGCTTATGTTGAAAATAAGCAGGATATCAGAGCTTTCGCTTTTCTTCTCGGAGCTCACAGCCAATTTCACTTTTCCTTTATTGGTGTATTTGAACGCATTTGTGAGCAAGTTATTCAAAATCTGTTTAATGCGCAGTTCATCTCCCAATAACTCTGTAGATACATTTGGGTCAACCTCAAGTTCAAAATCAACAGCTTTGTGGCTGAACTGAACCATATTCAATTGCACAACATCGTAAATCATGCTTGCAATATTGTACTTATTTGAAACAAGCTCTAATTTGCCAAATTCCGCTTTTGACAAATCCAGAATATCGTTTATGATATTGAGTAGCAAACTGGCAGAAGCATAAATTTTATTAAGAGCCTCTTGTGTTGGCAAAGGCAGTGCATCATCTTCAAGTTGAATTTCGGCAATTCCGAGAATGGCATTCATAGGTGTACGAATTTCATGGCTCATTTTTGCAAGGAATGCAGATTTGGCAATATTAGCTGTTTCGGCTTCGGCTTGTTTTTTTGCCATGATTTTAAGGTTGGTTATATCTTGCACCACTTCAATATATCCAGTAGTTTCGCCTTTTAAATCCTTTAATTTTGCAACGTCCACCTGATACGATTTGTCTCCATCTGAGAAATATGTTTGTTTAAGCCCTCTTTTTGCGCATTCTATGCCGCAATCAATGGTGTTGCATATATTGGCATTCCAGTTACTGCACGGTTTGCCCAAGGCATCTTTAAGCGTTATTCCCAAAAATTCTTCAACCGCAGTATTTATGAATGTCCATTTAGCATTTGTATCGGTCACGGTTACGAGAAGCGGTATGGCATTGAGAATGGATTTATACCAATGAACCATAAATTTAGAGTTCTCGCTTTCTTTGTGCAATTCGTCTAGCATTGCTTTAAGCCCACGCAAGTCACGCAGATATGCTACCACAGAAAAGTCGTCTTTATATTTAACGCGCGTAAGGATAATCTCGCAAGGGATAGGTTCGCCGTCTAATGTTTGGTGCATCCATTCAAATTGGTTAAAGCCTTTTTCAAAAGTTTCGTTTATAAGCGCAACTGCTCTCTCACGTGATAACTTCCCATTTGGCTGATATTCTGGCGAGAGTTCGTGGAATTTGTCAATGCATTCTTGCTTGCTGGTCAATTTAAACAACTTAATAGCCTTCTGATTGCATTCTATAATATTGCGATTTTTATCGAGCATAAGGTAGCCGAGCGGTACATTGTCAAAAACCATTTGCAGATGTTTATCTGCTTCGCGCATTTTAGTGATTTGCAAATTGCGGCTAATTGCATTGCTCATCATAAATCCAACAGAGGTGAGTATTTCCATTTCTTCTCTTGAAAATTTACGCTCTGTGTGGCAATTATCAATATTGAAAAATCCCCAAAAATCATCATCTAAAAACAACGGAATTATGACTATGGATTTCACGTCGTAGCTACTCAAAAAATCTTGCTCGTCTTGCGATAAATCTTTTACCAAAGTGTTTATATTTTCTCTGCGTAAAAATATTTTTTTCCATTCCTGCCGCTTGCCGTAAGAAAAATTGAACCCAACTGGAATTGGCACGCACTTTTTGCCATATTCGCTGAGCCATTTATGCCTACACACAAAACGCAAATCGCCGTCAATCATTTCGTTGCGGTAAATTTGAACGCGGTCAACATCAAGGCATTGCCCCATAAGCTCAAGACTTTTTAACAGTGAATTTTCAAAATTGCTTTCGTCATAGTTCTGCAACAAAATAGAAGCTATCTGATTCACAGTGTTCAGCAAAAGGCCCCTATTTTTAATTTCGTTCACCATTCGTTTTGTATCGCGCAAATCTCGCATATAAGACATCAAAACAACTTCTTTGTCAAACTCGGCACGTACAAGCATGACTTCGTAAGGAACAGGCTCGCCGTTCAGTTTTTGGTGCATCCATTCAAAATTATAGGAACCATTTTCATAAGCCTTGGTTGCAACTTTTGTCAATTCATCGCGTGATAATCTCCCATTGGATTGATATTTGGGTGAGAACTCTAAAAATCTTTTAACGAACTCTTGCTTGCTGGAGAGTTCAAACATTTTAACAACTCTCAAATTGCATTCAATAATGTTTGCATTTTTATCAAATATAATGCTGCCAAATGGCGCATTTTCAAATATTATCCCCATTCGTTTTTCCAGTTTGTTGTTCACTGCTGTTATACGCGACAATAGTAGGCTTAAAGTAATTGCCATTGTAAGGCCTAGAATCGAAAGGAATTCTGCTATGCCATTCAAATTTTGGTAATACTCTTTAGAAGGTATTATAACGGAGAGGCTCCAGCCATTTTCCAATTGCCGCATAAAACCAATAGCTTGATTGCCCTTGTAATCCATCACTTTGCGCTCAGAAATACTTATGCCTTGCCTTAAATCGCTTTCAATGGAGAGACCATCATTCAACTGGCGCAGTGATTTACCCAAATACGAGGGGCTTGGATGGGCAATGATTTCAAATTGCTTATTGAATAATATGCTATAGGTGCCTTCGGTTAAATGCACATTGCTTGCATACTCTTTAATTTTGCTTAATTTTAAGTCCATGCAAATTATGCCAAGAGATTTGCCTTTATCATCCATAATTCTGCGCGAATAAGTGATAACGGGCACGTCCAAAACAACATCCATATATGGTTCAGTAACAGCAATGCCCCCATTAGCTTCAACAGCCGCTTTATACCAAGGACGGTTTTGAGGTGAATAACTATCTGGGGGAACCCTATCAACGCTGGCATGAAACTTTCCTTCAAATACATCAAAAATGCCATAAATATCCGTAACCTGAGATAATACATTTTTATTGTTAGACATATATTCAGTGACATTTTTCAAATACCAAGACACTTTCTCGTAATCATCGCCTTTAATAATCATTTTGCGAGCCGTTTCTGAAATTATGTCCATCATGGTTTTCAGTTCGGTCAAATCGGTTTCTATTTTTATGCTTGTATTGTCTAATACATTTTCGGCATCTTGCTTAAGATGCTTTTGCTCTGTACTGCTTATCAAAAGGTAGCTTGTTCCAATAACCAACATAAAAGCAAGGAAAACAAGGATCACTTGCCAATAAGATAATATGCGTTTATACTTCGCTACCATTCTACACTTACATTCATAAAACGTTCATGAACATCACAAAATACTTCCACTATTTTAGGGTCGAATTGTTTTCCAGACTCAGACTTGATTATTTCAACTGCTTTATAATGGTCAAAAGCCTTTTTATACACTCTCTCAGATATCAGGGCATCGTAAACGTCCACTACAGCCAAAATTCTTCCCTGAAGAGGAATGTCTAAACCTTTAAGCCCACGTGGGTAGCCTGTGCCGTCCCAACGCTCGTGATGATAGCTTGCGAAAATTTTTGCCTTGTTCCAAAAAGATTCTTCACGAGTTTTGCTTATTATTTTATCTATAATCTGCTCGCCTGCATTTACGTGTTTTTTCATTATTTCATATTCTTCTTCGTTTAACTTGTCTGGTTTATTCAAAATGGAGTCTGGAACGGCTATTTTGCCTATATCGTGCAAACGAGCCGAAGAAGCTACCAAGTCTGAATTCCAACTTTTTATTTCATCTGCATACACGTTGCGTTCTAGCATAGCATCTATTAGAATTTTAGTTTGAATCGTGGTTCGCTCAATGTGGCCACCAGTCAGGTGGTCGCGGCTTTCAACAACATCTGCCAGAATAGATATAATATTATCGTATAAAGACTCCATCTGTTTTGTTTTTTGTTCCAAATGCTCTGTTCTTTCACGGACAACGCCATCCATATCCATATGCATTTTAACGCGGTTCAGCAAAACAAGGGCAGAAAAGGGTTTTACTATAAAATCTATAACACCGAGGTCAAAGCTATGAGCCTCTACCATAACATCTGCTTGCCCTGTTAAAAATATCACCGGTATATTAGCGGTTTTGGGGTTATCCTTCAATATACGTAGTGCTGTGTAACCATCCATTTCTGGCATAGAAATATCCAGCAATATCAAATCTGGCGTAATTTTTTCTAACATAGCAAACATTTTAGCAGCAGAGGGTAAAGTCATAACGCGGTACTGGCTTTCCAGTACCTCTTCTACCTTAGATAGGCAAGTATCGCTATCATCAACTACAAAAATGGTTTTCATCAATTATGGTAATATATAAATTTTTGGGAATTATAGATATAAATCACCACACCATCTCCGCAAACATATATAACGTATAAATCTACATGGAAATCCACAATTCCAAAAAATGGATTCAAATCGCTCTAATCTTTTAATTCGACAGAATTTATTGGCTATAATCTTTTATAATGGATGAGTCAGCCTTTCCCGTAAATTTTGGATTTAGGCAAGACAAAATGCTTCTGCTTAAATCAGTTCCATTTAGTTCACTCAATAGTTCATCTTTATACAGTCGTAAACTCATAAGTACATATCTCAGGATGGCTATTTCTTGTTCCTTGGTTTTCTCGTATACGCAACGGGTCTCTAGTTCTTTATATCTTTTAAAAAGAAAATAAAGACGTTCTAATTGACATTTTACATCGTTTAATTTTTGCGTTGTCGTTTTAAAGTTCATTTTAACCTCTTAGTACAATATATAAGTTATAGGGGCTATTCATAGCTTTGTTTTGCCTTTATCAATAAAAATTATTTTGCTATTGGCTACATTCATTGCGGTATTCTGTCATTACCAATATGGTTGCCTTATGTGGTTAGCATTGAGTAATAACTGGATGTACCCAATTTCGGGAATTATTTACTTATTCTAAAAAAACACATTTTTTTTCTCTTTTCTACAATCCCAATCTTCATCGGTATAGGAGCGTATAGAATTTAAATCTATTATGTCTTTTAAATTACCTTCTTCGGTATTATCGCATACAAGCATTACATGGAATACAATGTCGTTACTAGCACCGCATATTTCTGCATTATATGGTTTTATTTTGTATAAAACTATACCTTTCGAAAGAATCCAATATTTAATAATGGTAGATGGGGTAGCAAAGTACATAGCAAAATAATTACATTTAGATTCTGCATAATCTTTATCAAATACGTGCGGAAACCATGACTCTAAAGTGTCTTTGCCAAGAATAAAACCATTCTTATATTTTGGACGTAGATGTTCACTCTTATCTCCAATCATTCTATAAGATACTACCGCTTTGCTATTAATGGGTGGAACCTCGCTGAAAAACCAATTGCAAGAAAAAAATGCAACCGATGTTACAAAAATGCAAACAAATCTACCAATAGAGACTTTCATCAAAAATTCTCGCGCAAGTGATAACCTAAAAGTACATTGCCGCCAGCGTTAAAACTTCTTTTGAAAATTATAGTTAAAGGTGCATTTGACTGTGTGACAAAATCAACAACTTCAAAAGCATTCGTTGATGATGTTGAAGAAGCAATTCTTTTACCGTTTTGCTCAACATATAAACCAATGATTTGAGGGGATCTTCCAAATTGATAAACAAAAGTACCGGAAACAAGCCATGCTATGGCTATCCTATAACGTTTATTCGCTTGAATATTATTTTCTGTAAATTTTATTTCTTTATTGGAGTCAAAGAAATCAGAATTTCCTCCATTCCACCATGCGCTTCTTGTTCCCCAAGCAACGCTGGAATAAGTCATAATTCCTTTAGCAATTTGAGAATAATTGTCTGTATCCCAAGAATTAGCATTTTGAATAGGTATCGTTTCTCCAGTCAAAAGAACCGCTTTCATTAAAGCTGGCTGTCGCTTAAAAAAAGGATGCTGATCTAATAGTGAAGCTGTAAAACCTGCCGCAAGAGGAGTAGCTGCACTTGTGCCATCTATGAAACCATAAATACCCATATCTATGTCGGTATACATTGCTATTTCAGGCTTATCGCTACCTTTGTTGATATCATTGACTAACATAGTGACGTTATTTCTAAGTAAAGGGTTTTTCCAACTAGAGCTCCACGAGTCATAATCAACATAGCGATTTGTAGCAGGATCTATCGCGCCAACAGTTATGACATTCATAGCTTTACCCGGAGATGTTACAGGGATATACTTGTCGTTTCCAGCAGATACAAAATTTATTACTTTATTTTCATAAATGTAATTATCCATATTCGCATCACGGCCGCCGTAGAAAGCATTACCTTTGTCATAATAATAACTATGCGTACCTATTTCTAAAGGAGGGGAATATGAAAATGGATTTGAAGGATACGGAGCGGAACTATTAATTCCAAAAATATGTGCTGAAGTGGCAGCTTTTTGCACAACATTTACAACCCTACTATGATGCGTATCATAAGTACCAGTACATTTATCTGTATATCTGCCTGAATCTACTATTGGAAAATTTGTATTCCTACAATTAATCTCCGCTACGTAAACTCCTATTCTTTTGCCATCATAACCAATATTATGGGCAGTTGACAACTGAATTGTTGACAAAATAGAGACTATACTGGCAGTTGATTCTGGTTCTTTATAATCGTCAATAATGAGTTCTTTATAATTTTTTGTCAGCTCGTAAATTTCCTCTGCCGTCATCCACGCTGTCCAGCTACGGTCATCTGAACTTATTACACCTTGAACAGGCAAATCTCTTTTGCCTCTTTTTTCTTGTCTAAATTTTGCCAAATTCTTATCTAAATATTCAAGGTATTCTTTTTCACTTATTTTTTTACCATTAAATGAATAATTATGTTTTTTAGTTTCGGAATTGTATTCATAGCTGGCATACGCAGGTTCTATATTATTTTCACGTATATGCATATCCGAAACAAGAACCAGCCTTTTTTGTTTATTATCTACAACCTTTACCTCTCCTTTTCCGATTTTATCGGTACTTGATTTTACCCTACCCTTAACATCAGTCTTCATTTCAATAGTCTTTTTCTCGCTGGCTTTGGCGAGTTGTTCGTTCATCCACTTTTCCACATCTGGGCTTATTATTACCACATTGGGATCGTAAGGAGGCAGATATTCTTCTTGTGAATATGTATTTTGCCAAGCAAAACAAAACAGAAAGGCCAAAAACATCAATGATTCGAAAGAGATTTTCATAGAAACACTCCTAGTTTAATTTTATAAAATATACAAAATTAGTTTAATGATTAAAGTGAATAATTTCAGTATATGTATGGTAACCTTTGGGAATGGCTAAATTCGCTAAAAAACAACATTTCAATTCTATTTTTAGAGTCTTAAAATCCCCAAAAGTCTTATATAAATTTTTCTATATTACTCCCGTATGCATAACGCGAAGTTCATAGTTCCAAATGCTTTCACCAGCATTAATTTTTTACTCGGTGTAGCTTCTATATGTTGCTCTGCCGGTTTGTTTGAAATAAAAAACGAATATCATGTGGTTATGGGGGCGCATTTCATAATTTTTTGCGCATTACTAGACAAATTAGACGGTTTTGCCGCCCGTGCTTTTAACGCAAGCTCGGAATTCGGGGCGCAGTTCGACAGCCTTGCAGACTTAATAGCATTTGGTTTAGCACCCGCATTTATGATAATGTTTGCCTATAAAGATATATTGCCAGATTGGTATGAATCGCACAAACTAGCCCTATTTGCCGGAGCTGCGGTTTATATGGTATGTGCCGCTATGAGGCTTGCCAAATACAACGCAATGGATAACGATTCCTACCCCGATTATTTCTCTGGAATGCCCTCTACTTTTGCTGGGATTGTAAATGCCTTGGTCGTAATTTTGCTCTGCAAGTATAAATTCTTTGACTCTTGCCCCGATATTCTCTACATTCCCCTGGTGATTATGCTAATTACCAGCGTACTTATGGTTAGCCCCTTGTTTCTTGCTAAACTAAAAAAGAGAAAAAGCAATATCATAAACGCAATACAAGTGATAAACATAGCCGGGGCTTATATTGCGGGCTTTGCCATGATTTTGCCTGAATATCTAATGGCTTTGGTACTCATATATTTTATAATAGGTTTTGCGCACGGAATAATAACCCGCAATAAAATAACAGCTAAGGAGCCTTAAATGGAAGCGGAAACCTCAAGTGATGTTTTATACTATATATGGTTTGCTGTTCTTGTGGCTTTTTTGGTAATTCTGTTTGTTGCAAAATCTAAATTTGATAACAGTTTTGCCAAAAGACAAGAACGCCGCAGAATGCTAATATATTCAAAAATAAAACTCACACCCTCAAATGAAGGACAAAATAGAGCACTGAAAATAAAAAGAATTAGAGATTTAAGATGATTTTAGCCGAACTTGCACCTGCAAAAATAAATCTTTTTTTATCCATAATAAATAAAAGAGAAGATGGATACCACGATATTGGCACAATGTTCCACACCCTTAATTGCGGAGACCGTCTTTTTGGCGAGCGAGACAGCAGCGGCGAAATTTCTATCTCTTACAATAATCCGCAAGAATACTCACCTAAAAAAGACCTAGTTTGCAAAGCAGCAGAGAAATTAAAAGAAAAACATATGATTTCAAGCGGAGTTCGTTTTTATTTGGAAAAAAACTTACCTCTGGGTGCAGGGCTTGGCGGCGGAAGTTCCGATGCAGCAGCCGCGCTCAGGCTTTTGAACAAATTATGGGGTCTGCGCGCCAGCTCAGAAGAATTAGAAGAAATAGGGAGGGGCATAGGGGCCGATATTGCCTTTTTTGTGAAAGGCGGGGCTGCGTTTGCAACTGGTATTGGCGATATTTTAACACCGCAAAACACAATAGAGAGCGATTGCTGCATAATTTTAGCCACGCCCAAATGCTCAGTTTCCACCGCCGATGCCTATAAAGACGTTATCCCTGCTGGCACCCTGCACTGGCAAAACTTTTTGAAGAATACAAACCCCTTAGACAATTTATACAATCAATTTGAAGAAACCGTGCTCGAAAAATATCCCCTTATAAATTCCTTAAAGCAAAAATTAAATGATTGCGGAGGAAACTCCCTGCTCTCTGGCAGTGGCTCTAGCGTTTTTTCTCTATTTTATTCTTTGGAAAGCGCGGTGAATGCTTATGAGACTGTTAAAGATGAATGCAGGTTTTTACGGATTACGAGTTTTTCTCCAAGAAATTATTTTTAACTTCAACATATTTTTTCGCACTCCACTCGCAGTGTTTTATTTCATCTTCTGTCAAATCCCTAACTCTGCGTGCCGGACTTCCGGTTATTAGGGAATAAGGCGGAAATTCTTTGCCACTGGTGACAAGGGCGCAGGCGCCAACAATGCTGTGGTGGCCAATTACGGCTCCGTCCATAACGCAAGCCCCCATACCAATTATGCAATAATCCTCAACTGTGCAAGCGTGGATAATGGCATTGTGACCAACTGTCACTCCCTCACCTATAACAACTCCTTTGTCGCTTGCCAAATGCACCGTTGAATTATCTTGAACGTTTGAGTTTTTCCCAATTTTTATGCTGTTTATATCTCCTCGCAAAACCGCATTGTGAAAAATGGAAACATCATCTGAGAGTTCCACATCGCCTATAACGCGGGCACCTGGAGCTATGAACACATCTCTCCCAACAAGTGGCTCTTTTCCTTTAAATGCGTAAATCCCTTTCATTTTTTCTTTTTCTCTCTTTTTGGGGTTACTCCTTTGTCGGATGTTAAAAAACCTAGCTGTTTAACACCAGCAAGCTGAACCAAAGATACAATTTTCATAACAATGCCATAATGCACGGATTCATCGGATTGTATCACCACCGGTATATCACTATTGCAAAGCGATTCAAAAATTTTATCAAAATTGTTCATGCGCACTTCCATACCTTCAATGAAAATTTTTTCTTCCTTGTTTATGGAAACTGTGCACATCTTTTTCTGTTCCAAGGTAGGTGCTTCGGCATTTGGCAAATCTACCTTTATGCCTTGGCTCATAAGAGGAGCAGATATTAAAAAAACTATCAAGATGGCAAAAACAACATCTATCATGTTGGTTAAGTTCATCTCTTGGTTCAGCGATTTTCCGCGGCTTCTTTTCATAATTATCTTTTGGCTGTTTCTCTTTCTGTGAAAACTTTTTCTATGGCGAGCAAATCCCCGCGTTTGAATAAACTTAGCAAGCGCGATGCAAAATTGTAATAAAAAATTTCTTGGCGGGTATTGCGCGAAACAAAATAGTTATATGCAATGGAAGCAGGAATGGCAGCTATCAATCCTGCAACGGTGGTCACCAAGGCAACCGCTATGCCTGGGGCAACAACGCTCAAATCTGCCGAGCCGTGCGTTCCAATTTCGTAAAAAGACTGCATAATTCCCCAAACGGTTCCAAAAAGCCCAAAAAACGGCGAAACGTTGGAAGCCATTGCCAAAAAAGAGAGTTTGCCATCGTCTATCATTCTGCAAGCCTCTACCTCGCGCTGTATGGTGTCTTCTAGCATTTCTGAGCGAGGGCCAAGGGTTTCAACGCTAACAAAGGGGCTTAAATTTTTAGCCTCTTCTAGCACTGCGCCTGTTATGAATCTAAGCGGGCACTTAGGTGCTGCTGCAAAAAAACTCTCCACTTCCGCAAAATGGTTTACGCGTTCAAAATTTTTATAAAAACGAATATTTGCGCCCATTTTGTTTTTAAGGGAGAGATATTTTGTTATTATTATTCCCCAAGCAAATAGCGAAAAACAGCATAAAATTAAAAGTACAGCTATGGTAACAGGGTCGCCCAGCGACATTTTAATTATTTCAAAAGTGATTTTCATAGCGGGTAATTTAGAAAATTTCGCATTTCCTTGACAAAATTTTCAATTTTTTCTATATTTAAACCCTATGAAAAGGACTTTTCAACCACATAATCGCAAACGTGCCA
Source organism: Candidatus Fibrimonadaceae bacterium (assembly GCA_031281345.1). Taxonomy (GTDB): domain Bacteria; phylum Fibrobacterota; class Fibrobacteria; order Fibrobacterales; family Fibrobacteraceae; genus Fibrimonas. Next base: position 35,560 of record JAITFN010000015.1, read on the forward strand.
ACAAACACGGCTTTAGGCACCGCATGGAAGACCGCTGGGGTCGCGACGTACTAAGCTCTCGCCGCTCCAAAGGCAGAAAAAGGCTCACCGTAAGTGATGAGTTATACAAAAAATAACCGCTAAGGCTCATTTTGGGCACGCTTAGGAATTTTCGCTTTCCCTCGCAGGATTCTTACAATGTTGTGGCATCTAAGGGCAAAAAGCTCCGAATTGGCTTTTTAAGCCTTAAAATTATGCCTGCACCCGATGCCTGCAATAGGTTTTGCTTTGTTGTTAAAAAGAAAAGCGGAAACGCTGTTTTTCGCAATAAATGCCGCCGAATTCTGCGTTCTGTGTTATTCAAAGAAGCAAAAAACTTCAAATCGCCCGCTTGGATTATGGCTCTTGTTGAAATGAGCCAAGCAGATGCAAATTGGGAGGCTCTGAGGGGAGATGCCGGAAAGCTGGTGCTTGAACTATGTTGATTAAACTCATAAAATTATATCAAAAAGTGCATCCAGCTTTTTTTAGTGGGTGTTGCAGGTTTTACCCAACTTGCTCAAATTATGCCATAGAAGCACTGGAAAAACACGGCATTATAAAAGGCATTCTACTTACAATATGGCGAATCTTACGTTGCCAGCCTTTTTGCAAAGGCGGCTTTGACCCTGTTCCGTAGGTTTACTATATTTCTCACATGCCTGTAATTCAAACCGATATTGAAACATTTGAGCAAATTGTAATAAATGGCTCTGCGGAAAAAGCTATTGCGGTTGCTTTTGAGGCATCACCTGCGCTGGAAAAACTCGCCAGCGAACTTAGATTCACCATAGCAAAGCTAGACCCCGAAGACCCTAACAACCAGCAGCTTGCCGCTTACCTGCGCGTAAGCGCAATAACCGATATTCGCATTTTCAAAAACAGGCAAATTGTAGCCAACATAGATGGCACTCTTTCCGAAGCAGAGCTAAAAAAACAACTCTTGCCGTTTTTTTTATCAGAAGAAGAAAGTCTGTTGCTAAATGCCGAAGAAGCCATAAATTTTGGGCAAGCAACTGCGGCTATAAAAATTCTGCAAAAACTATTTGAAAAAAATCCGAGCAACAAAAAAGGTTGCTATCTGCTCGCAAAAGCCAAAGTTATGGCTGGCAAAAAAGAAGAGGCAAAAACTTTATTGCAAAATATAAAAGAAGGCGATGATTTTTACAATGAATCAAAATCCCTCATTGAGTTAATGGAATTTTACGAAGATGCCGTGCCCCCTTACGACAAGGCTTATAAATTAGCATCTCAAAACAAATACAAAGAAGCCTTGGACTCATTTTTAGAACTTATTGAAAACAAGCAAGACAAAGAGGGCAAGGCGAAAAAAGCTATGATAACGTTGTTCTCCGTTCTTGGTCCCAAGCACGAGCTGACTTGGGAGTATAGGGCAAAACTCAATAGGTTGATTTATATATAGTGCATATCTCCCTTCTTCCTTCTCGCGAAAAATCCCTGCTGCGCCTTCACCCTTGGGTGTTCAGCGGTGCGGTGGATAAAGTGAATGGAAACCCAAAACTTGGCGAAAATGTTGAAATTGTTGATAGCAAAGGTAATTTTTTGGCTTGGGGTGCATATTCGCCAAATTCGCAGATAAGGGCGAGGGTTTGGAGTTTTGAGAGAAACGAAAAAATAGATAAAGATTTTTTTGTACGCAAGTTAAAGCGTTGTTTGGAGAGCCGTAGTGTTATGGGCTTTGAGCCAAAGGGAGCAAATGCATTTCGCTTGGCTAATGCGGAGAATGATTTTTTGCCAGGGTGCATAATTGATTATTATGCGAGTTATTTAAGCGTTCAGTTGCTCTCTGCTGGCTGGGAAATTTTTAGGGGAATTTTAGTTGAGTGTTTAATGGAAATTTTCCCGAATTGCAAAGGGATTATTGAGCGTTCAGATAGCAGTGTTCGCATAAAAGAGGGCTTGGAGCCGCAGGTGAAAATTTTAGCGGGGGAAATTCCTCAAAATGCGGTGGAAATAGAAGAAAATGGGTTAAAAATTTTGGTTGATTTGCACAGCGGGCACAAAACCGGATATTATTTAGACCAAAGAAATGCGAGAAAGAGAATTGGCGAGCTTGCCAAAGACAAGCGTGTTTTGAACTGCTTTTGCTATACCGGAGGATTTGGCTTGTTTGCCGCAAAGGGAGGCTCAAAATTTGTTAGGCAAGTTGATGTTTCTGCTTCTGCGCTTGAGCTTGCAAAGCAAAATGCCGCATTGAACGGCTTGGAAAGTGCAGAAATTGAATACGCAGAAGCAGATGTATTCACACACTTGCGCAAATGCAGGGACAAGGGCGAAACCTTTGACCTCATAATCCTAGATCCGCCTAAATTTGCGGAATCTACAAGCCAAGTGGAAAAGGCGGCAAAGGGCTACAAAGACATTAACTTATTGGCTATTAAACTGCTCGCTCCAGGTGGAATGCTCGCCACATTTAGTTGCAGTGGGCATATAAGTGCTGAGTTATTCCAAAAAATAGCAGCAGATGCTGCAGTTGATGCAAAACGCCAAGTACAAATTTTGGAAAGTTTTAGACAGGCACAAGACCACCCAGTGCTAGGGTCATTCCCAGAGGGAATGTATTTAAAAGGATTGCTTTTATTTAGTGGCTCCGAGCAGATTTGAACTGCTGACGCACGGATTTTCAGTGGCAAATGAAGCTGGAAATCATCGGATTCTTTTGAGTTTCGTGCATTCCATAATTAGCATTGCTTTGGCACTGTCATAAGACTGACACTTAAATTCCTTATGTTAATAATAATTTTATTATTTTAACCAAAAGTAGGAGAAATGTTATGAAAAAAATACTTTTTATTGCCACTTGCTTATTCTTATTAAGCTGTTCATCTGAAAATGAAGATGATGAGTGGATTCAACCTAGAGCGTGCTTTAAATTGCTACCGCCCTGTGTTCCTTATCATGACGAGTACACTTCTAAGGAGTGCAATTCAAGCGAGGTAATAGAACAAGCAACATTAACTCTTGAAGAACATGGATGCTTATTCAAGAAATCAGCTTGCTTAGAAAATGAAATTGAGGGTCGTGATAATGAAAAAAACATAAAGTGTGAGCGTGAATTAAATTAGTTATTCTACTTCGTAAGCCAAATTGTTTATTCTCAAAAAGCCATTCCAACGAACTTCAGCTCTATAAACAACATTGCGTTCCCCTTGAAGTAAAATGTTCCACTGACTAATAATCTCCTGCTCATCGTCAGCCAGCCCAATAGACCACGTGCTTTTTGCTATGAAAGGCACGAACCGTGTCATTTCCATGTCAATTATAGGAAGCTAGGGAACTCCTACACACTAAAATACCATACATGGATTATTAACTATTGCTTTCTGTCGGTTAAATCAAGTTCAAGACCGGTCTTAATGCAATTTGCAATAACACACACAAACACATAACCGCAAAAAATGTTCTCAATAACATCACATACATCTTTTGATAGAAAAAAGGGACATACAAAGATTAAGGTAAATAAGAAAATCATAATTCTAAACAGCCATTTATCAACTTTTATCTTTGTCATCTTATACCTCCATAGCTAATCTACAAAATTTCTCCGCAAGTGGATCAAATTAAAACAGAAATTAAGGAATAAGCTCAATGAGCTTGAGAAGCAAAATCCATCCAAATACACTAAGCACTAAAGCACTTGTTGCTGGGCGTGCTTTCATAAACGATTTTATCTTTGTCATCTTATACCCCCAAAGCATTACAAATTTTCCTTATTAACCCGTGGTAAAACATAGCATTCATACTTTTGGAATCCATTAGATAATTATCATAATCCTTTACATAAAGCTCTAAGTAATTTGTGACATTATTTCTCATACCAATTAAATGCTCTGGATCATGCTCTTTTAGCAACTCAAAAAGTTTTAGCCATTTGTCTCTAGGTACCATCATTTTACACTCCATAGCTAATCTACAAAATTATTCCATGTCTCTTAACCAAAAAACTTTATTTCGTTTGTGCCACTCATAATTTGCGCAATAATTTTTATACCAAAAGTCTAGTCTAGTACTCATAGCTTCTATTTCTTTTTCCACTTCTTTGTCTATTTCATAAGGACAAAGTCCAGTTTCTACGCATGGATACCATGTAAGTTCTTCACGAAACACCTCAGAATTAGTTGCAACTAAATTCCTATAAAAAGCATAGTATGCTTTAGTGTAATACTCTATAGGAATTTTTTTTAAATCAAGCTGTTTTTTTAAGTCACTAGCAAAGACCTTTTTTGTCATAACATCGTTATACATTTTACATGATTTATTTGTATCTGCCATAGAAATACTGGTCATTAGTGCAACTGCTACAAGAACTTTTTTCATAATTATTCTCCTTTTTTGGCTAAAGCCTTTTCCCTTTTGTTATGTCGTAATAACATAAAAATAATTCTGCCTCAGAATGAAATTCTAAAATAAGGTTTTTCTCAATGGAATACCCTCGGCTAATTTCTCAAGAGCTGTTTTATTGTCTTCTTCGCTTGTCTTCATTTTAGAATAAGCGAATGCTGTTGAAGCCAAAGCCACGGCAAACGCAACTACTACGATTTTCTTTTTCATAATTATTCTCCTTTTAACTAATCTACAAAATTTCTCCACAATTGGATCAAATTATTTTCATTTTTTCTGCTTGGATAGCACTTTCTTTATTAGAGGCGAAATCTTTAAGAAATGGACTTTTTAAATTTTAATTTTACCTTCTACAATTAGTTTTACCACTGTTTTAGTAAAAGTATCGCTGGAGTTATGACGTTTATGTTCTTTAAGTTCTTGTTTAATGGATTCTTTTTCATCATCTGTTAAATTATTCCATCCTGGGTACTTCCTTTCCCATTTTGCTTCTTTTTTTATTTTTGCAATGATTTCATCAGTATAAACAATGTCATGCTCAGTAGGCGGTCTTAACATTCTTAGAAAACCAGTGAAAATGTATTTATCGTCTAAATCTTCATCTGCTATAATGAATTTATCCCCGAATTTACTCTTAATCTCTTCTTTCAGAGCCTTTATCTTATCATTTTTCTTAATAATTTCTGGCATAAATGTTACAATTTAGAAAAATCTTAACATTTTTGACTATTTGGGAAGCGACTATTAATACACATGTTAAACTTTTGGAGGCAACTATGAAAAGTTCCCAAAACAATGCTGCGGATAGCCGCTCAAAGATGAAATTCTCTGAAAAAGCCAAATTTGACGATTTTAGGGATTTTTCAAGGTACAATGACGAGCAATTAGCTTACGAATGTGTATTAGACTGTGGCTATTCCATTCAAGAGTATAATGAATGGAATAATTCTAGGCTGATAAAAACGGAACTAATAAACAAGTTTGTAGTAAAACGAATCAAAGCTGGGGAATTACCCAAAGAGGTAATAGAGGATTTTCATCTTCTATTCATAGAAGATGTTGATGCTTTGGAAGTCTTGAATAAGCTTTCGGTTGTTTTCATGGATTGGAAGTAGAACTATAATTGCATAAATAAAAATGGCCACGGGTGTTTGGCCATAACTCATCAGAGATACACCCTCACGTTTCCTAGGCAAAATGTGAGTATTAACAAGAAGCCCTAGCGTGAGGTACAAATTATGAGAACAAACATAAAACTATGCCATGAGGAAGTTGAATACAAAAAAACTCTTGGACGGTATGGAAAAGAAATGGTTAAACAAAACCATGACAACCTTAAGGTAATGCTTAACTGGCTTATGCAGGAAGATACTTACCCTTCTTACGAAGAGTATAAGGAAGCATTTTTAGAGCAAGGCAAAAATAGGCAATGGACACCAGAGGCACGAACAGAAGGAGCTATTCAGTATCTTTGGAAACATCAAGCAGGAAAATGGAACCAGCAGAGGAATTTGAAACCATTTCAAAACACTTCAGAGCATTCCATCTCATCTCACCCATCTCATTCCACTTCACCCATTACACCCATTTCATTACATAAGAGTTCATCAGAGACTACAGAGAACACTAGAGAAACACCAGAGGCACCTAGAGAATCTCAGAGAAATACAGAGACTACAGAGAACTCAGAGACTACAGAGAAACAACAAATTATTGAACTTTTGAATGAACATAAAGAAGTTCTAGAAGAACAAATAAAGTCTTATGAAGGTTTCTGTTCTTACAAAGAAGTTTATTTAAATGAACTCTTTACTCTGTTTAAGACAAAGCATCCTAACTTAGTTTATAATGATAAAAGTCTAAGACATAACTTTATCACCTGCATTTATGACTTCTACAGGCACTAGTTTGTTTGAAAAGGATTTTATGGGCCTGACAACCCGCACGGGTACCCTTCTCCCCCGCTGGGTCTCTCACGCTAATACCCCTAGTTCCTTGTCAAATGTGTTGGTTGGTAGGAACAGGTGGGCTAATGCAAACGAGGGAACTAACCCTTTATCTCAGGCATTATAAATAATTGCATTCTTTTTGTGCCACTCCCCGCAATTGAAATTAGATTATCCACTAGGTTTTATCGCAAGTGACATGGAAATGTCATAATCTATGGGTGGAGAAATGGCAAAACCAAAGAGATTTAGTGGCTCCGAGCAGATTTGAACTGCTGACGCACGGATTTTCAGTCCGATAGTATCCAAGAGGATTACAGTCAAATCTAGTAAATCTAACCGTTGTTCCTAAATTACCAAACACTTCCACCATTTTCATTATTTCTTGTGTCACTTTAATGTCACCTCACTAAACCTTATTTTAAAACTAACTTTTTTCTATAAAAGAGTTCATTTTATTTTCAAAAAATAAATAAATCGTGCCGGCACGAAGCCGATAAAATAGGGGTTTGTGGGTAGGTGGTGTTTTAACAGGTTCTAACAAATTCTAGGGGTGGTTCTAGGTGGGGTGGTGGGTTTGTAGGGTAAAGGGTAGGGGTCAAGGGTTCAACCCCAAAATCAAACAAGTAAATAATTTAGGGGGTGTTAAGTGAATTTGTTTTTTCACTATTATTTTTTTTTATTTCACTTAATACACCCAAAAAATTTCTAGGGCTGTGTGTCTTTTTACTTATTAGATTTTCTACGGTTGTCTTCCTTACACAACATTTCACAATTTTCAATTATTGTTTTACCACCCAAACTCCAAGGGGTTATATGGTCAGCTTCCATTTCCTCTATTTTAAATTTTTTACCACACTTTTTACAAATACCGTCTTGTTTTTCATAAACTTTTAATTTCTCTTTGTCAGTAAAAGAACGAATACTCAAATGTTTTTCCTCACCATCTATTAAATACTCATAAATTCCTTTTTTACTTGTAACATCATCATCATCAATAAGTTTTTTTATTTGTTTTTCCAAATCATTTGAATTAAATTTTTTGTCCTTAAAATTGTTGTAAAGGTTTCCCCAATTTATACCTTTCATTTCCTTTCTGTAATTTGGAAAAATAACATTTACCCAATTTATTACACCTTGAAAATACAGCCATAATTCATTAGCGTTTGGTGTGTGTTGGTGTTCAGCCATATATTTTTCTATGTTGTTTTCACTAATCCATTTTATAGCCGTTTCCAAATACTCTTGTCTGTTTGGGTGTCCATTTAAATAATCTTTGGATATATTGTAGGCTGGGCAATTATTTTTACTAAAATACCTTTTAGCATCTGTAAGCCATTCACCTGTGTAAATAGCATTTCTTAATTCTTGGTCTGTTAGTTTTTCACCAGCTATGTTTATTATTTTGAACCAGTCCAATTTTTCCCTGTCTGTTCCTTCACAAAAATAAATCATTAGTTTGTATTTAAGGATTTTTTCTTGTTCCTCTTTTTCTAGGTTATGAAAATACTGTGGCTTTCCTTTTGTAAATTCTATTGAAAAATTACCAACAACATATTCACAAATACTTATGGTTCTTTGTTGTCCGTCTAAAACTTCATAGGTTTCATTTTCGTTTTTAGCCCAATACATAACATTAAGGGGAAAGTTTTTCCAAATTGTTTCCAAAACGGCGTTACGTTTTTCGTCTTTATACACAAATTCCCTTTGGTATTTTGGTCTTATGTTTAACCTACCATCATACCCAACAACACCTTCCTCGTCTTTGTTGGTGTAATTTTTTACAACCTCTTCCACAGGGATTTCTTTCAAATCTATTTTCATTTTATTTCTCCTTTTTTTTGATTAAAAGACGGGCATAGGTTTCTTTGTTATTAAGTTTAAATCTATGTCCATAGTTTGGGTTGTCTTCAACATATCTATCAATACCAATAATTTCAAATTGTTGTGGGTTGTATTTGTCTAAAAAGGTAATTGGAACACCCATTACACCATCATAATCCATAGGGATTTCTTTGGTTACATCTACATTTATGGCTTTGTAATTGTCATACTTTGGGTAATCTTTTTTATTGTATTTTTTGTAGAGAATTAAATTTTCGTGTCGTTCTTTGTAATCCAAATTTGTGAACCAACGAACACCTTTAACACGAATATAGTGGTTTCCCTCGTTGTCTATTCTATAACCAGCTGCTTTCAAAGGATAATCTTTTGGAACTTTAAATTCCCTGTCTCCACTATGAATACTAACCCCAAGCCAAATTTTATTTTCTTTAATTAACTTGAAAATCTCTTTGTAAGTTATAGAATTTACATTACCAATAATTACAAACTTCCTTTTATATTCCACAAGTTGTTCTACATATTCTCTAAACAAACTAAAAGGGGGATTTGTTATTACAATATCACTTTTTTTCAAAATTTCCACACATTCTTTACTTCTAAAATCCCCATTTTCTATTAAAATTGTTTTAACACCCACCATAATATCATTGTCATTACCACCCTCATATTCCAATTTATATGTTTCACCTTGTTTGAAAATATCCTCATATACAAAGTGTGTGGAGATAAGTTTTTTAATTCCCAATTTTTCAAAATTCAAGTGAAAATACTTCCAAAAATTACTTAATTCTGGGTCATCACAATTACAGAAAATAACCTTACCTTTTAGGTGTTCCTTGTAATGGTTTATTTCTCGTTCTATGTCTGGTAGTTGTGTATAGAACTCGTCTTTTTTGGCTTTACTAGCTAGGTGTAAATTTAAATTACCCACAGATTTCTAATGTAGAAAAAATATTGAAAATTTACTCCCAAAGCCTAGAAAACTATTACAACAACCCAAATTCACGTAATTCTTACGTCAAAATCCATTCTAACCCTGTGGGTGTGGGTGTATGAATTTGCTGGCTGAATTTGTAAAATTACCCCTTTTATTTTTAATTCTAGCCCTTTGATTTCGTTTTAGGTAATAACACCTATTCACAAATTCAAGGGGTTTATCCACCTTTTCTAATTGTAAATAAATATGTTTGGTAGTGGTGTAGTTTCAAGTGTTCCACGCATACTTACACAATAGTTCTATAAGTATAATGAATTTGAAAATACACCACTAAAACAATAAATTATTATAACATAAGAATATAAAACATTTGATATTACACCATTAAAAACATTAAACAAAAAAATAATAAATAATATAAAAACAAAAAATAAAAAGTATGAAAAAATAATAATTTATTAAGGTGTAATTTCATAAATCAGATATATGAAGTGGTAAGTGTGTCAAGTGTTTGAAACTACACCACTATAATTTATTCTCTTTCAAAACCTTTTTAATTGTCCTTTTGTCCGTTTTTAATTCTTGGTGTATTTTATTAATAGAATAACCTTGTTTGTGAAGGTTTATTATTTTCTCTTTTTTTACATCTTTTATTTTATTCCCAGCCCCCTCTCTTTTACCACCACGTTTTATTTCCACACCATTTTTTCTATTGTATTCATTTAACCATTTTCTAATAGTGGGTTTGGTATAAGGTTTAGGTTTCCTTCTAACCAATGAAGCCAACATATTTGCTTCTTTTATGTTTCCATTTTTTAACCACCAATAAAAGAAAATTTCTTTGGCTCTGTGGTCATTACTGATTTTTTTCATTATAAAATCTGGTAACCATTTTGTTTCACTTGTTTTGGGTGGCTCATAAGGCTTGTAGGTTTGTTTCCATTTAGGGATTTGTCTAAAAAGTTGATTTACTTGGTTGTTTATTGTTTTAGCATTGTGTTCAGTATGTTTTAACCTGTAATGTTTTGATTTGTTTATTATTTCCTGTATTGTGGTTTTTAACCAACCTCTGGTAACGCTAAAATAAGGGTCTTTGTCCCATTCCATTTTAACAGCCATTCTAACAGAATAATAAATTACTTGGTGGTGACGGTCAGCCCATTCAGCTGATTTTTCTATATAATCGTCTAGTGTTTTTTTCATTTACAACCTTTCCCCCTTCAAAAAAATTACACACCCAAAAAAACAATTTTCTTGGGAAAGGTGGGTAGTTTTGAAGGCTCTACCACACCTGTTTTATTTATTTGGGAAAAATAGTAAATAACCTAAAAAGGTATTTTTATGAATAACGAAAATTCAGTTCCAAACAAAATTCTAAAATGGGCAGAAAACAAAGAAAAAAGGGAAGGAAAATCACGTAAGGTTTTGTATAATCCAAAAGAGAAAGTGTCTAAAACACAAGGAAAATAGGGTTAGAAATAATCCTCTTCAAGCCACTTCAACAATTCCTTTCTCTCCTTGATAGTTTCCTCAAATCCAGCCTTGAAATGTTTGGGTTCAAATTTTCCATAAAGGTCTGTGGTGATACTTGTTCCAGCGTGCCCCATTTGATAGCTCACCATTTGTAATGGAGTTTGGGCTAGTAGCTTATTCACAGCAAAAGTATGTCTCAACCTGTGTGGGTGTATTCCTTTGTAATACCTACCCAAAACCAGCCTAAAAGCATTTGTGGTTGTTTTGAATATATTGCCCCTCTCAAATAGTTTTACTAAGGTGGGGCAAATAGGGAGATTTCTATTGGCTGAACTTGTTTTACCTGTGGTTTTAATGTTTCCAACAAAATCGCCATGTAAAGAAATAATGTTATTTTTAAGGCTGTCTGGTTTTATAGCATTTAATTCGCCCAACCTTATACCTGTAATCAAAAGAAACAAAGCTATATCGTGGTAAGATTTATTTGTTTCAAGATTTTTCAATAATGTTTTTTGTTCCTCAATGCTCAAAGGCTCAACTACCTTTTTATTTTTTCCAACCACAGCCTTAACCTTAACCGACCCCCAAAGGTTTCCGTTATGAATCCAGCCTTGTAAAGCCGCTAGTTTGGCTAGCTGTTTCAAAATGTCAAGCCCTTTTTTAATCGTGCTAGCACTTACAATTCCTTTGTGTTTGCTGTATCTTTTTTGGGAACGCCAATTTATAAAATCATAGGCGGTGCTTAATTTTAGGTCATTGGTTGTTTTAAGTTCATAATCATTGAAAAAATCAAAGAATAACCTTTCACAACCAAAGTGCTCAACGTCTTGTAAATCCTCAGCATTTTTACTTTTTTTCCAAAGCTCAAAAAGTTCTCTCAACGAGTGTGTTCCCAATTTCTCAACACCTGAATTGTAGGGTAGTGTTATGGTGGGTGGTATTATTAAACCACGTATAAATTCCTTTTTACCCTCCTCGTCTAGGCTTACATACTGAATTACGATTTGTTTCACCTCTTGGGGTGTAATGGTTTGTCTTCTCTCTTTGGGTAGTAAAACCATTATAGTTTCGTGGGCTGTTTTACACAACCTTAAAAACGTTTTATTCAGTTTTGGAACGGCGTAGGATATTTCCTTGTAGCCTCTTGTTTTATCCCTGATTAGCCCTGTTTTCTCAACCAAACAAGCCATATATCCCCCTGTTTTTCTTGTGTCAGTTTAGTGTCAGGTGATAAAATGGGATAAAAACTTTGAAAAATGAAACCCCTTAAAGTCTTCACATTCAAGGGGTTTTTAGTGGCTCCGAGCAGATTTGAACTGCTGACGCACGGATTTTCAGTCCGACGCTCTACCAACTGAGCTACAGAGCCGTGGGGGTAAATATAGAAAAATTTGAGGACTTTGTCAATTTTTGAGGCAACGAACAGAAAAACCAAACCCCTTGCCACGATAGCTCTGATAAACATAAGCTGAAAAAGCTATTGAATTTCTGCTGAAACAGTAAAAGCCCCCCCGCTTTCGCGAGAGGGCTTAACCCTACGGTTTAAAATTAACCTACCAAACCCAAAACCGCTTGCGGTAAGCTATTAGCTTGCGCCAACATGCTCGTGGAAGCCTGCACCATAATTTGATTTCTGGTGAAGTTTGTGGTTTCCGTTGCAAAGTCGGTATCGCGAATGCGACCTTCTGCGTCTTGGATGTTGTACTCCATAGAAGCTATGTTGTTTATGGTGTAGTCAAGACGGTTGATGTAGGTACCAATGGCTGCACGGTTGCCGCTTATCACCTTTATGGTTTCCTGGAGCTTGTCAATAGCTCTTTGGGCACCTTCGCGGGTGTCAATGGTCTGGGCTTGCAAGCCCAAACCTTTAACGTCAACTGCAACGTAGTTCACCTTTATCTGGTTGGCTGCTGCACCACCCAAGCCTGTTGAGTAGTTTGGACCAACGTGCAGAATCTCAGAAGCCGCCGTGCCTGTGGCTATGTCCTTTTCGGCATAAATTTTGTAGGCATCTTTGAGGTCGCTGATGTTTTTCTGCCAAGCAGCTACCTCGTCTTTTGAGTCACCTACAGTCATTTTTCCCACATCAATTCCAAGCACAGCTTTTAAGTCGGCCTGCATTCCCTCAGAAGCTCTTGAACCAAAGATTGCACCCAGAGCAGACCACCTATCCTCATCAGAGCCAGTTCTGGCAACACTTATCTGGGCTATGATTCTTTCAAGAGAACCAATACCAGTGGTGGTTGTGAATGTATTAACGGCAGCTATATCCGAAGTCGCAATGTAATTTAACATAAAGTTTCTGGTCCTTGCTGCACCAGCTGCGATAGATCCTACTCCTACATCGGCTGATTGATAGTTAATTAAAGCATCCCAAGCTTCTCTCAGGAAGGTGTTTAACGTTTGGACAGTTTTCATATTGCTGGCTGTTCTTTCGTCATCCAAAAAATTTCTATCTGTCATCCATTGCACGATATTGGTGTTCAATCGGTCGTTGCCAAGATTGACTGTGCTTAAGCTAGTGCTATCCCCAGCCCAAGTTACAGTAAAAGCTTTCAAGACATCTTCTATATTGGCATCGGTCAGTATTCCCGCTTTTGCTAGACCATCTGTTGGATCCAACAATACCTTGTTGATACCATTTATAGCCGTATTTATTGCAGCGGCACCACCACCCAGAGTGGTTGTCAAGGATGCAAAACCACCTTTCAAGTCTTGACCAAAGTATTTGTAAACTACGTTAGCGGCTTCCTGAAAAGCGATTTCCTTGTTGTAAGGGTCAAGTTTTGTTGCAGCGAAGCTCTTGTTCGGGTCAACATCAAAGAGCAGCACGTTTTTGCCGTTGTAGTCAGTGTTTTTGGCTACGCGGTCCATTTCCTTAGTGAGAGCTTGGAACTCGTCGTTAAGGTACATACGCTCGGTGCTTGTCAGAGTATCGTTGGCGGATTGCACAGCCAATTCCTTCTGCCTTTGCATCATATTGGTGATTTCGCTGAGAGCGCCTTCTGCTATTTGCAGAGCAGCTTGCCCGTCTTGGGAATTCCGTTTGGCTTTACCCAACCCACGAATTTGCGTTCGCATTTGTTCACTCATCGCCAGTCCCGCGGCATCGTCTTGGGCACGATTTATCCTTAAGCCTGTTGAGAGCTTTTCCAGTGACTTTGTCATAGAGTTGTCGTTTTGAAACAACGCCTGTTGAGTCACCATAGCACGAATGTTATGGTTTATTTGCATAGTGGTTACCTCCTTGCACAGTTCAAACCTCGGGCATCCTTGCCTTCGGCGTTAAACCCTTTTCCGGCACTCGCCGGCAACCCAGGTTTAACATTTGGCTCTTTTAGTTAAGTTATAGGCTTGTTTTTGAGAAAAATTTAACCAAATCGCAATGATTTGCACCTATTGCAAAAAATAAAAAGGATTAGTTTGTAAATTTATGTGTATATTGCCCGAATTGTATCAAGTGCCTCTTTTGTTTGTTGAAACAAAAAACCATTTTATGTAATCCATCATTTGCGTGCCAATGCCTTGCCCTTGGATCCTCGCCCCAAAAATATCATTCATCCAGTTATTTACGGGAAATTGCTCTTCTTTGCTTTGAAATCGCATAATTTTGTCTTCAATGCTTTCGCTTGTTTTTACGCAGTAGTAATAATTCACATCATCCAAATTTGCACCTATCAAATAATCATTTATGCTCTCGTGCAAGCCGTTCCATTGCCAGATTTTCCTTCATAATAAATCTTAAAAATGTGAAATTTTAAGTGAATTTGCGAAATTTTTATGCTTTCAATTGCACATCGGAAGATTTTTTTGTATATTTAGAGGTAGAGGCGGTTGGAAAACCGCTTTGGATAGCTGGCTCCGGGGGACTAATCCCGTTCTTGTTCCAGCTATCCTTTTTGTTTTCTTGCAAGATTTTAGTTAACCTACCATATTTTGAATTATCTCCAGCGTTTTCTGCTTTTGCAAATACTTCTTTTGGTGTTCCATCAAACACATTCTGGTCATAGTAAATTTCATTACCCATTTTCCCAACTGTACTTAATATAGTATGAGATTCACCGTCTATATTTACTCCGATAATGTAGTAGGAATATTTGTTATATTTGGTATTATCCCCTTCAGATGGCATTTCTTCCAAAAATTGCATATTCTCTATTATCTGCGGAATATGGGCTATGGTCTTTTGGTATGCCGCTCCGCTTCTATAATGCGTAGCTAGTTTTTCTGCACTTCTCTTTGAAAGTATTATTTTATTGCCTATAGAATGATTTTTGTATCCTTCATTATTTCGTAGTTTGGTTAATATAAAATTTGTGATAGATTTCATATTACCTAATTCATACTTACCTCTATACGCCTCACCAGCAAGCTCTATCTCGCTTGCGTGTACAATACGGTCTATGCGTTCTTCAAGAGTCACGTTTTCTAAAAAACCTGCGTTTTTCCTTGACTAAAATCCACCTTCATAGTCCCCATTTCGGAAGTTTTATAGTTCCTAATTCCAAGGCTGTCCAGCCTATCCAAAACCTCCTTGCTCGGATGCCTGTACATATTTTTTTGCGCAACAGAAATAATGGTAGCACTCGGTGAAACCCTCTCCAAAAACTCCCTTGTGCTTGAAGTTTTGCTCCCGTGATGCCCAAGTTTCAGCACATCGCTTTTTATGTCTAATGGGAGCAGCTGCCTCTCACCCTGTTTTTCCAAATCTCCTGTTAAAAGCAAAGTTTGTCCAAGCCCCTCAACTTTTAGCACTATGGAATTGTTGTTCTGATTTTTTTCGCAGAGCAAGGAATCGGGATAAAGAACGGTTAAATCCCATTCACTTTTTGAAATGAGCATTTTTTCTTTTAAGCCGAGTCCCGTGTGCAAATTTTTTATAGGTACTCCCTTTGCCTTTGCAGTTTCCAAAACGTTTCGCCAAGAGCGGTCTTCCACAGAGTGCTGGGCACACGAAGTTGTCCAAAATTCTTTTACGGGAAATTCCTTCAATATATCTGCGGCATTGCCGTAATGGTCTGCGTGTGGGTGAGATATTATCATAGCATCTATTTTTGAAATTCCCTGCGAGCGAAAATAGGGAATTATTTTGTCTTTGGCAAGGCTTCGTTTTTTCCCCGGAGGCCCTGCATCCACAAGATAAAAACGCCCACCCGGGCTTTTCAGCAAAATGCTATCCCCTTGCCCAACATCTAAAAACACCGCACTCCAGCTCGGAAAAAAATTCTTTTTAAATTCAAATCCAAAAAAAACTACAGCGCAAAAAAACAGGCAAAAAATTGCCACTCGCCGCACTCGGTGATTTTTTCTTCTCATAAACGGCAATAAAGATATAAAAATTGAAATGGCAAATAAACAGGGCAGGGGCCAAGGACCAATGGTAGAAGAAGCATAAGGATTTACAGCCAAAAAACTTGTGATTACAGAACTTGCCCGCAAAAGAAGTGTTGCGGAATCCGCAAAGGTTTGACAAATAAAAGGGTGAATCCCAAAAAGCGATAAAACGCTAGCCTGCATACCCAAACCCACAAGAGGAACAACCACCAAATTTCCAAGCCAAGATATTGGAGAAAAAGACTGAAAATGAAAAACGAGCAAGGGCAAAGTACTTAGCGTTGCACAAAGTGTTATAAAACTCGGATTAAAAATAAAAGAGGAAAAAACTTTGCCTATTTTACCGCGAAAACTCGGTAATTTAATGCCCTGCCCAAGCAAAATTCCAAAAGTCGCCGCTGCGGAAAGCTGAAATCCGGCATTGAAAGCCTGTTCTGGGCTAAAAATCAGGATAAAAACAAGAGCAACCCCAAGTGCATTTATTGAATTTGCATTTTTTTGAAAAATATTTCCGCTTTCCATAACGCAAAACATAAGCACAGCGCGCCACACCGCAGAAGAACCGCCTGTTATGGGGGCATAAAGGCATAAAAGGGCTATGGATAAAATTTGCGAAACCTTGCGGGGCAGCCTCAAAGCCCTCAAAAACAGAGTGAGCATACCCGCCAGCATAACAACGTGAAACCCTGAAATGCTTAAAACGTGAACTAAGCCCGTTTTTCTAAAATCATTCTGCAAAGTTTCCGAAATCCCAGACCTATCGCCTGCCAAAAGCCCCATAAGCAAGGCACTTTCGGGTTTGGCATAGTATTGCAAAAAGTATTTTTCCAATTTTTGCTTTACAGAGAACGAAAATCTCTGAAAGGTGAATTTACTACTCAAAATTTCAACTTTCTCTAAACTACCGCTTGCCCTATACCCCTGTGAGCGCATCCATTCCGGTGCATTGAAGGAACCAGGCACGGTTGGTGGGGTGGCGGGAAACCATTTTGCCTGCCACAAAACGCTATCACCGGGCAAGGGGAAATTTTCTCCGGCATAGTTCAGGCGGGTTTTGCCAAAATCCGTTTTTAAAATTATTGCGTGGCCATTTGGCCTGTTCAAAACCTCTTCCACAGTGCCCTGCCCGCTTTTAGGAGGATTTTCCTCAAAACGGAAGCTGTCTTTTTGCAAAAAATAAGACGAAAGAATCACTCCGCAGACCGCAAAAGAGACTTTTCTAAGTACAGGGCTCAGAATATAAAGCCAAAAGGCGAGCAAAAATGCTATTTGCCAGTGAACAGTTGCCCCAAGTGCAAGCAAAACGCTTACAGCTCCCGAAAATGCCGGATAGCGATTGAAATTATTTCCTATCATACCTATTAGACGTAAAAAAAGGGAAAAAAATCCCAAAAAAGTGAAATCTTTTAAAAAAAAGTGATTTTTTTATGAAAATATCTGTTTTTTTATCGGAATTTAAATAAATAGCCATAAAAATTATATATTATTAGTATGTCTATTACTATTAAAACATTCGCCTTTGTCGCTGCGGTATCAATGTTACTTTTATCTTGCAACGAATTTGGTACCAATTCCGATTCTAGTAGCACAAACGACTCAGCTTTTGCTCCCAGCTGCAAAGTCTATATCAGCCGTGATGTCTATGACGGCCCTGATGACCCCTCTATTGTTATAATAGTTGGAGATGTGCAAGACTGGATAGAAGAGCAGCTTGCATCTGGCGGCAATGAGAGAAAGCCCATTTGGATTGCAATGTCGGACATACATTTAGCAAATATGGATATTCCAAAAAGACCTGAGGTTAGTGGCACTTACAATGAAATAACCGGAGAATCCAAATTTTTCATAAATGATCAAGAAGTCACTTATGATTATGTAAAAGAAAGTGAAGAGGCTTGGCGGCAAGAATACATAAAATTTATGGAAGAACAAATACCTTTGTATATGGCTTCTGTGTATATTCCGGGCGAGAATGTGGAAATACTCCACGGCGGTTGGAAAGCGTTTATGACAGCAGAGGAAATCGTTGAATTATCAGAAAACAACGAAGGACTTTCAATTTCGTTCTGGACAGAAGCTCCTTATATGCCTGGAATACCTGTAGACGATATGCCTATAGACGAGGGTGGCAGTGGTGATGCAACATTGGAATACACGCAAACGTACATAGAGTACACTGTAGGTAAAGTAGAATACTCTCATCGTTGTCCTTAACCGAGAAGCCCCTTAACCTTTTCTACAACCTCTGCAATAGGTACCATTTCCATATCTTTCTTAGAGCGAAGTTTCCACTCAACTTTGTTCTCTGCAAGACCTTTTTTGCCTATGGAAATGCGAATTGGTATTCCCCATAAATCGCCGTCTTTGAACTTAACGCCTGGGCGTTCGTCACGGTCATCAACCAGAACTTCTATTCCTTGGGCTTCCATTTCTTTTTCCAGTTGCTCAGATACCTGCAAAATTGCATCGTCTTTTGCTATTTGCACAATGAGAACTTGGAATGGTGCAATGGAAAGGGGCCATATAGGACCAAAATCATCGTGGCTGTTTTCAACAACGCTTGCCATTAAACGACCAACGCCAATTCCGTAGCAACCCATTATAGCGGGTTTAACCTCGCCTGCCGCATCTGTGAAAGAACAATTCATATTTTCGCTGAATTTTGTGCCCAGCTTGAATATATTGCCAAGTTCAATGCCCCTTGTTTCCGTCAATTCCTTTTCGCATTTGGGGCAAAGACAATCCGCTGCTGCTTCTGCAATATCCACCGTTTCAAAACTGGCAAAATCTCTTTTTGGAATGCAGTGAATAAAGTGATAGCCTTCTTCGTTTGCACCAACGATTAAGTCTTTGCTTTCGGCGGCTCCAGTGTCTAATATTATTCTGCAATTTTTTGCATTTATTGGGCTTGCATAGCCCGGAATCATTCCGCTTGCTTTTATCAATTCTTCGGAGGCGGGGATTAAGGTTTTCACTTTCAAAAAATTTCTCAGTTTAGTTTCGCTCACCTCTAAATAACCCTGAACCAAAGCTACTATCAGTTTGCCATCAACGTCAAAAAATACGCATTTGCCGGCATTTTTTTTGTTCGCTTTTAAAAAAGTGCAAACCTCATCAATGGTTTGTTTGCTAGGCGTTGCTACTTTCTCAAGACTCAAATTTCCATCAACTGGTTGCCTTTTGAATTCGGCTATTTCCCTGTTCGCTTGGTAGCCGCAATGTTTGCAGATAATTAAGTAATCCTCACCGCTCGGCGTGTCTAGCATAAATTCGTGGGCAATTTTTCCACCCATAATTCCTGTGTCGGACTGAACAATTACGGGTTCTATCCCAACTCTGTTGAAAATTTTTTGGTAGGCTTTGTATTCAAGTTCGTAGTGCTTGTCTAAATCTTCTGATGTGGAATGGAAACTGTAGGCATCTTTCATTTCAAATTCGCGTACCCTGATTAAACCGCCTCGCGCACGCGCTTCGTCTCTGTATTTTGTTTTGAATTGGTAGAGCATAAAGGGCAGTTGCTTGTAGCTGGAAAGCACGTAGCGCGCCATATCGGTAATGGCTTCTTCGTGGGTCATTGCCAGCACCATATTGTGGCTGTTGCGGTCTTTGAAACGGAGCAGTTCGTCTCCTATCGCTTGGTAGCGGCCAGCCTCGCTCCAAAGCTCGGCGGTTTGTACCACTGGCAAATCCACTTCCATTCCGCCAATTACGTTCATCTCTTCCCTTATTATATTTTCAATTTTGCGAATAACCCTAAGCCCCAAGGGTAATATGCTGTATATACCTGTGGATAATGGCTTAATATAGCCGCCTCGCATTAAAAATATATGGCTTGGCAGTTGCGCATCGCTTGGAATTTCGCGAAGCGTTGCGTAAAAGAAATTTGAGAGTTTCATTCTTTTTCGTGAACCACTACAGATAGCTTGTTCTGTTTAAACTTGTTCATAGCTATGGTTGTGGGTTTTTCTTCTAACTGAATAAAACCTTGGTGTGCTTGGTTGTTTATGAACCTAGATTCCTTGGACATCATAACCACAGCCTTAAACGGCGAACCACCGCATTTTTCGCTTTCGTAAATATCGTCTAAATAAACTTTTTGGTCTAACATAGCTTACCTCGTTTTTTGTGTGGGAAGATAATATAGTAAATTTAACGACCAGCTTTCCTGAACATCTCCACCGCACTTTCTGGCGAATCATCGCCGCTCGCGTTCTTTATTGGGGCAAATTCCTCTTCTCGCAAAACTCCTGTTAAATACATATTTCCGAGCTTTGGGAAGGCATCAAACAAGAGTTGCTCAAACTTAAAGGCTTTTTCTATGCCGCAAACACGCTTAACAGCCAAATGCCAAGGCAAAGATTCCTTTTCAAGTTTCTTTAAAGATTCCATTGTGAATAGATGAGCGAGAATATTGCCGCCGTCTAGTTTTTTTGCGAGTTCAGGGGAAATTTCGCTATATTCAATAACCCCGGGCAAGCCGTTTTTAAAGGCAAACACGCCCATTTTTTCTTCGGGATATTTCTTTTTCACAACCTTGGAAGCCGCAGCCATTTTTGAGTCCAAAAAAGCTCCTATAAAAGGCGGGTCGCAGGGTTTCGCTAGAATGTTATCCACCCCGTACAGAAAAACAATTTCTATATCCTGTTCTTCAAGCCATTTCAAAGCACCTGTCTCGCAAAGCGCCCTAAAACAGCCGCCATTGCCGTCTGGGGCTAAAAATAAATCCCCATTGTTTTCAAATATAAGTTCTCTATTCGGAGACATTGCAAAAATGGTGCCTTGTTCAATGAATTTAATTTTATTCTTGTCTAAACCAAAATAATCATTTTGCTCAAAATGTTCTATGGTATCTTTATTGTTCAGCGGGCTTGTCATTATAACCCAAGGGATGTTTTTTCCCAGCTTCAACATATTTTCTGCGTGTATTTGGAAAATGGATTTGCCAAGGGATTCCAGCCTAAAAACCCCTTTTGGTCCTTCAAAACCGAGCCTAGAACCCTGACCGCCTGCGATTAAATAAGCCGCAGCCTTTCCCTGTTTCAAAATTTCTTTGCCCTTTTTTTCAAATTCATCGTATTTTGGGTTATCTCGGAGCATTTCAAAATTCATTGGACTAATGTTTTCTTCTATGTGTTTTATCTCTTTTTTTGTCAATTCCTTTAATTCATCGTATAGCTTTGAACCCATAATTTTCCAAAGCTCAAAAGTTTTTATGCACTTATCGCTTAAAAGCTCCGCCTGCTCCGGTGTTTTGCTCTCTGTGTAGCAACGGAATTCGGGAGCGTTTCCGCTTTTGCGCAAATGGATAATATCTCCGTTTTCAAATTCTATTCTGTAGCCATCTGTGGAGTCCACTGAAAAGCCTCTGGTTAAACCGCTCCCTGCATACCTTGCCGGCAATTTTGCGAGAAGTTCCGAGATTTTTAGGTTATGTTTTTTGCTCTCTATAATGGTTGCAATAATGGGAGTTAGAGCATCTCTTGTTGTTAAACTCTCGGTTAAAAAACCGCCGTTTGCCTCAAAACCCGCAACACTCTTGTATTTGCCCTGCAACTTTTTTATCCCTTCAATAACAAAGGGGCTTCCAATTCTCGTTCTAAGAACTTCCTTGAAAAAACCGCTTTTCTCGGCAGCCGTGTTGCAGCTAACGGGAATGGCAACCGCCTCTACCCCAAGTGCCCTGCCTGCCAAAATACCCAGCGAATCGCCTTTAAGCCAAACCCCGTTTTCATCAGACAAAAGCGGTCTGTCGGAGTCTCCGTCTGTGCTTGCCACGCAAAAAAACTCGCCGCTCGCACAAAGTTGCTTTGCTAAAGCCACGTCTTCTTTGCGAATGGCCTCTGTATCCACAGGTACAAATTTCTCGCTTCGCCCTACCGCTTTTACGTTTGCCCCCAATTCGGTTAAAATTTCTGGAGCAATATCCCTGCCTACAGCAGAGTGCTGATAAAAGGCTATATTCACGCCTTGCAAAGAATTTTTTGGGAATAGGTTTAAAATATATTCTTTGTAGATTTTCAGGGCTTCTCCATTTGAATCTTTCATATCCTTTGTCCCTTGTCCCTTGTCCCAAGAAGACATATCCACTTCCTGACTGCGAATATCCTGTTCGTCTGCTTTTGTTATTTCTCCATAATAATCGCAGAATTTTATGCCGTTTCTGTTGTCTGGTATGTGGCTTCCGGTTACCATTATGCTTGGGATTCCTTTTTTTATGCTGTAGAGTGCAAGGGCGGGGCTTGGCAAAAAGCCTTGATAGTCGCATTCAAAACCTGCGGTTTTTGCCGCTACCATACAAGCTGCCATTATGCGTGGGGTGCTTGGGCGCAAATCACCACCTATTGCTACCTTCTTTTTTGCATTTTTGTTTGCCAAGGTGTGCTGCAAAAAACCAAGGGTATAGGCATAGCATACCTCATCTGTCATATCACTGACAAGCCCTCTCGCCCCACTTGTTCCAAAAACCACACCACTGCTTTCCATTAAAGAAGCTATTGAAATCTGCATAAAAGTAAATCTAGAAAATGTCCCCCCTTGAATGGAGATTTTTTTAACAAAAATCACCATTCGTCCCCCCGTTCTTTCCGCTCGGAGAGCTAACGGGGGGAACGCCACATTGAAATTCAAATTTAATAAGTGGCTACTTTAGAAAAACAAAAGTTATAGAAACGTCACCATTGTATTTTATGTGTGTATTCAATATGTATTTCTTTTGTAATAAATTATTTTTTTGCGAATTTTTCCCCTTTTCTGCAAATTCTTTCTTATATTCTATTAATATATGCGGGCTACGACCCTTGAAAAATTATTACTCATCATTTTTGACTGCATAGCAAGCAGCTTGTGCTTCTTTATATTTTTGCCAAACTACACCGAACACATAGCTCTTGCTGTTTTGTGCTGGTTTTTGATATTTTTATGCGCTGGCGCATATCGCAGGTGGCTTTTGGAGTCTCGCACAGCTCACGTTATGTATATGCTAAAAATAGTTGGAGCTGCATATTGCTTGACCGTAGCCGCCTTGTTTGGCAAAAACGCATTTAGCATAGACAAATTCCTTAGAGATATTTCTCTTGCTTCAAACTACTTTCTTTCTGTTTGGTTTTCTGTTAGCATTTTTAGGCTTTTGATTTGCAAAATTTTGCGGCATTTCCTCAGCAAAGGCTGGGGTGCAGACTGTATTCTTTTACTCGGTTGCACAAATGAAGCACGGGAATATTCGCAGTTGTTTAAAGATAATCCCCAACTTGGGAAAAAAGTGATAGGCATTGTGGAAGAAAGTTATGGACCAGAAAAAATCTTTGAAGGCTTGCAAATTTTGGGGACTTATTCCGATTTGCCAAACTTAATCAAAAAAAACAATGTACAAGCGATTATCATAGCTCACCGCAACAATTCCGAAAAGAAAATCAATGAAATTTTATATTGGGTAGCTCACTTGCCCGTGAAAGTTTATTTGGTGCCAAGTTTGTGGGAATGCGCAAAGAATTTCAAAACATCTAGCCAACCGATGCTTGTGCGTTCCAAAGAATTACAAGAGCTTTTTGTGCTTAATTTGCTGCCTTGGCAGGCCACCGCAAAAAGAATTATGGATATTGCAATAGCCTTGCTTTTGCTTGTGCTTACATTTCCCTTGCTCTTAGTAACCGCTATTGCAATTAAATTAGATTCTAAAGGTCCTGTTTTTTACAAGCAGCAGAGAATAGGTTTGTATTCAAGGGCATTCACCATCTATAAATTTCGCTCTATGAAGTTAGATGCAGAAAAAGACGGTCCACAATGGGCAAGAAAAAACGATAACCGCATAACAAAAGTTGGGAGATTCATTCGCAAATACCGCATAGACGAAATTCCGCAGCTGATTTGCGTTTTAAAAGGCGATATGAGCATGGTGGGTCCCAGGCCAGAACGTTCTGTATTTATAGAAGAACTCCGCAAAACCATTCCATTTTACGCAAGCCGTTTAAAGATGAAACCAGGCATAACCGGCTGGGCTCAAGTTCGCCACCATTACGACAACGATATTGAAGACGTAAAAATAAAACTGGGCTACGACATTTACTATTTATCCAATGCATCCATTTTGCTAGACATTCAAATTTTAATCAGAACAATTTACGTGGTTTTAGCCGGAAAAGGAGCGCAGTAAAATTGCTACCTTACAACCTATGCCTATAAAAGATGTAAAACC
Source organism: Candidatus Fibrimonadaceae bacterium (assembly GCA_031281345.1). GTDB lineage: Bacteria > Fibrobacterota > Fibrobacteria > Fibrobacterales > Fibrobacteraceae > Fibrimonas. Next base: position 59,669 of record JAITFN010000015.1, read on the forward strand.
GGAAATTCTCGCCGAATTGCGCGGAAACAATGCCGCAGATTCCTTGCTTTCCAAAGATGCTGCAAAAAACGCAGACGCTCTGAGATTTTTCCCCGAAAATCACGAAGGCGAAATTCGGCCACCCTTTTTTCACGATACCGACCGCATTATACATTCTCAGGCTTATACCCGCTACATAGACAAAACGCAAGTGTTTTATCTGTGCGAAAACGACCATTTAACGCATAGGGTGCTGCACGTTCAGCTTGTGGCAAAAATAGCCAGAACTCTTGGGCGGGTTATGAAATACAATGAAGATTTAATAGAGGCAATAGCCCTTGGGCACGATGTTGGACATTCACCCTTTGGGCATACCGGAGAGAGATTTCTCTCTGCTTTTTTGAGAAGCAAAAATGAGGGTTATTTTTGTCACAATGCGCAAAGCTTTAGGCAGTTGCACGAAATTGAAAAAACCGAAGGAAAGCACTATATAAACTTATGTATTCAAACATTGGATGGCATACTTTGCCACAACGGAGAATGGATAGACGCAGAATATAAAAACAATTCCAGCAAAACAAAGGAAAAACTCTATGAGGAATATCAAAAATGCCTTGTTGATGAAAATGCAACAAAAAAACTGCGACCTATGACAATGGAAGGCTGCATTGTGCGAGTTTCCGATGTTATTGCATATATAGGCAGGGATATAGAAGATGCCATTGCCGTGAATTTGATAAAAAGAGAGGATATTCCAGCAGATGTAGCCGAGGTTCTTGGAAATACCAATAAACTCATAGTTAATTCACTCGTTTTGGATATAATAAACAACAGTTATGGCAAAAATTCCATATCTTTTTCAAAAGACGTTTTTAACGCTTTGAATAACCTAAAAAAATGGAACTACAAAAATATTTACGATGCTCCACAAAAAATGTCTGAAGACTCTAAAATACAGAATATGTTTAATGCTGTGATGGAATCTCTTATAGAAAAAAAACTGCGAGGCAATATCAAAGAGCAATATCACAAATGGGAAAAAGACCAAAGCGAGGAATATTTCAATACAAATGGTCCCGCACGCATAGCGGCAGATTATTTGTCTGGAATGACAGACGATTTTTTGATGAGTTCTTATAGGGAATTGGTTGTTCCAAAATCCTTTGGATTTAGTTTTTAATATGAAATTTTTGCTTGGCTTTTTACTTTTGGTTTTTTTTGCTTCTTGCGCAAAAGAATCCGTGCCAAAAGAAAACAGTGAGCAAGCCGAGCATTTTAGTGTGTATTATGGCGATGGCTATAAAATTTTGAACATAAAAGAAGCATGGAATGGAGATTCCGAAAATCACCGCTGGTTGCTTTTGGATTCAAACGAAAATAAAATCCCAGATAGCTTAAAAAATTTGCCTGTGATTAAAATTCCAATTAAAAGAGCTGTGGTGCTTTCTACGGTGGCTATAGCTTTTATGGAAAAAATGGGCTTGCTCCATAGTATAGTAGCTGTTGAAAACAGAAATTTGATTTACAGCGAAAAAATGCAGAACTTAATAGACTCTCTTTCCATAAAACAGGTTGGAAGCGGAAACACTTTGGATTTGGAAACCATATTGATTTTGCGCCCAGACATAGTTTTAACCTTTGGCACAGGCTCCACCATTTACGATGACTATCCCCGCCTTAAAACCTCAGGAATTCCAGCTATTTTAACCGCCGAGTGGATGGAGAGCCACCCTCTTGCTCGCTTTGAATGGTTAAAGTTTTTTGGGATTTTGTTTGGAAAAGAAAAAGAAGCAGATTCAATTTTCAAAGAGACTGTTCACAGATATAATTTGCTTGCGGAACAAGCTCTGAATTCTGCCGAAAAACCCTCTGTTATCACGGGATACCCCCAAGGCTCCGAATGGCTTGCGGGCGGAGGGAACAGCTACTTTGCAAAATTTTTGCGAGATGCTGGAGCAAAATATATTTGGGAAAACACACCCCAAACGGGGCTTTTAACGCTCAATATAGAGGCTGCTTTGCAAAGCGGGGCGCAGGCAGAGTTCTGGCTACATCCAAGCCTCTGGGCGAGCAAGTCAGAAATTACGCAAAATGAACCGAGAATGCACATATTTCCTTCTTGGCAAAACAACAAAATCTATCAAAGCTCAAAGCGCACCGGCAAAAACGGAAGCAGGGATTTTTATGAATCCGGTGTGGCATACCCAGATTTGGTTTTGGCAGACCTCATATTTATATTTCACCCAGAAATTTTGCCAGAACACCGTTTTGTATATTATGAGTTGGTAAAATGATACGTTTTTTTATAATTATTCTTATGGTCTTGCTCTCGCTCGCAAACGCGGCAGATGGCTCGGCATCAAAATCCGAAATTCAAGCGATTTCAAAGCCAATTTTTTATGAAGAACTACTCCTTAGGCAACGAGACCAAATGGTGCAAAACCCCGTAAATTTGGAAAGCCCTGTAGATTCAAATTACAAAATCGGTCCTGGTGATTTTTTTGAAATTCTTTTTCCTTCGGGAGTTGAGGGTTTGCAGGTTTCACCAGAAGGAACGGTTGCCATTCAAGGTAGCGGAATTGTTTACGTTAATGATATTCCTCTTTACGAGGCAAAACGAAAAATTTTGGACAAACTAAAAAATCGTTATGACCAAAGATACATAGGAGTGCATTTGGTTCAGCTTCGCAAATTTATGGTGAACGTTCATGGGGCGGTGTGGAACCCTGGGCAAGTTACGGTTAGTGGGCAGGCAAAGATAATGGGAGCAATTTATGCTGCCGGAAATTTTAAACAATCGGCGAACAAAGATAGCATTTACATATACCGCAAAGGCGACACTATAGTCACAACAGAAAATATCCTTTTGCAAGCTGGAGACATAATAGAAGTTCCCTACAAAGAATGGCAGCAAACAGTCAATTTAATTTTAGCCGATAAAGCAACAACAGTTCCTTATGTTCCAAATCGCACAATAAAAAAATATACCGAAGATGCTGGCATAAATATTGAAGGTGGCTACAACGGAGTGAGCGTTAAATATCATGAAAACAACTTTGTGAAATGGATCGGAATAAATCAAATAGGCAGTTTTTCGCCAGAACCTTCGTGTGACATTGAATTTCATATTCAGTCACCTTTTGTATATATTGGTGGTGCTACAGCAGTGGTTGGAAAAGTTCCTTACAATCCGTCAATGCACGCAGCAGATTATGTGGCAGCAAGCGGAGTTACAATAATAACCGGAGATTTTTCCAGAGCCTCTGTTATGAGAGATGGAAAAAAAATTTCTGTGGATTGGGCAAAGGGTGAAATTTTACCCGGAGATTTTATTGAAATACCACGTACAGCCTATGAACAAATAAAAGATGTTACATATTTTATAGCATCGCTTATAGGCATATTGGCAACAACTGTAACAATTTATGTAGCAACCAGGTAGGTAATATGTTTAGACTCACACTCGTTTTATTGTTATTGCTTGTAGCGGCGATTGCCACTATAGGCGTTTTGGTTGGTCGTTCTTTGAACGGCGGGCAGGTTATAACCCCAAAGCAGGAAACAAGCATTCACGTGAATGTGCGTGAGGTTTTTCCGGTGGCGGAATTCATATCTCTTGTTTACAGATACACAGCTGTAATTAAAGATGTGAACAGCAAGGAAATGTTTGGCATTCCTATCCCAGGTACCGAAAAGAAAATGCTTGCGGTTATAGATGGGACTATAAAACTTGGCATTAACTGCAAAGATATGAAAATAGACACAACTCGCACAGACACGCTTTTCATAAAATTCCCGCCAATAAAAGTTCTCGCCCACGAATTGCACCCAGAAACGGCAGAAGTATATGACCAGAGAAACGGCATTTTCAATAAATACAGGGCAACTGACCATTTTGCAATAGAGGCAAGGCAAAAATCGGAAACAGAACTCAATGTTAGAGCCAATATGGATATAGTTTTGCAAGCTCGTGCAGCAACTGAATACGCATTCAGATCGTTCTTGCACGCTCTTCCAGTTTTAGACACAATACCTGTAGCTTTTAAATGGAATTAAAAGAAATATGTCTTTAACTGAAATTCTGATTTTTTTGCTGCAAAGAAAAAAATATTCAATCGGAATACCACTTCTTGCTGGAATTTCAGGATTTGTTATAGCTTGGATTTCGCCAGAATATTACAAAAGCGAAATTAGAGTGTTTTTAGATACCGGTTCCAAAACAGCAAATATAAATTCTTTGGTAAAAAATGCCTCATCATCTAATATGCTCAGTTCTCTCGGAGCAGGTCTTGGAAGTGTTGGAACGCAAGAGAACGAAGATTTATATTTAGAAATTGTCAGTGGAAGAGATGTTCAGTGGGCTACAATAGAAAAATTCAGGCTAGATACAATTTACAAAAGTGCAAAGTACAAAGAAACATTGCTTAAGGTTTTTGATAAAGACATAAAGATAGATGTTGATGAGCTAACAGGAATAATCTCTTGCAAATATGAGGCAAAAAATAAAGTACTTGCTAGAGATTTGGTTCGTTTTGTTGTTGAAGAAGCAAATGCCAAATACATAAAGCTGAGAAGGGAACGCGCACTGCAAACAATAGAGCATTTGAATACCTTTAAACAGAGCATTGTGGCTTCTGTGGATTCTTTGAGCAATGTTTTAATAGATTTTTACAGAGCTAATAACTTATTGGATTTAGAATCTCAATTAAAGTTAACAATAGCTGTGCTTGTGAGTTATGAAGAACAAATTAATAATATGAGAATTAGCGAAAGCAGGGCAGGAACAGATAATTCCTCGGTAGCAGAGCTTCGCAAAAGAAGAGCCATTTTAGAAAAGGAATTTCAGAAATTGCGCGGAGAATATTCAAAAGATTATTTGCCAAGCAAGAATTCTGTTTATATAAATTCAGACTGGGCGGCAGAAAAACTGATTGAACAGGAAAAGCTGGAAAGTGATTTTAAGAGACTTTTTACAATGCTTGAAGCCATAGAGAGCAATATTGTTATGGAAGAAGGCAATGCGGCAAAGAATTTACCAGTTATACAGATTGTGCAAGATGCATATTTGGCAGATTACAAGAGCAAGCCAAAGAGGGCTATTTGGGCGGTGGTAGCGACATCTTTGTCTTTTATTTTTATGTTCTCATTTTTAATTTTGCAAGGCATATACAACGGAGAATTTCCTTGCGAAGAAAATATTAGAACGAATTTTAAGAGAATATTAAAAATTTTATTTAAGCGGTAAATATATGATAATGGCTATATGCCTAACCGCAATGTTTCTTTCATGTTTTTGTTCTCTTGTTTTAAAAAAACAGGAAATAGCCTTGCTGCTGGTTCTTTTTTCATTTGCATTTATTTTTGATTATAATAAAGATATGCCGGGTTATTTTTATATAATACCAACTTTTTGCGGTTTTCTATCTGTGGCTACTAATGGCATAAAATATAAAGTTTTTTGGGGTTTATTATTTTGGTTCTTTGTTTACTATTGCATAGTAATTCTTTTTGGACCATATTCTAAATCGGTTTTTGGTTGGTTAAGCAGAACTCTCAGTTTAGTATTTTTATTTTTGTGGGTTATGCTACTCAAATGGGATAGAAAAAAAATTCTTTTTATAACTATCTCTTACGGTTCTTATTTGGTAGTTTGGGGATTTTTAGAAAAACTTATTTATGATCCACTGCGTATAGGAGGACCAATGGCTATGCCTACGGAATATGCTGTTGTACTCAGTATGTTATGGAGTATATGGTTTGTTGATTCTTGTAAGGGAAAAAAGAATATTTTGCTTTTAACTTTAGTAACTGGCTTGGTTCTATTGCCAATTGCATTTAGTGGAGCTAGAACGGGCTTAATAGGTTTAGGCATAGGTATTTTATTCGGAATATACTCATATTCATTCACAAATTCAACAATTTCACAAATTTCTGTTGCTAGGAAAAGTGTAAAATTCTTTATAATTTTTCTTTTTGTATCTATAGTTTCTTTTGTAGTTTGGAATGTATTTATGAAAGATTTGTTTATTGCCAAAGCGATGGACTCTCTTTTGCACGGCAAAATAGACTCTAGCAATATGGGTCGCGTTATGGCGTGGCTTAGTGCGTACGATACTTTTTCCAAGAACAAAATATGGGGGGCAGGTCCAGATACCTTTTCCGATATTTATTTAAAATTCGTAAAAACCATTTCTAATGTAAGAATGACCAAAAAAGCTCTCCCTCATGCTCATAATGAAATTTTGCAGGTTTTATCAGAATTTGGGTTGATAGGTTTTTTGCATTTAAGTGCTGTTGTTTCTTTTTGTATATTTTCTTTTGTCAATTATATGCACAAAAATAAAAACGAAACAATATGTTACGGAATTATTGCTGGTTTTTCCGTTTTTTTTGCTACTATGCTTGTAAATGGAACCCCCTCTTTTGGTATTATTCCATGGATTATGGGTTTAATGGCAAGTTTTTATTTTAATTATTACCAGAAAGATTTTAAGGAGAAGTTGGATGTTTAAAAGAATCTTTAGTTCTATATTTTTGTTTTTAAGGGTGTATTATCATGAACTTAGATATTTAATAACACAAGAGGAAACGATTATTGGTGGATGCTATGGGGCACGGACATATTTTAGAAAAAAGAAAAATAACGTTGATATTATTGCATCTGCTTTGCAAGACGATGAATCTAAAAGGACATATTTGAGCATTATTGAGTATCGAAAAAGAGAATTCTTTAGGCGGTTATTTCAAAAAAAAGAAAATGCCCCCGCTTACCATGGACACGAAAACCAATATTTTATCAACGATTTTTTTAAATATGGAGAAAATGAAATTCTTGTAGATTGCGGTGCATATATAGGCGACAGCATAGAAGCTTTTTCAAAAATAGTCCCAAATTTCAGTAAAATCATAGCGTTGGAACCAGATAGCAATAATTTCAAACAATTACAAGAAAAGTACAAAGAAACAAAAAACATATTTTTAATAAATGCAGGGGTATGGGAAAGAAATGACTGTTTAAATTTTTCAATAGAGGAATACGGTCCTGTTTCATATCTATCTAAAGATGACAAAAAAGACAATAAAAAAATAATTCTTGTGAATGTTTTAGCCTTAGATACAATAGAAGAAGTTAAAAAATCAAAGATTTCATTTATAAAAATGGATATTGAAGGCGCAGAATTGGAAGCTCTTAAAGGAGCAAAAGAAACAATTAAAAAAGACAAACCACGCCTTGCAATTTCCATATACCATTACAATAGGCATTTTATAGAAATTCCAGAATACATCCATTCTATTGTACCAGAGTATAAATTTTATGTAAGGCATCACAATAATGAATATCCACACGAGACGGTTTTGTATGCAAATTTCTGATTATATGCCTATAAAAATAACCATAATTATTCCAGTCCATAATACGGAAAAGTATTTATGCAGGTGCTTGGATAGTATTCTTGCTCAAACATTTACAGATTTTGAATGTATATTGGTAGATGATTTTTCAAAAGACAATTCTGTTGAAATTTGTGAAAGCTATGCAAAAAAAGATAACAGAATAATTTTATTAAAGAATACCGAGAACATAGGAACCAGTTTAACTCGCCAAAAAGGGCTTCGCTGTGCAAAAGGCGAGTATATTCAATTTGTGGATAGTGATGATTATATAGAAAAAGATATGCTTGAAAAAATGTACAATAAAGCATCGGCAGAAAATTTGGATATAGTATTTTGCGATTTTATCACACATCAAGAGTCCAGAAATATCTACTGGAGTGCAGATATAAATAACAAGAGTAAAATAGAAATAATAAAGCAAATAGGAGTAAAGATAAATTCTGTAACAGCTAGTTCGTGGAACAAAATAATTAAGAAGCATATTTTTGACAATGTGGTTTTCTCAAATACAAGCTATGCAGAAGATAAATACACATCATTGCAAACGACATATTACGCCGAGAAAATGGGACATATAAATGCTGCTTTTTACCATTATGTCATAAATTCAGATTCTTCGTGCAACAATGCAAAGCATAGTTTAAAGAGAAAAATAGAGCATTTTGAAAACTATAAATTGGTTGTAGAATTTTTAACCGAAAAATATGGAAAAGATATAGAATTGTTTGAGCCAGAACTCAGTGATGGCGTAAATTCTTTGAAGATAGAAATAATATTCGATAGAAAAGTCCGAACGATAATAAATATCAACGAATTATATCAGGTGGCGAACAAACGAATATTTAGCAAAACGTGGAAAGCGAAAATCACAACAAAAATATTGTTTTATATGGTTATTTATGGCTTTCCTTCTGCTTGCGCTATTCTTGATATGTGTATATTTGCAAGAAAAATTTTGAAAAAGCAATAGAATGCTATATTATACCTTATGAATATTCTCTTTCTATTGCGCAGTGTTTCTTCCCGTAGCGGAATAGACATTGTCACGAGAATTTTGGCAAATGAATTTGTTAGTATGGGCTATAATGTAAATTTGTGTTGTTTAGATTTTTCAGATAGCTCAATTAGTTCAAAAATCAAGTATTTTAAAATTTTTGGTAATTGGAGAAAAATAGACACCTCGCAAAATGTAAACATATTAAAAAGCGCAATACAAAAAGAGAATATAAATATAATTATAAATCAGGAATGTCAGAATATTCCATGGGCTAATTTGGCAAAAAAAGCCGCAGAAAATTCAAATGCAAAAATAATATCTTGTTTGCATTTTCCAATTTTAATGACGATTGATTATTTTGCAGAAAAAGCGAGAAAATTTCCTGTTTTTTTTGCAAAGTTCTTTAAAAAATACAGAGATTTGAGAAATGTGAATAGCGCCTATGATAACTCAGATGTATTAGTACTTTTAAGCGAAAAATTTTTGGAACATTACAAAGATTTGCAACCAAAAAGAAATTCCAAAAAAATAAGAGTAATAACCAATCCGCTTAACTTAAGTGCTAAAGAAATAGATTTTGAAAAGAAACAAAAAACCATTCTATTTGTAGGTAGAATTTCTGAATATCAAAAAAGATTATCTTTGATAATTGAAATATGGAAAATAATTTTAAGCACAAAAAAATATGACGATTGGAATTTGAAAATTGTTGGTGACGGCGAAGATATGGAAACTATAAAAGAAAAAACTAAAAATTTAGACAGAATTTATTTTGAAGGGAAACAAAAATCAGAAAGTTATTTTGAAGTATCTAGCATATTTATTATGACAAGCGCATTTGAAGGATTCCCAATGACTTTGGCAGAAAGTTTAAAAAGAGGTTGTGTACCCATTGCAATGAATACTTTTCTTTCACTTTCTGATGTTATTGAAAACGAAAAAAACGGGTTTGTAATTCCAGATGGTGATATAAATGCTATGGCAAAAAAAATCCAAATACTGATGACCGATGAATCTTTACGAAAAGAAATGGCGTTAAATGGACTTGAGAGTGTAAAGAAATTTGATATTAAAATTATAGCGCAAAAATGGGAGAGTTTGTTCAATGAATTATCAAAATAAACCGAAAATCAGCGTTATAGTGCCTATTTACAATAAAGCCTCTTTTTTGGAAAAGAACATAAATTCTATTTTGCGGCAAACCGAAAAGAATATTGAAATAATCCTTGCAGACGATGGTTCCACCGATAATGGCTCTGAAATCTGCAAAAAATTTGCAGAAAAGGATTCTAGAATACTGTATAAAAGAAAGGAAAATGAAGGATTGACGGCTACAAGAAATTACGGAAGAAAATTTGCAACCGGAGATTATATATCCTTTGTGGATCCAGATGATTTTATAGAGGCAAATACCTACGAGCAAATGCTTAAATGTTCTAATAATGCCGATATTGTGATAAGCGGTTTGATACACGAATTGGGAAATAAAAAAGTGTTGCAGACTATGCCGCAAAATTTGAATAATTTTTATGAAAATCCTGATATTTGCAAAATTATTTTGCCTTTATTTTTGGTTTATGGAAAGGGTATTGGAGAGAATACACAGCTTGCGCAACTCGGAATTGCTTTATTCAAAAGAGCATTTTTAGAAGAGCAACATATTTTAAGCGATGAAAAAATAACTTATTCCGAAGATTGGCTGTTTTTTTTAGAGGCACTGCTAAAAGCGCAAAGTGTGGCCATTGAACATAACGCTTATTATCATTATGTTCACAATGCACAGGGATTAACGGAGAATTATAATCCTAAAGTAGTTTTAGACTATGTTGAAATATTGCGTAAACTGGATAAAATGGGAATTTTTGAATATGTGCCGCAGCAATATAGCAAGCATCCAAATTTAGCCTACAACTATTTATTGCAAGCAATTGCAAATTTATCTGTTAGCAAAGAATCAATTTTTGCTTTGCGCAAAAAAGCTAAAAATATTTTTAATATGGATTATTTTAACAACTTAGGGCAAAAGATTAATTCAACAAATACTCCTTTTAAAAAGAGAATATTATTTTATTTAGTGAAATTTAAATTATATTTATTATTCATTTTATTGTATAAATTGAAACAAAAGTTTTATAAAATAAAGAGTTAAATGCGTACACATAAATCAATAAAAAACGTAGGTATAATGTTATTAACGCAGTTAATAACGCTTGTGCTGGCTTTTGTTAGTCGCACAGTTTTTATAAAAACTCTTGGAGCAGAATATCTCGGTTTAAATGGCTTATTTTCCAATATTTTGAATGCCTTGTCCCTCGCAGAAATGGGCATAGGAACAGCTATTGCTTATGCTTTGTACAAACCAATTGCAGAAAATGATACTGAGCAGATAAAATCAATACTTGCTTTTTATCGCAAATGCTATTTTTCCATTGGGATTTTCATAATTGCCATTGGTTGTTTAATAATTCCTTTTTTGCCATATTTGATAAAAGGTGAAGTTAGTGTTCCGGTGAATATCCACAATGTTTATTTATGTTTTTTGGCAAATTCTGCCATAACGTATTTTTTTGCGCACAAAAGAACAATTATAGACGAAACACAGAATAAATATTTAACAACATCGGTAGATTTTATCATTAATACAATTATTTCCATTATACAAATTATTATTCTTTGGCAATTTAAAGATTATATGCTTTTTTTATTCGCAAAAATTTTAGGAACGCTTGTAGGTTCTATTATCATACTTATTTTTGCGAATAGAAAATTTCCTTACATTATTGAAAAAGCGGTTGTTTTATCTTCTTCTGCAAAAAAGAAAATTTGGAGCAATGTTTCCATTTTGTTTTTCCATAAATTTGGTGGTGTTGTTATATTAGGCTCAGACTTTTTAATAATTTCTGCATTTGTGGGTATTGAGGCTGTAGGTATCTATTCTAATTATACATTGATAGTTGGCACAATAACAGTTTTTTGCAATTTATTTGTAATGGGAGCAAACGCAAGCATTGGCAATGCTATTGCAACACTTTCAAAAAAAGAAGTTTATGTTGTATTTCGTAGAATGGCTTTTTTGATTTTTTGCACCTGTGGTTTTAGTGCGGTTTGCCTTGTGAATTTGCTAAATCCTTTCGTTGAACTTTGGGTAGGAAAAGATTATCTTTTATCAAATGCTATTGTTTATGTAATTGTTGCAAATTTCTTTTTTATGCAAAATCGCTGGCTTATTTTAGCATTCAGAAGCGATGCTGGAATTTTTCGCCCCGATATGTATAAACCTCTTATTGAGGTTGTATTCAATTTGAGTTTATCCATATTTTTGGTACGCATATACGGAGTTTTAGGAGTGCTTATAGGAACTTTGGCGAATACATTTTTTGTTTGCATTTGGGTTGAAATGTATATTGTTCATAAATATATTTTTGCAATAAGCACTGCCGGATATTTGAAAATGTATGCGGTTCAAACTTTAGCATTGCTCATATCTTGTGTTTTGGCTATATATATAAACAATTTTATTGAGCCATTAGTAGGCAAGTTGGTTATCTCCATTTTGGTTACGACTATTGTATATTTACTGTTCTTTTTCCGCACAGAAGAATTTAAATATTTTGGCAAGCTTATTTTTTCATTTCTATCAAACAAATCCAAGCCATATACTTGAGTGGACTATATTTGCTTAACACTATTTTATCTATAAAATCCATAATAAAAAGTATTTTTGAAAAAAAATTGAATTTTCTGAACGGCACAGAAAACAATGTAAAAAATGAATAGTAACGTATTTTTACATTTGGGAATATTTCTTTTATTTGATTTATATCTTTTTTTGTAAAAGGACGTTCATCTACAGTTCTTGCTTCTGGCGTGAATTTACGGTACAGAGCTATAGCAGGGTTCATTCCAAGGGGTTCAAAAAATATGGCTTCTCCTCCTACTTTTAAAATTCTCTTAATTTCGTTTAAACTGATTTTCAAATCCAGATGATGCAATATCGCAGAACCTCTAATCAAATTAAAAGTTTCATCTTCAAAAGTTGTATTCATAACATTCATCACAAAAAATTCAATGTTTTTTATGCCTTTTTCTTTCATTTTTAATTTTGCATTATCAATTAGAGCCTCAGATATATCAATGCCTATACCTTTTTTTATTTTATCAGAAAGTTCTATTAAATCATTGCCAGAACCACAACCATAATCTAGGAGTACGGTATTCTCATTTGATAGCAATTTGTTTATACATTCTTTATGATCATTCCACATTCTATCGACCGTGCCGCCATAATACTTTTGTTGCGTTTGCCTGGATTTTTTTTGGTTGTGCCAAACCTTTTCTCTAGAAACTCTTTCTGTTAGCTGCTCTTGTTCCATTTGCCTTTCTCCTTAATGGCGATTGCGAATATTTGGAATATAGAAATTTTCTATTTTACAAAACAATGCTGTGCGGTATAATAGAATATAAAGGAGTGTTTATATGAATTGGAAGATAAAGGCGTTTATGCAAAATTGCATAGCAAGTTTTCCAGAAACTTTATCCCGTGAAATATATTTTAAAATACAGAGATATCTTGGCAGGTCAAGAAAAAACCTCAATTCTTGGGAGTATTTTTTTTCGAATAGTTTTAAAATATTGCAAAAAATAAAGCAATATGGGACAGGCATAAAAGGAAAAGTTTTTTTTGAAGTTGGCACTGGGCAAGTACCTTTATTACCCGTGGCTCTTTGGCTATGCGGAGCAGAAAAAACAATAACTATGGATTTAAAGCCATATATGAGAAAAGAACTCCTTAAAGAGATGCTGTTTTTTTGCAAAAATCAAAAAAATGAAATGGAAAAGACATTCGGTGAATTGTTAGATAGAGAAAGATTTAATTTATTGTTAAATTGTAATGAAAAAAATATTTTGGAACTATGCAAAATAGAATATATTGCGCCAGGCGATGCGGCAAAAACCAATTTACCAGACAAAAGCATACATTATCACGTGTCGCATACGGTATATGAACATATACCGCTAAATGTTCTCCACGATATTCTAAAAGAAGGCAATAGAATTCTTGCCGAAGATGGATTATTCATAAATTTTATTGATTATAGCGACCATTTTTCGCATACGGATAAAAATATATCTAGGATAAATTTTTTGCGATATAGCGACAGAGAATGGGAAAAGTATGCTGGGAATCAATATATGTATGCGAATAGAGCCAGACACGATGAATTTGTAGAATTATTCAAAACCGTTGGACACGATTTTTTGGAAATAGAGTTTCACTCAGAGAAAGAAATAGAAGAGATGTTAAGAAACAATGGCATAACTTTAGATGCCAAATTTAAAAACAAAAGCATAGAAATGCTATCAATAACAGGTTCTTGGTTCATAACAAAAAAATTTCTAATTTAACAATATGATTTCGGTTTGCATGGCAACATATAACGGTGAGAAGTATATAGCAGAACAGGTTAAATCTATTCTGTTGCAGCTTGGAGAGGAAGATGAATTGGTTGTTTCTGATGATAACTCTATTGATGATACTATAAAAATTCTAGAATCTTTTAATGATAAAAGAATCAAAATTTTTAATCATAATAGAGAAGATATTAAAGTTCCGTTTTTATTAAGTTCAAAAGCAGCAGATAATTTTTATTTTGCGGCAAGAAATTTTGAAAACGCTTTGGTAAAAGCTAAAGGCGATTATATTTTTCTGAGCGACCAAGATGATATATGGATGCCGAATAAGGTAGAAAAAATCCTTCCTTATTTAAAAGAAGACAAACTTGTAATAAGTGATGCTTGGATTGTAAATTCTAATTTAGAGAGAATAGACAAACTTAGCAAATACAGAGTGTATAAAAAAGGGTTTTTGGTAAATATTTACATAAGAGGAGGAGCTCCGCAAGGATGCGTTTGCGCTTTCACCAAAAACATAAAAAATTTTATTTTGCCTATTCCAAAAAATGCTTTAACCCATGATTTTTGGATAGGTCTGTTATCTGAATTAAAATTCAGTTCCGTATATATTCCCGAACAACTTATTTTATACAGAAGGCATTTATCAACTGTAAGCCACGCAGAAAAAAGTTTTCATCCGCTTTTATATATATTTAGATATAGAATGCTTATGCTTTACGAATGTTTAAAACGGTATTTTTCCAGAAAATGATTATTTTCAATATTTTAAGAAAAATTTAGGGATAAAAATTTTAGGCAGCCTATAAATAAATCTCCACGAAAAAGAGCAAAGTTTTGGTAATTTCAAAAAAGCTTCTTTTTTGTTGCTATAGGCTAAAAAGGAAAACCAGCAAGCATTCCAATTATCAACGGCTTTTTTGTAAAATTTATTCCCTTCATATTCTTTTACAACATCCAAGGCTTGTGTAAAAGTGAATGTCAAATTTCTGTGCATATTTTTATCATTAGGCAAAATGCGATAATAGCAAAAAACATCTGGCAACACCGATAGGTTTCCAAATTTATTGGAAAGCGCAAGCCACATAGGATAATCTTCTATTTTAAATTTCTGATTATATCCACCAACGCAGTCAAAAGCGGTTTTGCGAATTAGCTCTGTGCATCCGTGAACCTCTTTTTTCGTTAAAAACAATTCTTCAAAAGAAACAGAGGGTACTCCACGCAAAAAACGATGGTCAAGTTTCTCTTCCAATTTGCCATTTGGGGAAATTTTTTTTATCTGCCCAAAACACGCAGGAACCTCAGGATGCTCTTCCATATAGCGAACTTGTATTTCCAGCCTACCTAGTGGCATTATATCATCACTTGCAAGGGTGCATATATATTTCCCCTTTGCCATACCCGCCAATTCATTCAAAGTTGGAATTAAACCCCTGTTTTCCCTTGATAGAAAGTAAAAACCTAGTTCTTCCGAGAGGTTTTTCAAAATTTTGGGGCTTTCGTCTGTGCTACCGTCATCTATAACCAATAACTCAAAATCCACCCCTTTTTGCCCCATAGCAGAACGTACCGCCTCTTCCACAAAAGGAGCGTGATTATAACTCGGCATTAGAACAGAAACCATATATATATTAGTGTAATTTAAAAAATTAACCGCATTTATTGGCTTTTTTTGGCTTTATTTTCGTTTTTTTGAGAAAATTTAAAAAAAATCATTTTTTTGGGAAATTTTTCCGTTTTTTTACGTCTAATAGGTAACAACCAAAAAACCGGAGGTTTTTATGAAAATTTATACTGATTTATTCAAAAATACTGCAAAATTCAAGCTACACTAAACTATTAACAGTATATTATTTATTTATTAACAATTTATCCAGAGTTATTTTTGGTTTTTTGCGGTTTTTATTGACATTTTTTGAAAAAAATTTTATATTTATAAGTTAAGATTATGTTTGAGAGACGACATTTTGCGTTTTATAATTATTTTGGAAACTTTCAAGAGTCTCCGAGAAATGTTTTTTTTTCGAAAAAACTAGATGAGGGGGCAAATGAAAATTTGCCTTTTTTTATTTATTATACTGAAAAAAATAAATGGCAACCTTACAGAAGAAATTAGTGATTATTTTTAGAGGTTGTAATTTATGGAAAGAGAAATATTTAACGAGTTATGGGATAAAATAGTTGAAGGAGAAATAGGTAAGGTTACCGAAAGATGTCATAAAATGGATATATTGAAAAATAAGTCGGTTTTTTTTAAAGACGGTATATATAATAAATACCAAAAAGAAAGAAAAAAACTTAGGAAAATAACAAAAATAGACAACAAAGACTTCAAGTTAGATAGGCACAAAGTTGCTGCTTTGTTTTACTTTGCTTTTGTTGATAAAATTGGGGAAAAAACTCTAAATAGCACGGGCTTTTTTGTAGCTCGTAAAACTGCTTTTAACAAAGTCGTTGCTTTTAACAAAGCCAGTAATGTGCGAAACATTTTTATAATACATGAGACTGCTTTTAAAATTGCTCGTGGCATACTAGAGTCTTTTATAGTGTCCAAAACCGAAAGCGATGAAGGGTATGGGGATGAAAATTATAAGAGGCATATAGAGAAAAAAGGAATAACCGAGCCTGACTTAATATGTTTTGAAAAAAATGAGAAAACAAGCTATAAAGATGAAACTTTAAAGTGGCTTATTTACGCTCAAAACGAGAAAAAATTATCAGTTCCTATACTTGCTAATATTTTCTTCTCGTTGGAAAATGACACTCGCCATTGTTATGAAAAACAAAAAATAACAAAAAAAGGTAGGAAATTGGTAGGAGGCTAGATATGGCAAAGAAAACTCTGTCGCAAAAAATAGTAGAGCTTGTTGGCGAAGACCCCAACAGCTTTGATGTGTTCAAGGAACAGCAACTGTATGAGTTGTTGAAGCCTAAAAACCACGAGATTGGCATTGATAAGGTTAAATGGCGACCTTGCAGAGGAAATTGGTAGCTATTATTTTGCGGGATAGTTGAAATATGACACCAAATGTATTTACTGCTTTATGGAAAAATATTGCAGAGAAAGAAATAAAGAGAACAATTGCCAACCAGCATAAAATCAAAGTAAAACTTAGAGAAAACGAACAAGTTTTTAGAGCGAACACCCATGTCAGATATCAATCTGAAAGATGCAATTATAGAAAAACAATAGGCATGGATGATTCTGATAAGCTAGGCAAAAATGAAGTTGCAGCTTCGTTTTATATTGCTTTTGTTAAAGAAAACAATATGACTTGTTATAGCAATGATAAAAAAATACGTGATTTTGACTCTGTTATTTTACGTGATTTAGACTCTGCTATAAATCATGAGACTGCTTTTAATATAGCTCGTGGCATATTGGAATCTTTTATATTATCTGGCAATGAAAAAATAGATGATGGTTACAGAAAATATATAGAGAAAAACGGAATGGGCTTTAGCAAAGGAATAAAAAAAGAAGATGTTTTGAAATTACTTATTAAAGCCCAAAACGAAAAGAAACTGTCAATTTACATGCTTATTAGTATTTTTCTTTGGTTGGAAAGCGATACTCGCCATTGCTATGAAGCAACTTTACGAGGATAGTTGATTTATGAGTTTAGTTGATGAATGTTTGGTACGCTATGAAAAAGAAAAAGCATTGCTTAAAAAGTTATGGGGTTCTGCACATAAAGAAATAGAAGCAAATAAGAAAAAATTCCATTTTAAAATAATAAATGTGGAAAATGAGACAAGCGTATTAAAAAAATACTACAATAAAAAAAATGAGAGACTGGAAAGAGACCCAAATGCAAGCAATGACGATTATCATATTGCCGCTTTATTTTATTTTGCTTTTACTGAGGAAACCAATGGTAATTATGCTTTTAGGGCTTGTGAAGGTAGCAATATAAATCTTGGAGATATAGTTGAGATAACCCATTGTACTGCTCTTCAGTCTGTTTGTGATGCGCTGAATATAGTGCTTGAAAAAGTCAAAGAAAATAAAATTTTAAACCAACTAATTAATAAAATCCACAATGAGAGAAAATTATCAATTGATGGACTTGCTACTTATTTTAAACTTTTGAGAGGAAATCATTAAAAATTTCCAATATTACTGCAAAAATTCGTTAAGTTCCGTAATATGTTTGATAAAATCGGTATGGACTACGTAAATATACATAGTTGGGAATTAAGAAATTTATAGTGAATTTAGAATTGGCTTTTTTCCATGCGAAAGATTGTATATAATTCCCAAAAAAAGTAGCCTGCCCAATAGTAGCAATAATTTTGTATCTTTAAAGGAGGGACTGCTATGGAAAGCGTTTTAAATCTCGTAGTTAACGCAGAAAATGTGAGAGTACTATTAACACTAGTATTCGGTTTTAGTGGTTTTGTATGGCTTAAAACCTCCCTAGAAAAGAAAATAGGCGGACTTGACAAGCGTATAGACGGCGTTGAAACTGCCCTCAACAAGCGTATAGACAGCGTGGAAGTTTCCCTCAGCAAGCGTATAGACGAGCTAAGGGGAGACACAAATAAGCGTATAGATGAGCTAAAATACAACGATTTGGCATCTATACACAGGCGTATAGACGAAGTTGAATTTTCTCTCGGCAAGCGGATAGACGGTGTGGAAGCTGCCCTCAACAGGCGTATAGATGAAGTTGAACATTCTCTCAACGATCTAAAATACAACGATTTTGCCCATTTAAACAGCACAATTGAGGCTCTAACCTACGCTTTGGAGAAAAATGGCTCTTTAAAACCAGAAGATAAAGGGTACATAGATAGCAGGCTGGCACGTTAAAAATCTGGTTCAGACAAAAAGAATTTAGACAACTTGGCACGATTTTTGCTCTCTAAAACCTTGAGAAATGGTATCAAAATAAGCAAGGAGCCAAAAATGCTAAGATCTCTAAATTCTGGTGTAACCGGATTGATGAACCACCAAGTGCGAATGGATGTTATCGGTAATAACATCTCCAACGTCAACACAGTTGGCTTTAAAGGTCGCCGAGTGACCTTTGAAGAGAGTTTTAACCAGCTAATCAAAGGTGCAAGCCGAACCGAAAGCAAGGCGGGTGGAACTAACCCGATGCAGGTTGGCTTGGGCGTGAGCGTTGGCTCTATAGATGTGCTGACGGGGCAAGGCAACTTGCAGAATACCGGCAGGATTTTTGACCTTGCCATTGAAGGAAACGCTTTCTTTGGCGTTAGCGATGGCAATGGCACATATTATACTAGGAACGGCGCGTTCCAGTTAGATTCAGAAGGCTATATTATATTGCCCACAAACGGCTATGTGCTTCAGGGCAGAATGGCAGATTCCTTTGGAAACTTCCCTCCAGGAACTGCTATTGGCAATTTACAAATACCGCTGAGCCAGCAGGCTCCGGCAAAGGAGACCACAGAGGTTATTATAGCTAGGAACTTGGATTCTGAAGCAGATGCAAAAGGCTCTGTTACATACAGCCAGAGAATGTTGCACCCAGCAGATGAGGCAAGACAGCCATCAACAAATACTATAAATGACCCAGGCAAAGAATCAACTACCCTTAACTCTTTATATAATAGCAAAGGGCAGTCTTTGAGCATAAAAGAAAATGATGCTTTGACAATCTCTTGGTCTGACCAAGCTTCCGTGACATCTGGAATGCCGTCTTTCGGTTCGCTTACCGTTAAAGTTAGCGAACAAGATGGAGAACGCGATATTAACGGGCTTAGAACCACCGTTTGGACCATAAACGATTTTGCAGAGGCTATCACAGAAGCTATAAATCACGATAGGAATGGAAATAGACTTACTTATACGGCACTAGATACAGAGCCGCTTTTGGCTGATGGAGTTACTCCGAATCCTACTTATAATCAATATATAACTAAAGATGTAAACCACAAAGTTACTTTAGTTCAAGATCCTATATCCGGTGCATATACTGGTGAATTGCAGATAATATATGACCCCGGAATGTTAGCAGCTACTAACGATCCCCTCTCTAGAGCCGATGCTACTCAAATTTTCAATTTGCAGATAACTTCTACAAATCCTCTCAGCAACTCTTATGTTAATAAGGCATTCAGCTTTGGTTCTCATATAGGTCCGGAAATTGGAAACTATCCGCAGAACACAGACCCTAATAGAGTAAAATCAGATGCTCTTTTGCGCCCAGCCGAGCAGTTTGACTATATGTATATGCTAAGAGATGCCAATGGAAACAGATTGTATCCTGGTCTTGATGCAGGCGACCCAATAGACGTTTATGGTTCTATCGGTAAATCTTCAATTGAAGATGGAAAATCCGACCCTCTTAATTTCTATCCGCCAAATGCTTACGATATTAGCGGTACTGTGAAGACCCCTGTTTCCATCACTGATGCAGTGAGCCTTAAAGAAATAAATGATTATGAACAATGGGTTCAGGATGTAAATAAGTGGGTATCTTCTAGCAAAAATAATCAAATTTGGAAAACACCACCCACTCCCACTTATCCGCCCACTCTTGGCACTCAGCAATCTATAGGTACTCCTCCGGGTTCCAATAATTATGGTGTTTCCACAACCGCTTCTTTTGCGGATAAAGAGGCTGCTTATCTGGCTTATCTGAACAATCCAGAAGCACCTACGCCCGTACCAAATCCACCTATTGAGGCACCGGTTCCTTCACTGTTAAATTCACATTTATATGGAGCGACCCCTGCTCTAGTTTCATACGCTGGTGTAACAGGCTTAAATTATGATATTGACCCACAAACTGGGCGTATTATACAAGTCACTATGAATGCTCTTGACCCCATTAGCCAGAGAGAAGCTGATGAGTATAAAAAATGGGCAGCGGCTGTTAATAAATGGGCAGCAACACAGCCTGGTTATACAGCTGCTACACCCTTTGCTACTAAAGCAGCTGATTATAATGGAGCAAGTCCACCAGCTCCCGCAGATGCTCTTCCCACGCCTTCAATTTACCCTGCAGGCGCAGGTATTAGTGTAGGCTACACATTTAATACATTGACTGGAACTATTGAAACCATTACGAGTGGTGCTACAACCTTCTTTGCTGGTGAGTTAAAGAATGTAACCCTTATGGACGACCTTCTTGCCAAAATAAGAAATGATTTCAAATTGCCTGCGGAATATGTTGACAGGGATGGAAATCACCTCTTGAGCGTTGGTATGAACCCATCTGGTACAGATGACGGTATTCCTCCGGGATCCATTGTGATTCGCGGTTCAAAAGGCAAAGACTTCTCCATAAACAACTTGTCTATCCGAGGAGTCAATTCAAACTCAGACAAAGTGGCACCGACATTCTTCAATGCCGCAATGGGCTTCACCGAAAAGAGAAAAGCCGAAGACGTTGGAGTTTTCCCTGCCGTTATGAGCGTATTTGACGAATCCGGTGCAGAGCACGTGCTAACAATCAACTTTGTGCACACGGGCAGAGCGGGTGAATGGGAATGGAAAGCCAGTTTTGCAGGCAAAGAAGACATACTTCCGGGCAGCGGTTCGGGTAAGGTGACCTTTGGGCAAGACGGAACGGTTAGCTCTTGGATATTTGACAATGGCGGTTCTCAGTTGCAGGTTGACCCGCACAATGGCTCTAACATAATGTATCTAAACTTGAGTGTTGGCGGTCCGGGCGATTTTAGAGGCATAACGCAGTTTGCTGGTCCTTCTACGATAAATATCGTAGGTCAAGACGGCTACACAACAGGCAACCTGATAGAAGTCACCATAGATGAATATGGACTAATAGAAGGAACGTTCTCAAACGGAACCAACCGCTCAATAGCCCAGATAATGATGATTGACTTTGCAAACCCAGGCGGCTTGCTAGACTTGAGCGATAGCATTTACTCAACATCTGCCAACTCTGGCGATCCGGTTTGGGGTCTCCCGATAACGCAGAGCTCCTCTAAGGTAAAACCCGGAGCAGTTGAAATGTCTAACGTTGACTTGTCTGCTGAATTTACCAATATGATAACCACGCAGAGAGGTTATCAGGCAAACAGCCGCGTGATAACGGTTAGCGACACAATGCTAGAAGAGTTGGTAAACTTGAAGAGATAATAGGTTAAATTAACTTGCTTAGGTTCAAGGGTTGAAAAACCCTTGAACTTTTTTTATTTACGAGCCTGCGGTTAATTACCAGCGCTACTGCTTGACCCTTCAGAATTGCTGCTTGATCCCTCAGAGCTACTGCTGGAGCCCTCGGAACTGCTGCTGAGTGCTTCTTCGGAGCTGCTGCTGAGTACTTCCTCGGAGCTACTGCTGAGTACTTCTTCGGAACTGCTGCTAGAGCTACTGGAGCTGCTACTAGGGGAGCCAAAAGAACTGCTGCTTTTTGGCACGGAACTGCTGCTAGGTTTGTCGCTCGGTTCATCTGGTTCAACCTCGCCGCAACCTATTAGTACAAGAAGCCCGCAAAAAAACAGGGCACTGGTTAAGGATATTGCTTTCATAATAGAAAATATAGTAAATCCATAGTAAAACTAATCTTCTTCCGTGGAATTGAATAGCTCATTGAATCTTGCATTCACTACATTACGTATATACGAGTTAAAAACTATTTTACCTTGCTTGCTTGTGTTGATTAGGTCTAATTTTTTCCACGTATTGGCCCTTCGCTCAAGTGTACTGTGTAACTTGCTATGAAAGTGATTACCCCAAGAATTGATATTGTCAAACAAAACTAGGTAAAAAGAATTCGCTGTTATGATATTTATCGTAGTCAAAAAATCATCTATGCTTTTGGCAAAGTCAGTAATTGGCTCGTCTTTTTTGTCGTGCTTTTTTATGTATTTCAGCAGTTTTACAGCTAAATAATCCTGTTCCCATTTGTTCAAATTTGCCAGTTTCGGTGTGTGTGTAGCAGGATCGTTCAAGAAATCCATTATGCTAAACGAAGGCCTCAATTTCTCTAAGTCGGCGTTAGGGGCTGGCAGGTAATCCTTAACAACTTCAATTAAAAATTTGTGTATCTGATTAGAATGAGCTTTAGATCTTAACGTTAAGACTTTCTCTCTCTCTATTCCGAAAGTGTCTACTGTTTTAACAGTGGTGTGATCGTAAAACCCTACAGCTTTTATGCTGCCTCCCGATGTGACAATAATGTTTTTAGACATTTCATTTTCGGCGTCTATGAAAACTTCATAGCCTTCTTTTTTTAGAAACTCTATAGCCTCTTCTGTTGTGTTGGGCACATGGCTCATGTTCTGTCTCCTATGGTTGGTTATGCCTATAGGGAGAATTATAGAAATTTACTATATTATCTTTGAATTTTTCGAGAGGTTTTAAATATGTCTTCAAAATCCAGCAGCGAGCTTACGCATTTAAGCACTTCTACCGTGATAGAAGGTACCATAGATTTGGAGAACGATATCCGCATAGCCGGCTCTGTCGTTGGAAAAATTAGCACAAGAGGCACACTTATAGTTGAACAAACTGGTAAAATAAAAGGCGAAATAAAGGCAAATGCCGCAACCATAGCCGGTAAAATCCAGGGCAACATAGAGTGTGACGGCCTAATGACGCTGGAAAGCCGCTCTTGTTTCGTTGGCGACATAAAAACCCGCCAAATTGTGATAAACGAGAACGCCGAATTTCAGGGAAACTGCGCAATGCCTATAAGTGCAGCCGGGGAATGAGCTTATACAGCTTATCGCCTCGCCTAACAAGCTCTTTGACCGGAATTGAAAATAAAGAGCCTTTTTTAACCTGCGGAACGCTTTTTCCGCCATTTTCTCTCAGTTCTTCTGCTTTTTGCTCCAAAACCCCTGTCGTGGAGCCTATTATCAGTATATCTTCGCCTAGGCAGAGCTCCTCTCCGGTTTCAAATAGGATTTCTGCTACTTTTATGTTTGAAAAGTAGTTTACGACCTTTCCCAGATAGACCTTTGAGGTGAGGGCTTTTGTTCCGTGGACATCAGACCACTCCCCGAGCCTCTGCCCTAGGTAATAGCCATTCCAAAAACCCCTGTTGAAAACGGTCGCAAGCCTCTCTTGCAAGCTCTTTGCTTTTTCTTCCGTAAAGGTTCCAGCAAAATGGCTATCTGCGGCTTGCTTGTAGCACTCAACGGTTGTTTTAACGTATTCGGGTGCACGTGCCCTGCCTTCAATTTTAAGAATGCTAACGCCCGCTTCTATAATCTTATCCAAAAATTCAATGGTGCATAAATCCTTTGGCGACATTATGTATTGGTTGTCTATTTCAAGCTCTTCGCTTGTTTCTAAATCTTTCACCGAATATCCACGCCTGCAAACCTGA
This sequence comes from Candidatus Fibrimonadaceae bacterium, assembly GCA_031281345.1. GTDB lineage: Bacteria > Fibrobacterota > Fibrobacteria > Fibrobacterales > Fibrobacteraceae > Fibrimonas. Next base: position 83,729 of record JAITFN010000015.1, read on the forward strand.
AAACAGTCGCCTCGGTTTGCAGAATGGTTGTAGTGGTGCAGGCTCAAATAGCATTTGCCAGAAATTGCCATACAAAGCGCGCCGTGGCAAAAAATTTCGATTTTCACCAAATTTCCAGAAGGTCCTTTTATTTGCCGCTTTTCAATTTCTTTGATTATATCTGCAACATCTGAAAGAGTGAGTTCGCGAGCCAGCACCATAACATCGCAAAAAGCAGAAAAAAATTCCACCGCCTCTATGTTTGAAATATTCAGCTGAGTTGAGGCGTGTAGCTCAATTCCTTTTTTGCGAGCATAACTTAAAACCGCCATATCTGAGGCTATTATCGCGTTTATTCCATTCTCACCTGCTACATCAACTATTCTCCGCATTTGCTCCATTTCATGGTCGTAAATCACGGTGTTCAGGGTTAAATAACATTTCACATTTTTTTCTTTGCAAATAGCGCTTATTTTTGCCAAATCTTCTAAGCTGAAATTATTTGAATTTCTAGCCCTCATATTCAAATTTTCCGCACCAAAATAAACCGAATGCGCTCCCGCATTTATAGCCGCCATAAGAGACTCGTAAGAACCAGCCGGCGCCATTACCTCTATTTTATTTTGCATTTTGAATAAAGTAGCAAAAGTTTTATTCTATATTCTCTATAGTTTGGAGATAAATATATGTTAGACGCAGATATAAAAAAATTTAGGGGAAGCCTTGTTCTTCAATTAGAAAATGCAAAAGACCAAGAGCTTCATTGGGAGGCAAAAGCCTACGCAGAATGTATAACTATGCTAGACCCCATCCTCAAGAAAAACGGTATCGAAATTAATTAACCCGCTTCGCACACAAAGAGCGATTTCGTGTTTTTCTTTATACATACCTTGCAAGTTCCATATTTTTGCATTTGGATATAAGCCGTTTTTTATCACAGAAAAAAATTCGCCACCCATACATTTATAGTATGCTTCCTTTTTTGTCCATAAGGGATAAAATGTTTCTGCTTTTTTTGCAACTTCGCCCTCTGCAAAAAATCTTTTTGAAATAGCTTCAAAATTTTTCTCTTTGTAAAACTCCAAATCTATTCCAACATCGCATTCCTTGGAATATGCGAGAACGCACTCGCCCTTGCTATTGCTCCAGTTTGCAAAACCCATACCCGGCGGCAAAAAGGGCTTGCCAGAAGAACTCGTTATTATATGGATTTTTTCTTGTTTCAAAATTTGCCCCAAAACTTTCAATGGCCATTTTTTTAAATGCTCGCCAGAAGGCATCGCGTACAAGAACACGGAACCTTCAGGAACACGCAAAATTAACCAAGGTTCAGGCATAATGGAGATAAGGGGAGTCGAACCCCTGGCCTACGCATTGCGAACGCGTCGCTCTACCAACTGAGCTATATCCCCAAGGTCAGTGAGGAATATAGAAACTTTAAAATTCCCGTTTGGCAGGCTTTCCAGAGAACCACATCTATATAACCTTTGTTTAATCCTGTTGCTTTTTCTATTTGCGCAAACATTTTATCGCAGAGAATTTTCACGTCATCGCTTAAAGGAAAACCCTCTTTCAAATTTGATTTGCCAAGCGCAATGGCAAGCCGTTGAATCCACACATCGTATTTAACTTTGTTAATGCCCAAATTCCGTGCAAGGTGATTTTTTGTTACGTTGCCTATATGCGGCAATTCGCCCAAGTAATTCAATTTTTCGTCTTCTGTTTTTAATTTGTAAAATCCGTCTCTGAAGTTTTCTCTGTTGTTCCAAATTTTAATTATGGCTCTTATTTTATTTACATTCCCAAAAATTTTGAGCAAATTCTTTTCACAAATTTTCCCTCCGTTATGTATATAATTCATTATTTCCAAAAATTTTCTCTTGGCGATTTTTTGTCTAAAACCTCCCGCCAAAATGACATATATGCACTCTTCGGCAAATTCTCCCGCATTTAAGGCGGGAGGTTTTATTAATCTTTTTTTTATCGTCTCAAAACTATCTTTATCTTCGGCTATTCCACTTTCTATGAGATGCTTTTCAATTTTAAAAAAGAGAGAAGCATCTATTTTGCTTATATTTTTCACTTCAACACAATTTTAACTATCTGCTTTTGCGAATCGTTTTTCGCGACTGCATAGTAAACGCCTGATTTCTGGTTTACCAAGCTAATTGTGGTGGTTCCTTTCAACACTTTCTGGCTCAAAACTAGTTTGCCGTTTATGTTGAACAGGGATATTGTTGCATTTTTGTCAGAAGCAATTTGCAAGTTGCGAGCAAAGCTAACAACGTTCAAGCCAAAGACCGGAGCTTTGTTGTAAGATATAATTGGTTCGGTATCTTCAGAAGAGCTTGAAGTGCCATCGCCAGAGGAACTTGATGTGCCGCCAGAGGAGCTTGATCCGCCACTAGAGGAGCTTGTGCCACCGCTAGAGGAACTTGTACCACCGCTGGAGGAACTTGTACCACCGCTGGAAGAGCTTGGTGCACTGCTACTAGAAGGCAGGGTACCGCCTAAGCATTTAACAGTACCTATGGTAAGGGTTTTGCCTACTGCGGCTGTTCCTCCGTCAATTACCCAAGACATTTGAAAAACTTTCTTTAAATTTAAAGTAGGTTTCGTGGCAGTTTGGCATTTTGAGGGAGTTTCCCCTGTCCAAGTGTTAATAAGTCCGTTAGTCTCCAAATTTGCAAAAGTTATCGTTTCAGTTTTTAAGGTAGTACTTGCGGCTACACCCTTTTTACCCCATTTATTAGAGCCTTCATCTTTGTTGGTGCCGTTACAGAGGGCAGGATCAAATGCCAATTCAAAGTTATGAGCATCACCTTTATACTCATAAGAGAACCCTCCTGAACAATCTCCCATATTCGGAACGGCAGTTTCGGCTGTATTTTTGAGGCTAAGAACAGCTGCATCCCAATCATTCACAGTTGCATCTGCAGACTTTTTTATTATGGGCTTAATTACTGCATAACCATTATCAAATGCTGCTAAACCATATTCATCTTCTTCATTACCAGGCAGAAGCCACCCTGTACCATAGACGGAAATATAATCGTTGTAAGCAGTTTTTGGATTGCTTGTCACCGTTGCACCTAGTTTTAATATGTCATAGTCAGCAAAAACGCTGCCAACCATAAGTCCGAGTGCGGTTATTCCGCACGCCAATTTGTTCATAAGACCTCCGAAATTAATATACATCAAAATATACAAAAAAATGACAAAAATGTGAAGGTTTGGGGAGTTTTATCTGCATTTTGCGTGATGAATATCACTTATTAGCTTAATTCCCATAATTTTCCCAAGGATTTAATATTGTTAATCCAGCTATACCGAAAAAATCTTTTACATTACGGGTGGCAATAATTAGGTCGTTTTCAAGAGCAGTAGCAGCTATAAATGTATCCTGCACTTGAAACGAACGAGGAAGCCCTGCCATCATTTTACCCCAAATTTGCATAGTGCTTGTTTTTATATTGAGTATGCGTTCATTGAATCCTTCGGAAATTATCTCATTGAACCAAGCGGACAGCTTGTTCTTTCGGGAGCTATTCGGGAGTCTTTCTATTCCATAGACTATTTCGCCTATGGAAACCACGCTGATGAACTTATCAGTATCGGGTATGTCAATAAACCACTTCACCACTTCTTTGTCGGGGCTTTGCTTGGTTATTTCGGAAAGGACATTTGTGTCTATCAGATACTTCATAGTTCAATATTCCGAAAGCGAGCATCTTTGCGAGAAGGCAAGTCCAAATCAGTTAAGCTTTCTGGTGCGGAACGAAGCATATCAAACAAGCTTTTCTTAGGCTTGGTGAGTTGCTTGTATTTGGCTATGGAAACCACGACTGCTACGGGTTCGCCACGCAAGGTAATTGACTGCGGAGCAGCTTTTGTTTGCTTAACAAGCTCGCTAAACTTAGCTTTTGCTTCCTGTAACTGCCATTTTTGCATAAAAACCTCTAATAACTAGTCTGTCTAGTGATAATATAGTAAATGCTGATTTATAGAAAAAATATTCTATATTTACCCTAAATGCTCACTAAAAAAACATTCAAAATTGGCGGCTTGCAAGTGTGGGCTGAGCGTAAAAGGGTGCGCAGCGTTAGGCTTTATGTTTCTCAAAAGGATTTACAGGCACATTTAACCATCCCTTATTACGCAAGCGAAAAATTTGCGCTTGATTTTTTGAGCAAAAATTATGAGTGGCTAAAAAGAACAATGGAAAAAATAAAGGAAAACCCGCCTCCCGCCTTGAGGCAAGAGCAGGAAATTTCAAAAGCAGAAATGGAAAAACTTAAAAAAATCATCTCAAATTTGCTCCCCCAGTGGGAGTTCAGGCTTGGGGTCAAAGCAAAAGACTGGAAACTGCGCAAAATGAAAACCCAATGGGGAAATTGCAAAATGAAAACCAGAGAGATAACTTTCAGCACAGGCTTAATAAAAAAACCTCTCCGATGCATAGAATACGTAGTTGCCCACGAACTCGCGCATTTAATAGAAGCAAACCACTCCGAAAAGTTTTACGCAGTAATAGCAAAGCATTTTCCGTATTGGAAGGAAGTTAGAAAGGAATTGAATGGGTGATAATTTTTAGGGAGGTGTTTAAATGAATTTTTTGGAAGATTATTTTGGAATAGCAAAAAGTGGTTCTACTTTGTATAAAGAATTGGTGGCTGGCATCACTACTTTTTTTGCTATGTCTTATATTCTATTTGTTAATCCAATGATATTGTCCGAAACCGGTATGGATAAATCCGCCCAGTTTACCGCAACTGCGTTGGCTGCCATTTTTGGTACCCTTGTTATGGGTGTGTATGCTAGGTTGCCTTTTGCTCTTGCACCCGGTATGGGGTTGAATACGTTTTTTGCATATACTATGTGCTTATTTCTGGGGCATAGCTGGCATTTCGCTTTGGGAGTTGTTTTTGTGGAAGGCGTTATTTTCTTTTTGCTTTCCATTTTTGATTTAAGACGTATTGTGGTTAATTTAATTCCAAGAAGCTTGCAACTCGCTTTTTGCCCAGGCATTGGGCTTTTTATAGCTTCTGTGGGATTGCAGCAAGCCAAGATTATTGAAATGCACGAAAACAGCATAAAATTTGGACAAATAACAGATCCTAATGTGTTGCTTGCCTGCCTTGGCATTTTGGTAATTGGTGTTTTTTATGTAAAAAAGATTTATGTTGGAATGGTCGTTGGAATTATAGTGCTTACGATTATCAGTTTATCTTTTGGATTAACCCAAATAGAGTCTTTCTTTTCTTTGCCACCTTCTGTTTCTGATATTATGTTTGCCTTTAATTTTTCGGAAATATTGTCTTACGATTTTATTTGCTTGGTTCTTTTGTTGCTGAGCGTTGACATTTTTGACACAATGGGAACTTTGCTCGGTGTTTCAAATGCTACTGAAAATCTGGCTAATAAAGACGGCTCCCCGAAAAATATCAGAAAAGCTTTTGTGGCAGATAGCCTTGCTACCGTGTTTGGGGCAATGGTTGGAACAAATACAACCACAACATATATAGAAAGCTCAACCGGAGTTTCTGTTGGAGGCAGAACCGGCATCACAAGCATAGTTACGGCTCTTTGTTTTGTTATAGCTTTATTCAGTTTCCCAATGCTACTCGCCGTTCCGCCTGCGGCTGTGTCTGCTATGCTCATATTTGCTGGTTACAATATGTTTATGAGTCCAGCACTTAAAAATATGGATTTTAAAGACTATTCCGAATCTGTCCCTGCATTTATCACAATGATCGTAATGCCATTTTCGCATTCCATTGTAGATGGAATATCTTTTGGCGTTTTGAGCTATGTTTTAATAAACAGCGCTTCTAGAAATTTGCAAAAAATAAGCACGGGAACATATTTAATTGCTATATTCTTTGCAGCGCGTTATGTTATTTTGCCAAACTGAGGGTATATATGATTTTTTTGTTGATTTTGATTTCACTAGCAGGCATTTTTTTGAGTGGCTGGTATTTTTTTAGAAACCTGAAAATGATAGAATTCAAGAACAGGACAGAAAGATCAGCGTTGAAAAGGTTTTTAAATTACCCATTTACCATTGTGTGGTATAGTTATTTGCTCATATTTTTTGCTTGCCTCACGATAAACAATTTTTAATAATTATGTTCAGGCAAATTTTTTCTTTTCTGCTTCTTTTTGTTTTTGCCGCTTTTGCTATGCAAAATGCTGGAAAAGTAGCTAACCCCTTTGTATTTGAACCGGTGGATTTGGGGATTTTGCAACAGGGCATAAAAAAGAATGTTGAAATAAATGGCAAAAATGTTTCCTCGCAGTTAATAGAACTTGAAAACGTTTTTGACCAGATGACAGGCGGTGAGAATTTTGTTTATCCACAGAAGATAAGTCCGGGGCAAAATTTTAAAATCAATTTCACATTGAACACGGCATATATAGAAGGCGATTTTGTGCACAATATAATATTGGTCGATACAAGCGGTACCCCTTATATAGCAAACGTCAAGGGCAAAGTTGAAAATCCCATTGTGTTCAGCGAAAGATATTTGGATATTGGTTTTTATAAAAAAGGGGTGCAAAAAAAATGGACATTTTATGTGTGGAACAAAGACAAAAAACCATTAAAGCTAAAACTCAAACCGGAACTGCAAAAGGAATTCAAAGCGGAATTTAAAGATGTGAAATTGGATGTGAGTGATTTTGAAAACCTCAAAGAAGGCGGCAATACTCCTGCTGTGAAGGTAAGTTTATCTGTTGTGGAGTTGGAGAAGCCAAAAAATTCTGTTAAAAGCATTCGCAAAATAGTCACTTTTATTTGCGAAAATTTCCCAAATGCGGTGCCGGAGCTTCAGGTTACGGGTTATTGGGAAGAGTGAGATTCAGGCTCATAAGAGCGGCAAAGGCATTTTGCGGACTAATTTTTTGTTTTGCCATATCGTTTAAAATAGACTCTATTTTGTCTATTTCATCTCCGTTGTCTAGTACTCTGGCGGCTTTAATGGCTAATCCCTTCTGAAAGGTTCTGTAATCTGGGTTCAAGTAGTCGTTCATAATTTGAGTTAAGGCTAGGTCTGTAGGCATAGATTTAAGCTCAAATGTCCTAGCTATTCCGCGAATATACTCCGGTGCTGTTGTATCGTTTTCAAATGGTTTCATTATTTTTGCCGCATAAGCGTAATTTTTGCCAGGTCCGTTTGCAAATCTAAGCGCAGAGCTAACCTTCAGCCGCCAATCGTCTGGAAAAGCCTCAACGCCTCGCCGCAGGAGTACGTAATCTGTGGTGTCTGGTTCGTTGTTTGCCGTTATTGCGTTCACAAATGTGTATGGGGTTTTGAAGAGGCTATCCAATCTTGTGGAGGCATCTGCCAAGTGAGAGAGCCACTTGAAGGTTTTGCCGTCAAACATTGTTTCGCTATAAGCTATTATGCCGCCTATCCAAAACAGGCTGGCTGCGGTGGAGTTGTAGCCGAGTGACATCCATTTGGCTGCCTCGGTGCGAGGCACAAAAGCGCTTGCCTCTTTAATTTCTGGCAAATCCGGCGATTTTGCAAACCCCAGTATAGACAAAGCCAAAGCGATGAGTGCCGCAAAAAACACAACCTTCATAATACCCACAGCAAGATTTGAACTTGCGACCCACTGCTTAGAAGGCAGTTGCTCTATCCGGGCTGAGCTATGCGGGCTAAATTTCAATGGCAATATAGAAAATAAAAAGTTATTTTTGAAATTAGAGTTTCATAGCGCGGGTAATAACAAATATCTTGTTTTCGTCCATTCCTCTTGCTCTCATTTCCTCTTCCAATTTTTTGAGTTTCCGATTCTCCAATATATCGGCTATCTTCCAGAGAATCCAGAGAACAATAAGACCCGAAAATGGAGCGGAGCAATAAAACATTTTTTTACCTCTATCAATAAATATACATTTTTTTCCGCGAGGTGGGGCGGTTAAGCTTGTGTGGTAGGCTAATTTTTTACTATATTGGTGAAAGGAGCTTTATATGCAAGCAGTAGAATTTGAAACAGAGATTGTAAATGATACAATATGCATTCCTCAAGAATATAAGGGGAGCTTGCCTCACAAGGCTAGAATCATAATAATGGATAGCCTTTTTTCCAATCCTTATATAGCTCGCACAAAGAAAAAGGATACTATAACAGAAGATGATTTTAAAAGCATTAAAATAAATACAAGCAATTTCAAATTCAATAGAGAAGAGGCAAATGAGCGATAATGTATTTTTAGATACTAACATATTTATCTATGCATATTCAGATGAGTTGGAAAAAAAGGAGCGTTCTTTTGAATTATTGAATAAATTTTCGTGTATAACCAGCACTCAAGTATTGAGCGAACTTAGTAATGTTTGTTTCAAGAAATTAAAGTTTTCAGACAATGCCATTAGCAGTGTTATTAAAGAAGTAATGAATTTTTGTGATATTTTTATAGTGAATGAAACAACCATTCAGCGAGCAATTTTTATTAAAGGACGTTATGGTTATTCCTACTACGACAGTCTTATACTGGCTTCGGCTTTAGAAAGCGACTGTTCAATATTATATTCGGAAGATTTACAACACGGGCAAGTTATAGATGATTTGTTGAAAATAGTGAATCCTTTTGCAGAAAATTGAACACGTTGCTTGTCAAAAACGTTAAATTCGTCAGGACTAGACCCTCCGCCTTATGCCCTTGATATTGAATAAAAAAGTATGGGGCCTTAACAACCAGACCTTGACAAATAAGCTCTAATTTTCTATCTTATAACAATGAGCAGGTTTTTAACTAACCGAGGTGATAGAAAATGAAACAACAAGTAGTTTGCGAAGTGTGTCAGGGCGAGTTGCTTAAACAAGAAAATATGTTTATTTGCCAACACTGTGGAATTAAATATTCTACTGAAGCAGTCAAGAGAATGTTGACTGAAATGCAACTAAAAGAGAAAAAATTAAAAGAAAGCGCTAGATTAAATGAAGAGCAGAAGTTAAAAGAAGAAGCGGAAAGATTAAAAGAAGAGCAGAGATTAAAAGAAGAGCAGAGGCTGAAAGAAGAAGAACGAAAAAGGCTAAAAAAAGAAGAAGAACAAAAGATAATGGCTGAAGAGCAAAGGCTAATGGCTGAAGAAAAAAGGTTAAAAGAAGAGGAGCAAAAGCTAATAGCAGAAAAAGAAAGATTAAAAGAAGAAAAAAGGCAAAGGGAAGAACAGAGATTAAAAGAAGAAGAGAGATTAAAAGAAGAAGCAAGATTAAGAGAAGTGCAAAGGCTAAAAGAAGAAGAGCAAAAGCTAATAGCTGAGGAGCAAAGGTTAGTAGAAGAAAAAGAAAGATTAAAAGAAGAGCAGAGATTAAAAGAAGAGGAAAGGCAAAGGGAAGAGCAGAGATTAAAAGAAGAACAACAAAAAATAATAGCTGAAGAGCAAAAGTTAAAAG
>JAITFN010000018.1 GCA_031281345.1 Candidatus Fibrimonadaceae bacterium
ATCCTACTGCTCGCAACCGCATAAAGCGTTTGTATCTGTTCAAGCCTATCTATATCGGGCAGTTTAGACAACTCAAAATCTATCGCACCGCTAGAAACAAGAACCCATTTACCTTTTTCGCAATGAGATATAATAGACAAAACAGCCTCAGCTTCAAGATAAATCCTATCCTGCGACAAATCGTCAAAAGGACGATTAAAACAACAAATATCCATATATATCCGCACAAAGCCAATATAGAAAATTTTTGCCACCTTAGTCAAGGCACAAGGGGGTCGCAGAGGAGTCTGTAAAAGCGGCTCTTAATTTTTTATATTAAAAAACATGACAAATAGCAGCAAAATAAAGAAAATCATCATTGCGTTAATGCTCATTATTGCCGCTGTTCTTGTTGTGAAATCTCATATATCCAAAGTAGAAGCCAAAACTCCGTATATAGCGTTTAATATGCTTTTGCAAACGCAGATAAAAGTTAATAGCAAAAATGCGGACTATTTGGAATTTTTGGAAAATTCATTTGGGGCGAGCAGAAAGCAAATTGAGCAGGTTTATAGCTTTTTGTCTAATCAAGAAAATGGGAAAGATGTTAGGTGGAAGGTGAATGATGAAATTAAAAAATCTTTGAAGGAATACAAAAACATTCGCAGGAAAAAGAAAGATTTTTTTGTTATAAATATACTTGCACCATATTTAACTCTTACGGTAAATCAATTTTATATTGATAGTGATGATAGCCAGGAAATTCAAAGAATATTTAGTGAGATTTTCGGCAACGAAAATACGCAAAGGAATTTTTTGGGCGAATTAGAGAAAGGTACTTTTGCTTTCAATTCCGGCGGTTATTTCAATTTGGATTATATTCTAAACTTAAATTCATTGTTGCAAACTAAAGGGTTCTATTTAAATTATGATGTGCAGAACAAATATTCAAACGTTTTCAAAATTTCAAAAGCTATAAATATTCAATGGAAAAATAATCAGAGTTTTAATATTTTTTTGCTAAGTAGAATATATCCGAATGTTCTTTCTCCAACTTTGGGTTTTTCTGGAGTATTTGCCGACAATGTGGTTGTTATTGAAGATTTTTTCCCATTGCTTGCAAAGGAATACAGCAAAAATTCTAAAAAAAGAGATGTTGATTTACCTAGCAAGGATTTTGTGAAATCAAATTTGAAGCAGATAGAAACCAGCTTGATTATCCAAACCGCAATACACGAGGCAAAACATAAAGCGGACGAGTTTGAGGCACCTAATCAAAGGTTGAGCATAGACAACGAAATATCCGCGCATTTAACTGCTGCGATTTTTAGTCCCTGTCCTTTTAATGGGTTGAATTCTGCGATAGAGAGGTTGGAAGGGTTTAAGATGAACGTTAATTCGCGAGCTTTGAATAATGTGTTTAATCAATTGAAAAATTTAAAGGTAAAAATAATGAATCAAAATTACAAACCAGAGCAATTGCGGATAGAATTGAGGAAAATTTATGCCAGTTATCGCACTATAATAGATAATGAGCCTTTAATAGATTTGGGGCATTTTGAAAGTTATGTAGTTCCGGTAATTTATGGGGCGTTTGAGTGAGATTTTTTCCATTTCACTTCCGTTAATTTTTACCGTCAGAAGCAGTTGTTCGGAATTTCCGAACAACTGAACTTTCATCTAATTCTCCTTCTTCAAAAATGTGCTTAATATGCTCACTTACATTAGATTTACTCGATTGATATAATTCAACTAAGCTACATAAGCCATAAAAGTCCTCGTTTGTTGCAATGTAGAAAAAATTATCCCGCCCAATCCCTAAGGAGTTCAGGGTTGGGGATTGTCCAAGCAAGGTATTGGGGGGTAGCGGAAAATCACCTATTCTTTTCACTTTGTGCAAAAAAGAAAGTTCCAACTATCAGGCAAACCACAGTCAATGCCACTATTGCCGCGCAATTCACCATAGGGTTGAACATCACCACGTTGTTATATTCCGTGCTGCCTCTGTAAATCACCGCACGTACCAAATCAAGGCAATATGTCATAGGCATAATGCGGTTCAAAATCAGCAAAACGCCAGACGAATTGTTTATTGGGATAATGGCACCCGAAAGGAACATCTGCGGCATAATGATGAGCATTATAGCAAGGTTCGCAGCCTTTCTGCTTTTAATAAGCCCAATAACAATCATAGCCAACGCACCGCCAGAGAGACACATCAACGGAGAGAGTGCGAGAATCAAAAGCATTTTGTCAATAGATAAAGTAATACCCATCGCAAACCCAACTAAAAGAGTTCCCGCCATACTCAAAATAGCAGCGAATCCAGAACCGAGTATTTTACCGATAACCAGCGAATAACGCGACACCGGAGATACCAGCATCTCTTGATTAAAATCTATTTCGTGGTCGTCAACAATAGATGCCATTCCCATTGACGTAATCCAAAACAGCATATTGACAAGCATTCCCACTAGCATAAATTGCCCAAACTCAAAATTCACTCCGCCAGCCATATTCTGCATAAGATTGCCGCCTATCATACCCATCATAATAATAGGCATAACAAGGCTCATAATAATAGTGGCAGGAGATTTGAAATAAACGGTAATTTCCCGACCCATAACGGTGATTATAGAATTAAGTTCCCTAAACATACGTACCCCCTTTTTGTTTTGTTAAAAATTCAATATACGCATCTTCAAGCGATGGTTCATATATTTTCAATACACTCAATTTTGTCTGTATTTTTGAAATGATTTCCTGTGCGGATTTTTCTTTGTAGGGAACAACAATTCGCCCATTCACCGTGAAAGACAAGCCAAGCGATGAAAGTTCATTTGTCAA
>JAITFN010000053.1 GCA_031281345.1 Candidatus Fibrimonadaceae bacterium
AAAGTGATTTCAACTTCAACGGTCGGGTTGCCGCGCGAATCTAAAATTTGACGGCCAACTACATTTTTGATCTTTGCCATTTTATGGCCTCCTTTTGGGTTTTGGGTTAATATAGAAAACGCAAAAGAAATTTAATCAAACTTCACATCCTTAGGAATCATCCCCAACTTTCTCTTTGCCCAAATTTTAACGCTTTCAAGAAGGCTATAAATAACCGGCACAACAATCAGAGAAAGGAACATAGAACTTGTCATTCCACCCATAATTACCCAGCCAATGCCGCGTTTCCATTCAGAACCTGCGCCGTGACCCGCAACTATGGGAAGCATACCAACAATACACGCAAGAGCGGTCATCAAAATGGGGCGGAAACGAATTTCCACAGCTTTTATCAAAGATTTGTAAACGCTGTTCTCTTGCTTCTTTATTTGGTTTGTGAAATCAACAACCAAAATAGCGTTTTTAACAACCAAACCAACAAGCATAATAATACCAAGCAACGAGAAAATGCTCAAATTATTGCTAGTAAGTGCAAGTGCCCACAATGCCCCTACAATGGAGAAAGGAATTGAGAACAGCACCACAAAGGGGTAAAGGTAGCTTTCGTAAAGAGCAACCATAATCAGATAAACGAGAAATATAGAAGCAAAAAACGCAATAAACAGAGATATAAAAGCATCAGCTTGATTTTTCAAATTCCCTTCAACTTGATAGGTTATATCGTGGTTGCCCTTTAGTTTTTCATTTAATTTTGCCTTTATATCATCGCCTATTTCGCCAATGGAACGCCCCTCTATATTGCCTTGCAACGTAATGGAAGGAATGCGACCATAGCGTTCCATAACATTAGGTCCCGTGCCTTCGGTTATGTTTGCGATTTGTTTTAATTTAACCGGAGCGCCGAGCTGGCTCATAATGGTTATGTTACCCACGTCTTCTGCGCTGCGACGGTCAAAGCCATCAAAGCGAACATTTATATCGTATTGATAATCGCCTTTCAAGAATTTTGCTGTTTGATCTCCGGCAAAGGCATATTGCAAAGTGCCACCCACAGAACCCAAATCCAAACCCATGCGCGCCATTTTTTCGCGGTCTATATCAACCACAACTTCGGGGCTTCCTAAATCCGAACTGAGTTTTATATTGCGAATGCCCTTAATTTGTCCAAGCGTATCTAGCATTGTATTTGCAAAAGCTAAGAGCGAATCTCTGTCTGAACTTTGCAAAACAATTTGTATAGGAGCGTTCATACCGCCACCGCCGCCACCCATCATAGCATCTGCTGCCACGGTCGCTTTAACTCCGGCAAAATTGGAATTTATATATCTTTCCAAATCTGCGGCAAACTCTTCTGAGCTTCTTGTGCGTTTATTTTTATCCACCAGTTTTATGCCCAAGTTGCTGTTGAAAGCTCCGCCGCTGCCAAATCTAGAACTGCTCGCTCCAACTCCGGCATATACGCTTGTAACTTCGGGCATTTGCAAAATTTCTTTCTCTATGGAACGGGTAATCTCATTGTTTTGCGAAACAGAAATATCTTTGGCAAATTCAAGCGATGCAGAAACTCCGTCATTATCTCCGTTTGCAACCATTTCACTGCCTATGTAACCCAGCGGGAGCAATGCAACGGAAACGATAAAGATAATACCGGATAAAAACAGCGTTGTGAAGCGATGACTAAGAGCCCAATGCAAAATAGACATTATTAGACCGTGGAACAAACCTACAAAATATTCAAAATCGTGAAGTATGGTGCCCCAAATACCTTTATTCTCAACACGCGTTAATTTTCCAAAGCGGCTTGTCATCAGCGGAACAACTGTGAATGCAACAACCAAGGATATGGTGACAGAAATAACTATGGTTAAAGCAAAGGACTGAAACACAGGACGAAGCATTCCGGGAGCGATTGAAATTGGCAAGAATACCACCAAAAGCACCAAAGTTATAGATAGCACAGAAAGCCCTATTTCCTTTATGCCGTCAACTGAAGCCTGCAAAGCGTTTTTGCCCATTTCCATATGGCGGTAAATATTTTCCAAAACAACTATGGCATCATCAACAAGGGTTCCTATCATCAAAGACAAAGCGAGCAAGGTCACTATGTTCAATGTAAAATCCATAACCGCAAGCCCAATAAATGCGGTAATCACCGAGAGCGGAACAGCGACCATAACGATAATTCCATTGCGCAGCGAATGCAAAAAGAAAATCATAAGTATAGTTACAAACACCACCGCCAAAATCAAATCTGTGCGAACTGCATCTGCGGCATTGCGGATTATTATTGAACCGTCCATAGCTATGCCAAATTTAAGCCCTTGTTCCTCGTAGCGTTTTTCCAACTCCTTAGCTTTTTTCTTTGCCAAATTCGCAACTTCCACAGTGTTCGCATCGTCTTGCTTGGATATGTACATACCAACTGCGGGTTGGCCGTCTAGCCTGTAAAAACCAGTGACGTCTTTAACGGCATCGGTCACCTCTGCAATATCAGAAACTTTTAGCAAAGAGCCGTCTCCATTTCTTTTTATTATGGTATTTGCTATATCTTCTATATTTGAGTATTTTGCGGAAAGCCTTATGGAACTCGTTAAACTATCTGTTTTTATGTTACCAACAGGAAAACTCATATTATTTGTTTTAACAGTACTCACAACTTGCAAAAGCGATAAATTTTGCGATTGCAATTTTGCGGGGTCAACGTTCACCTGAATTTCGCGTTGCGAGGCAGCCATTATGGATACTTCTCCCACGCCGAGAATGCTGGAGAATTCCGGTATAATGCGGTAGTTCAGCAAATCGTATAATTCGGTTGCAGAAATATTATCTGCCCTAACCGCCAAATTCATAATTGGGAATGCGTTGAAATTTATTTTTATGACCATTGGGTCGTAAACTTCGTCTGGCAAAGATGTTTTTGAAGAACCTGCAAGCCTTGACGCATCGTTCAAGGCAACATCCGTATTTGTTCCCTGTTTTAACATAACAATTACAAGAGATACATTTTCCCGCGAAATGCCTCGCACATAATCCATACCTTGCACAGAAGAGAGCGTTCCCTCCATAACCTTGGTAACGGAATTTTCCACTTCCGAAGGGGCTGCACCGGGATAGACCGTGACCACAATGAACATAGGCAAATCTATATTGGGCATCATTTCGTAGCGTAAGCTGTTGTAACTGAGCAAACCTAAGAAAGCAAGAACTGTAAACACCACCACAACAAATGTAGGGCGTTTGATTGATAGTTCGGATAAATTCATTGTATTATCCTCACGGCAGCTCCTTCGTATAAATTTTGATGTCCGGTTAAAACTATGCGTTCACCCACACTAAGTCCAATATCTCTAACAACGGCAAGGGAGCCTTCCACGAGTTCCAAAGAAATTCTCTTTAATTTTGCCTTATTGTCGCCTTCCACCACGTAAACCTTTGGGTCTTTTACGCCATTTACCAAAGCCTCTCTTGGAATGGCAAGAACATTCTCCATAGGCGGCAAATCAAAAGATACGCTTCCTGCCAAATCTGGGCGGAGCTCTCCCTTTTCCACAGAAGGATCCTTAATTAAAACTTCAACAGAATAACGACCGCTCAAATCAGCGGCTATACCGACATTGCTAATAACAGCTTTAAAATCTTTGCCCAAAGCATCTATGCGAACAGTTGCTGGCATTCCCTGCTTAATTTGTACAATTTCCATTTCTGTTAACCCTATTTTCATAATCATATCGGAGAGATCGGCAACTTTGAATGTTGGGGCACCGCCGCCAACAACCGAGCCAATTTCCACCATTCTCTGAACAACAACGCCTTTTTGCGGGCTTCTTATGGTTGTGTTTTCAACCTGTTTATGCAAAGCCACAACATTGGCATTTGCCGCCTCAACCGCCAAACGCAGGTTATCAACAGTTTGCTGGGTTGCTGCACCGCTTTGGGCGAGTTTTTGAAAACGCTCCAAATCTCTCTGATTGTTTAAAAGCGAGGCTCTTGCCGTTTCTAGCTGCGTAGCCACAACGGAGGCATCAACATAAGCGAGTATGGTACCGGGCTGGACAACATCGCCAACTTCTCTGTAAACGCTTTTTACCTGCCCCGCTGTTTCTGCAAGAACAGTGACCTGCCTTTTGGCAGAAAGAACACCTGTTATCTTTATTTTGCGCTCCAAATTCTGCGTTTGAACCGTGTGGAGCTTAACCGGAATTTCCATAACAACGCCTTTGCGTTGTGAGAGTGCTTCCATTCTTGTGGTTTTATTATGATTGAGCATAGCAAAAGCTCCTGCCACGGCAGCCACAATGAGTATGAGCGCAAACAAGGATTTTTTCATAATATACCCCTTTTGGTTGGATTCCAAGTATAAAACTAAGTAAATAATAGCGATTTTGCAGGGTTTTTCTGCATTTGCAAGGATAAAATGGGATTTTGAGAGGATAAAAGGAATTTCCCTGCCTTTCGGCAGGGGTGAAGGTCCAAAAAAGTGAAAATTCACAATAGCGAACCCAAAATCCGCAAATAACTCTTATATCTCGCTTCGGAAATATGCCCCTCTGATATTCTTTTCAAAACTGCGCAGTCCGGTTCGCTTTGGTGTTTGCAGTCTTTGAATTTGCAGTCAAATACATCGCTTTCAAAAAATCCCGGGAAACAGCGAGCGAGTTCGTCTGTGCTTAGGTTCATAATTCCAAGGGCACGAATGCCAGGAGTATCTATCACTGCGCCGCCCTCAGGTAAATCCAAATAAGAAGATGCAACGGTTGTGTGCCTTCCCTTGCCGTCTTTTTTTCTGACTTCGCTTGTGTTCAGCAAAGCACTTGGCACAAGTTTATTTATCAAAGAGGATTTTCCAACCCCGCTTTGCCCGCTAAAAACAGAAATTTTGCTATGCAGTTTTTCCTTCAATTCCTCTATGCCATTTCCGCTTTCCGCACTTGTTAAAATGGTATTATCCGTTAGCTCAATAAATTCCTGAATTTCGCTTGGTATATTTTCCATTAAATCGCATTTATTGAGAATTAAAATAAAGGGCAAGTTGTTGAAATTTGCTGTTAGCAAAAAACGGTCTGCAAAACCAAAATTGAATGGCGGGTTTTCAAGGCTCATCACTATGGCAATCTGGTCTATGTTTGCCGCCTGAACAAGCTCCTGACTCTCCCTTGTGCGAGGGCCTGGGCGGGTCAAAACGCTTTTGCGAGGTTTTAGTCCAATGATAAAATTTTCGCCAATAAGGGCAATATCGCCAACGGCTGGAAATTCCCTCGCTTCTTCCACAGATTTTGCCAAATAAAATGCTTTTATTTCTTTTCCGCTTTGCAAGCGAACCTCACAAGACCGCCTATGCACAGAAAGCACAAGTCCATATTCCTTTTGCTCTGCCAAAAAATTTTCTTCAAGAGGTTTTAATTTTTTTCTCTTTGCCTCAGTTTTGCCCTCTCTGCTCCACCGCTCTTTCAACGGCTTTTCGTCTAGAACTCCGCTGTGCATCTGCTGCATTGCATTGCCCCGTTTCTCGCGCCATTGTCTGCGTTTTGCGTTTTGCATTGTACTAAGTCATCGCTTCTTTCATTTTTTTAACATATTCGCCAACAGGTTTTGCGGAATCTTTTCCGTGTTGCGCTATGATTTTCACTATTGCGCTGCCAACAATAACTCCGTCTGCTATTTTGGAAATTTTTGCCGCCTGTTCGGGAGTATTTATTCCAAAACCAACCGCTAAGGGAACCTTTGCCGTTTCTTTTGCGATACTTATAATAGAATCTAAATCTGTTTTTATTTCGCTACGAATGCCTGTCACTCCAAGCGAAGAAACAATGTATAAATAACCCTCTGCGGAATCGGCTATTTTTTTAATTCGATCTTCTGAAGTGGGTGCAACCAAAGGCACCAAGTCTATGTCATACTTTGAGGAAAATTCGTGGACTTCTTCCTTCTCTTCATAAGGCAAATCCGGGATAATTATTCCGTCTATGCCAACTTCATTGCATTTTGCAAAAAAAGCATCGTAGCCATATTTGAGAACAGGATTAATATACGTTAAAAAAACAAGGGGAACTTGAGACTTCTCCCTTATGCGTTCTACCATTGCAAAAATTTTCTCTGGAGTAGTTCCGCTCGCAAGTGCTCGCACATCTGCTTCTTGAATCACCGGCCCTTCTGCGATCGGATCGGAAAAGGGAATACCTAATTCTATTATGTCTGCGCCAGATTTCACCATTTCAAAAACAAGTTCCTCTGTTGTTTGCAAATCAGGATCGCCTGCGGTTAAAAAAGCAATAAAAGCTTTGCCCTTTTTAAAAGCGTGTTGAATTTTACTCATGCAAATTAACTCCTCTGTACTTTGCTATTGACGCAACATCTTTATCGCCACGACCAGAAAGGCAAATAATAACGCTCTCTGTTTTTGGCAAACTCGGCACTATTTTTCTCGCATAAGCAACGGCATGTGAACTCTCTATGGCAGCGATAATTCCTTCTGTGCGAGCCAAATACTCAAAAGCCAAAACCGCTTCTTCATCTGTGACGGGAACATACTCCGCTCTGCCGGTGTCGTGCAAATGCGCGTGTTCTGGACCAATGCCTGGGTAATCCAAGCCAGCAGAGATTGAATACACTTGAGCAATTTGCCCTTCTGAATTTTGGCAAAAATAAGATTTCATTCCGTGGAAAATTCCAATTTCCCCTTTTGCTATTGTGGCTGCGTGTTTGTCCGTTTCAATACCAAGCCCTGCCGCTTCGCAGCCTATCAGCTTCACGGATTTGTCTTCTATAAAATGATAAAAACTACCCATTGCATTTGAGCCACCACCAACGCAGGCAATAACCGCTGCTGGCAGCTTGCCTTCTTTTTCCAAAATTTGCGCCCTGGCTTCGCGGCTTATAACGCTTTGAAAATCCCTAACAATCATCGGAAATGGATGAGGACCCATAACCGAGCCGAGCACATAATGCGTGTCTGCAACTCTAGAAACCCATTCCCGCATTGTTTCGTTTACTGCATCTTTTAATGTTTGGGTTCCGCTTTCAACAGCATTTACCTTTGCACCCAATAATTCCATTCTGTAAACATTTAATTTTTGCCGCTCGGTATCTTCCTTGCCCATGAAAATTTCACATTCCATACCGAGCAAAGCCGCCGCCGTTGCACAGGCAACCCCGTGCTGTCCGGCACCCGTTTCTGCTATAACGCGGGTTTTGCCAATTTTTTTTGCCAAAAGAACCTGTCCAAGCACATTGTTTATTTTATGCGAACCGGTGTGGTTTAAATCTTCCCTTTTCAAATAAATTTTTGCCCCGCCCAAATCCCCACTCATTTTCTCTGCATAATAGAGCAAAGAGGGCCGCCCTGCATAGTTATTCAAAAGATCCGTGAGTTCCGAGTTAAAATCCTTAAGTTCTTTGTAATGCAAATACGCTTTTTCGAGATGCTGAATCTCGTTCATCAAGGTTTCTGGAATATATTGCCCGCCGTGAATGCCAAATCTGCCAGTAGTCATAGGGGGTAAGTTAGAAAATTTTAAGCTACCTCTCCTATAAGTGAACGAGCCATAGAAAAATCAAGCCGCCGTCTATATCTTCCGTCTTTTCTTATTCCCTTAAAAGGCGTAAGAAAAATATCTGCGGTTTCGTCTCTAAATTTGTTAAGACTGCTATTTAACTTTTTTATAAGTCCATTTATATTTCTTTCTTTTATCGTAATTCTTGTTATGCTTCTTGAAGTAAATACAATTTTATCAGGCATAATATCTTCGCCTCTGATAAATTTTATAGATGGTTCTATTGTGTTGTCTATTGCTATTAAACCAAGTTTGCCGTTTTTATCATTAAACTTTATTTCCGAACTATCACTCTTTTTCGGAAGTTTTCTTTCTAACTCGCTTAACAAACCGATATAATTATCACCGTCATAAATTTTTATTTGCTTACTATTTTTTTTAAATAAAGCCAAACATACAGGGTGCTCAGTATCATTGAACATTTTTGATGATAGTAGAATATAATGCGACAATCTATTTCTAAAAAGCCCAGAATTTAAAAATGATGCAGGAATTATAGCTCCGACATTTTCACAATTTTCCAAACATTTTGAAAGAGCGTATTTATATAAATCATCGTAATCAGTACAGGGATAATTCAATTTTCTTCGTGTCGCCGAGTTTTTTGCAAGATATGGAGGATTTGTTATGCAAACATTGTATCCTTTTGGAAAATCAATTAAAGTATCTTTATGCAAAACATTTTTGTTTTTCGGCTCAGTATCATACGAAACAAAGCCTTTGCATAATTTCATATTTTTCAGCATTTTAATGAGATTATTTGCTCCTGCAAAGGGTTCCAATATTATTTGATTGCGAGAATCACAAGTTTTGCTCCATTCCATAAAAGCGGGATTTCCAAACGGATTGTTTTGCGTAAAATACTGCCCATTTGTTCTTTTGTAATTCGTATCAAATTCAGCCATTAGCATTGAATTTAGAAAAAATAAACTTGAAAAGACAAACTTGGCAAAGTTTCACCATCTTTGATACAAATTCTTTTTTCTCACCCAATGCTTACGCTATGGGAAACACGCACTGTATAACAATTCCATTTTTTCTCTTGATGAAGTTGGTTGTATATGGTTAAAAAAACACTTACATATATCATTACTATGATTTTCTATCTTAAAGAATAGTTGCAAGTTTTCTTTTTGCATTGAAGTCATTGTTATAAGTTCTTGATAGATATCATCCTCATAATTGCTCTCAATATATGTAATTAGTTTTGAAACAAATCCCACTATAACGTCTGAAATTTGAATTGAAACATCGTCTTTCGAATCCTTAAATTCGTAGTTAGATTGTTTACTAACTTGCAACTTTAATTTTGGTTCTACGTCAGTTTCGTGATCGAATATCAAATGCGCTTCATTAAAAACCACTATTTCCCGTGAATACAAATCAGCGTATGCTTTGAATAATTCGTATTTTTCAACATCTGATAAAAAAACAAATTCTTTATCGTTCCGCATAGCTTTTATTATTTGTCTTAAAAACTCTGTGAACATATTGTCCATTCCTGTTAATGTTTTATCTTGTCTTAGTTCTACATGAGCCAAGACTAACTCTACGAAATTGCGTATATCTTTTGTATTTATATCGGGAAAACCAAATGAATAGAGTTGTTTTATAAAAACATCTAAATTCGGCTTTATCGCCTCATAAAGTGCATTTTTTAATCCCAAATGATAATGATAGATGCCTGGATATCGTTCCAATGCCTCATCCACTATGTCAATTAAAATGTAAAAAACATAATTCATTGAAGAAAAGTGAATAAAAAAATTATCATTTGTATTAATCCACTTAAAAAGTATATTCAACTGCTGTGATTTCAGAATTTCGATAAAATCCGTTTCTTTCTTTGTGAAATGATGAAACTTAATTTCTTTTGCGCTTTTTTGAATTTTTAATTCTGACAGCAATGTAGAATAATCTATTGGTTCCCTTGATAGAGAACCTATTCCGCCAAGTACAAAGTTTATATTTTCGATTTCATTGTTTGTTCCATCTTCAGTTAAACGTAATCGCCGAAAGTTATTTGTTTCATCGTAATATAAAATACCTTTAATATGTTTACAAAGTTGCTGTTGCTCTGAGTATATATCATTTATATCTATCATATAAAATCTCCTATTACCCTATTGTTTTTCATCCACCCCACTCGACTGCGGCAAGCAGTGACGTATTTTGCTTGCTTTAACTAGCAAAACGCACCTTAGTTTTGCAAACAACGAATACTGAAAAAACTGCTCTTACGGGAGAAGGAGTAGTAGGTATCCTCGGAGTAGTAATCCATACACCGGCCGCTAGCCGAGTCGTAAAAATCCTTATCCTCGCTGGAACTCCACCAATAACCTTTTTCGCCGATATAGTTGAAATAGTAATCTTGGCTACTAATGCCATAGTAGCCGCCCGGCAGAGCGGAAAAACCGTAATCATCTGTTCCTTTGCTTCCTAGCCAGCCGCTAGTTGACATCAACTTGGTATTTGCACCACTGCCAACAAAATTTATCAACGTTGTCCATTCGTCTCTGCTAGGGATATGCCAACCACTGGGACATATTCCCTGATGCTTAGTACCTACTTTGCAAGAACTAGAATTGCAGCTAGATGGCAAAGCCATAGCCGTTGACCAATCGTAAAGACGACCATACTTGACACAGTTGGCTTGTACTTCAGTGTCTGATAATGTATGTTTGGGAAGTGGGAGTACGACACCGTCCTCACCATAGCACCTGCTACCTGCAACATCGCAGTTCAAATTCTCTGCCATCCAAATTTGGGTACCAATCTCAACCGTCCTATAATTCATATCACAAGAAACTACCACTATCAATGTACCGCCACAAGTGGCAGTTTTGCCACTGCAATTTCCAGAGTTTACCGATACCGATACGCCGTTATATATACCCACCACAGGATTACTCCAATTCGGCACATTTCTCCAAGTAAGGCCACTGCTAACCGCTGTGCCATTGCAAGTAACCGTTGGTGCGGTTATTGCTGTGCCTTCTGTGCCTGATGTAGGTACGTTACCGCAAGTGAGCGTGTATGTTACGCTAGAACTGCTCGGCTTTGAACTTGACGAAGAAATCTTCATAGAGCTTGAGCTTGTCGCAACAGATTGATCTTTCACACAACGAATATTATAATACTTTTGATAATAGCACGGATCCGTTTTCTCACAAGAACTGCTGCCTATACCCACACTGGTGCACCCAAAATCATTATAATTTTTGCCACAGTCAGCAGTTGATATTTTACCATTATTTACATACCAAACTCCACCAGCTCTCCACAAAGAATCATTATAAATATAAACATTTCCAAAATTGCTTTGTAAAATACTCAATTCATTATTATATGGCAAACGCCAACCACTAGGGCAAGCAGTTTTAGCACCATCCTGATTATACAACCCGGACCCAAATCTTAAATTTTCAATCATCCAAGTATCTGAGCCAAAAGTTTCTATTCTATATGTTTTCCCATCACGAGTATCTGTGAACGTGTTGCTCGTGGTGGCAAGAGATGAACTACTTGAATTTTTATTTGAGTTGTTATCTACCACAACCCCATCAACGCACTGCTCATAAGCAACATAATAATCCAAGCCTCTGCACTTGCCTATGAGTTCCCCTAATTCACAACGATAAAGGCTTTGGTCATAGCTCACACCGTTGCATAAATTATTTGTACCAGAACCGCCATTGCCACCTTGGTTGTCGTCACTGGAACAAGAAAAGGTTAATGCTAGAGCAAACAAGGTACCTGCCATCATTACAATTTTACCGAGTTTGTTTATCATACATTTTCTTCCTATATTAAAATTCTGAAAATCCTGTAAATTCTGTTTATTCTGGTTCAGACAAAAGGATATAATTTTGCAGTTGAGGGGCATATTAGCCCGTAAAATAGAAAAAATTTCCGTGCCTGTCCAAAAACTTTGCCAAGAAAACAGGCATTGTTAGGAAATTTTTAATGTCCGCAGGACAGCCCGTAGGGCGAACCCTGCCCACGAAGTGAAACTGGCAGGGTGAGTAAAATTCTTCCAATCAGGTTCTTTTTTCACACTTTGCCTTACACATCGGGAGAATTTTTTGTATATTTATTGGTAGAGGCTTCTGAGGTCTCTCTGGTCTGAACCAGAATCTGCCCTCGGTTGCCTTCTTTTGTTTCCTGCAAAATCTTATTCAGTCTATCATATTTCGGGTTGTTGGTTTCATTCTTGGTTCTTGCAAATACTTCTTCTGGCGTTCCTTTGAATATATTATGGTCATAGTAAATTTCTCCACCTTTATATCCCACGGTGCTAAGTATGGTGTGCGGCTTACCATCTATATTTGCTGGAGTTATATAATATGAATATTTGCTGTATTTAGCATCGTTTTTGTCTGGCGGCATTTCTTCCAAGAATTGCATTTTCTCTATTATTTCTGGTATATGAGCTAATGCTTTTTGGTATTCTTCTCCGTCTTTGAGGTGTTTAGCTAATTTTCCTGCTGATTCGTGGCTAATGGTTATTTTATCGCCTGTGCTAAGGTTCGTATAAACTTTACGTAGCTTGTCAAGTATAAACTTTTTCATTGATTTTCCATCATTCAGTTCATACTTCCCTTTATATGCCTCACCCACAAGCTCTATTTCGCTTGTGTGTACAATACGGTCTATGCGTTCTTCAAGAGTCACGTTTTTTCTCCTTACCTATTAGACGTACAAAAACGAAAAAAAATCCTAAAAAAGTGAATTTTGCCTACATTTTTTTAAAAAAGCCCATAAATAAATGCTATACCAAGTGTTTACATTTTTGTGCATTTTTACTCACCCTGCCAGCTTCACTTTGTGGGCAGGGTTCGCCCTACGGGCTGTCCTGCGGACATTAAAAATTTTCTAACAATGCCTGTTTTATAAGCAAAACTTTTGGACAGGCACGAAAATTTTTTCTATATTTTACCCTTCACAAATTAAACGGAGAGCCAATGCCCTGCGGAAGAAAAAGAAAAAAGAGAAAGATTGCGACTCACAAGCGTAAAAAACGCCGCCGCCGCGACCGTCACAAAAAGAAGCTTCGCTAAAAGGCTCTTATGCCTCAGGCTGTGGTTATAGCCACCGGAAATGCTGGCAAAGTAAGTGAGTTTTGTGCTATCCTCAAAGATAGCGCGTTTTCTTTTTTGGCATCAAAAGATATAGGCTTTTTCAAAGAAATTGAAGAAAATGCAGATACCTTCAAAGGCAATGCCGAAATGAAGGCTCGTGCTGTTTTTGAATACACATCCTCCAAAGATGAATATAAAGACCACTGGGTGATAGCAGACGATTCAGGCTTGGAGGTGGAGAGCTTGGAGGGCAGGCCTGGGGTTTTCTCTGCCAGGTATGCAGGGGAAAATGCCACTGCCGTAGAACGCTACTCAAAATTGCTAAAAGAAATGGAAGGCAAAACCAACAGAAACGCAAGGTTTGTGTGCTGCCTCTGCCTAATTGTTCCGGGGAACGAACCAGAATTTTTTGAAGGAGAGTGCAAAGGCAAAATTTTAACCGAGCCGCAAGGAACTAGCGGTTTTGGCTACGACCCTGTTTTTGTTCCCGATGGTTATACTGGGAGTTTTGGCTGCATGAGCGAAGAGGAAAAAAACATTTTGAGCCACAGGGGCAGAGCCATAAAAAATATGATGACAAAGCTCAAAAGCAAAGGCGGATCAATATGAAAGAATCCGCTTGGAACAATGTTATATGGACGGCGATACAGAGCCTCAGCGACTTGCGTGAAAAAGAAAACAAGCATATATGCATAGATGAGATTTTTTCTGCTTGCGAAAAAGAACTGAACGCATTGAAAGCACCGGAAAGAGAAATAAAACTCAGGCTTTTTGCCCTTGCTCTTTATTGCGATAAAGTATATAATTCGGTTTTCTTCAAATCCGTTTTCTTTTTGCGCTTTGCAGATGCACTTAATTTTTTGCATTTTGAACGCACAGCAAAAACTTTGATTAAAGAAAACAGCTTTGCCTTGGTGGTTTTTTGGACTGTTTTCAGATTATCCTTTGGAAATTCCGTTCCGCAGAACAGCTATATTCCTTTGGAAGAAAAGATGAGGAAAAAATCTTTGGAACTCGGACTAAAAATTCAACCTCTTAGCAAATAAATATTTTGAAAAGAAAAAAGACTCGTCTAAATGAGAGTATTTTACACCTTCTGAATTCGTTGCATTCGCAAATTTATTTCCACCCATATAAATACCAACGTGGGTGACAGAATCTTTATCTGCTTCTCCAAAAAATACCAAATCACCTGGCAAAAGAGCTTCTCGCGGAATTTCGATTCCCAATTTACTCTGCAACACAGAAGTTCTCGGCAAATCAAGACCGTATATTTCATACACTTGTTTAACAAAAGCCGAGCAATCCAATCCGCTGTTATCATTACCGCCCCATACATAAGGAATACCTAAAAAATCTTCAATGCGTTTTTCAAGTTCGGCAGGGTATTTGAAATCCTTTGCCATATTTCCCCATTCATTTTTCCCAGAGAAATAATATTCCTCGCTACTATGTTTCCTTGTTTTGGTAGCGCAAGAAAATAATAGCAAGCAAAATAGGAGGGATGTAAACTTAAAAACCATTTGCCGAAAGAAAATCATTTGCAAACTCCCTCGCCATATCTTCTATTTCTGAATAAATTTCCTTCTCCTTAAAAATTCCCATTCTCCACCTGTCCCAAGTTTGGCTGTCCATGTATTCGTGGCTAACAGCTAAATATGCCCTCTGGTGTAACTGGAGAGAAGCATATATAAAATAGTCGCCTTCTTTTTTCTTGAAGCCTGTCAGTAAAAGTTTTAACGCACCGCCATTGCCACTGCCATAAGTGGTTATGGGCACCTTGGCATTTTCCATTCGCTGCTTTATCTTATTGCTTATCTCCTGTTCCATTTTTTTAATTGCAGAATCCCCTGTGCTATGCACAAAAATCTCAACTCCTTGCAATGCGGTAAGCGAGGCTTTCCCATAAAGTTCGCCTGTATGCCTAAGAGCTGTGGTTTCTATTTTCAGAGCCTTGTTGAATTCTTTTTGCAAGTCTTTGGAATCAGGTGCAAATAAAGCAACTGCGTTGTTCTCCAACAATCTGTTTGGAAATATTCTGAGCGAAGAATCTTTTTGAGCGTCCAAGGATTGCCTGCTTGCAATAACTACATCTACCTCTCTTTTTTTCAAAAGATTAAGAGCATCGCCTAAATTTTGAACCGCATTTGGTTTTGAATTTTTCCATATACTGAGAATTTGTTCATTGGAAACATCTCTCGGAATGAATACCATTTTTTTCTCATCTAAATTGGCTAGAGTCAAAATTTCATCGTTTTTTGCAAGCGCAGCCACAGCCATCTCTGCTTTGCCATAAGGTTCTGAAATCAAAAACTTATTATCCAAATACGGAAAATAATCCATTTTTGAAATCATGGCATCTATTTTGCCATCCAAAAGCATTTTTTGCCCCGCACTTACATTTTCAAAAGTGATAATCCTAAATTTTGAAAACTTCATTTTCGCAGTAATTTCCGATATAAAATTATATTCTGTAGCGGAATCGCTTTTGTTAACTCCAACAACAAATGCATCTTTGCGGATAGAAACCAAGTTTCGCCCGTGAGAAAGAGAGAAAGCTAATGTAAGTGTGAATGCAAAAATAAAAAGGCGCATAAGTTTTTGTATTATAGAAAATTCTATATTATATGCTAGGAAAAACACAAATTAGGAGTTTTCTATGAGCAAAATAGTAAAAATGGCAATGCTTTTCGTTGCTTTAACAGCAACATTTTCTTTCTCAAGTACATACGGTTTCCGAGCAGGATTCAGTTTATACGACTATTCTACAGGATACAGTGAAATGGATGAGTACGTAAAGATGGGTTATGGCTTTGGTGGTGGGTTGGTTTCAATCGTTCCACTTAACAGTAAATTAAGTTTCGTTTCAGAATTTAATTTTCTTTATAGAAAGCCAGTGATTATGGAGATTCCTTCAGATGATTATGGATCTGCCCTTGAAGGGTATTTCACTGAATATGCCATAAGCATACCGATAATGTTTCAACTTAACCTAGCCGAAGGCATGCCTTATTTAGCGGCTGGCGTTCAGTTAGATACTCCTTTTTCATGTAAAATAACACGTAAAATAAGTGGGCTACCAGAAGAGAGCCGAGATTACGAAGATAGAGTATCTATGGATTTCGGCATTGTTTTGGGAGTTGGCTATCTCATAACTCCGAATATGGGGGTTGATGCGAGAGCTGTTATTGGTCTAACAGCACCAAGTAAAGGTGCAGATGATGAGAAATGGAACCAATATGGAGCAGGCTTAACTTACTATTTCTAAAATCACCCTCGCTTTTCCAAGCTGTTCCCTCAAAGCCTTTTCCCCTGTTCCGCCCTCAATGTTGCGGCGCGAAACGGAAAAGGCATAAGTCAATTTCTCCCGCAGTTTTTTCGCATTTGGAACGTCTTTCCAAAATTCGTCTGGGAGTTCTGTGAAATCAACACCTTGCTTTGCGGCAATTCCAACCAAGTTTCCAACAATGTGATGAGCATCTCTGAAGGGAACTCCGTTTTCAACGAGCAAGTCCGCTAGGTCTGTGGCGAGCAGTGCCGGCAGCATCTTTTTTTCCATAGCATCAAAATTCCATTTTGCGCTTTCCAGAGCCTCTTTAAAAACTTGCAAACAAATTAAAATTGTTTTTGTGCTGTCAAAAACAGGGGCTTTGTCTTCTTGCAAATCGCGGCTGTATGTCAGTGGCGCACCCTTTACAAGGGCGAACATTGCGGTATAGTTGCCTATCAAACGCCCAGCTTTTCCCCTTATGAGTTCCATGCTATCGGGGTTCTTTTTTTGCGGCATCATTGAGCTACCGCTAGAAAATTTATCGTGCAGGGTTAAAAAACTAAATTCGCTAGAACTCCATATAACCATATCTTCTGCATAACGGCTTAAAGCAGAGCCTATTATTGCGATGTTGTTTAAAAATTCCAAAGCCATGTCACGGTGGCTAATTGCATCTATGCTGTTTGCGCTAACGCTAGAGAAGCCTAAGTTCTTTGCTACCGCTTTGCGGTTATATGCAAATGCCGAGCCTGCTATTGCGCCGCTTCCCAAAGGGCATTCGCTGTGCAAAGACAAAAGGTTGCAAAATCTTTTTTTATCCCTTTCAAGTGCAAAAAAGAGGCTCATCAAATAATGGCTGAATTGTATGGGCTGTGCCTGCTGCAAATGCGTGTAGCCTGGCATTATGCGACCTGCGTGTTTTTCTGCGAGGTTGTAAATGATTTTTTGGAGTTTAAGCAGGTTATCTAAAATATCCCCCGTTCTGTTTCGCATATAAAGTTTGAAATCTGTTGCAACTTGGTCGTTTCTGCTACGCCCTGTGTGGATTTTTTTTCCAAGCATTCCAATTTTTTCTGTTAAAATCCTCTCCACCGCCATGTGGACATCTTCGTCTGTGCTTTTCCAAATATTTTTGCCTTTT
Organism: Candidatus Fibrimonadaceae bacterium; assembly: GCA_031281345.1. GTDB lineage: Bacteria > Fibrobacterota > Fibrobacteria > Fibrobacterales > Fibrobacteraceae > Fibrimonas. The sequence goes on from JAITFN010000053.1 coordinate 17,044, forward strand.
TTTGCATCATTTAAAATACTATGCAAAGCCCCTGCGATTTTTAAATATTCCTGCTGCGAAAGCACCTTTGCCTCTACCAAAGCTTTTCCGTGCGCAAGCGAACCTTGAATGTCCTCTTCCAAAAGTTCCTTATCCACATCAAGGCTAAAGCTCAAATCCACCATGCTTTTTGCCATACCATTCTCAAAGCGACCGCTCCACATACCGCTTTTGTTTTGCTCTTTGGATTTCTTTTGGATTTTCATTTTGGGAATATAGAAAAAATTGAGGATTTTCTACTTTATTCCTATGCAGCAAGAACTCTCACTCATTTTGCCAGACGATTTCCATATACATTTAAGGCAAGGGAGGGATTTGGCAAATTATGCAAAAAGTGCTGCCCTGCAGTTTGGGCGGGTTTTGGCTATGCCAAATACGGAACCACCCATAAATTCGCCAGAGGCAGTTAAAAAATACAAAGAGGAAATTTTGGCAGCCGCCCCAAATTTGGAAGTTCTGCTCACATTCAAACTCAATAAAAATTACACCGAGCAAGAACTTTTGGATATGAAAAAAAACGGTGCAGTTGCCGCAAAATATTACCCGCTTGGTGTTACCACAAATAGCCAAGATGGAATTTCTAAAATAGAAGATATTTACCCCACCATTGAATTGCTGGAAAAATTGGATTTGGTATTATGCTTGCACGGAGAGGAACCCGAGGCATTTTGTTTGGATAGGGAAAGGGAATTTTTGAAACACCTTGAGAAACTTTGCAAAACATTCCCAAATCTGCGCATTGTTTTGGAACACGTGTCCAGTGCAGACGCGGTGGAGTTTGTTAAAAAATTGCCGCAGAATGTTGCCGCAACGGTAACCGTTCATCATTTGATTTTAACATTAAACGATATTGTTGGCGACTCACTTTGCCCGCAAAATTTTTGCAAACCATTGCCAAAATTCCCAAAAGACAAAGCTGCGGTTAGAGAGGCTGTGTTCAGCGGCAACAAAAAATTCTTTTTGGGAACAGATAGCGCGCCGCACTCTTTGGAGAAAAAAGAATGTCTTTGCGGAGCCGCTGGAGTTTATTCCGCTCCAGTTGCAATCCCTATTTTAATAGAGGAATTTGAAAACGAAAACAAACTGAATTTGCTCTCCGATTTTGTTGCTGGCTATGGTGCGGATTTTTACAAAATCCCACGCCAAACAAAAAAGGCAACTTATGCAAAAGAAGAGTGGCAAATCCCCAAAACCATAGACGGAGCAGTGCCTTTGAGGGCGGGGCAAACGTTGAAGTGGAAAGCCAAGTAAAGCCCCACGACAAGGGGTTAAAATTTATAGTTCAGCCATATATTTTTCTATCTTAATATTTGAAAAACATATTAAAGGGATAGTTATGGGTTTTCTAAAAAAACTGGTCAAAAATGTATTGCCTTACTATTTGGTTAAGAAATGGATTCCCATTTCCATTCCCATTCCCAATAGTTATTACACAAATCCAAAGCGAAACTCAAAAGAACCACCCCCTCCAAGCACAATCCCTGAGCATTTGCATAACGATTTTACAATGAACAATCAAATTCCAGTTTTATATTGGTATTTTGACGAAAGAAACGATTCAAAAATTCGTAATTCCGCCGAAGATTACAAAAAAGCTTTTGAGAGCTTGGAAAATAGAACTTTTGGATATTACGGCAAGGATATCAATTCTTTTTATGCCGCATTTGAAAGATACAGTTTGAAAGGCAAATCTGTTTTAATATGGGGTTTGGCTGGCTTAAACTGTGAGGCAATGGCTCTTTGGCAAGGTGCAGAACACGTTTATATTGTTGATTATAACAAACCTATATGCGAACATAACAAAATAACCGTAATGAACCACGAAGAATTGATTAAAAGCGGAATAAAAACAGATGTGGCAATTTCGTTTTCCTCTTTTGAACACGATGGTTTAGGGCGATATGGCGACCCATTAAACCCAAACGGAGATTTGGAGGCAATGCAAACCGCTAAAAATTTCTTAAAAGATGATGGTTTTATGCTTTTTGGCGTTACGCAAGGAAAAGATTGCCTTGTTTGGAATGCTCATAGAATTTATGGGGAAATTCGTTTGCCGCTTTTGTTGAAAGGATGGAAAACCGAAGCCGTTTTTGAGCAGGAATCTCAGGCTGGGCAACCTCTGGGATATCTTATTCAGCCGCTTATGGTGTTGAGGAAGTAACTGGTCTTTGATTGCCCTAAAAGCACTGTAAATTTTCTATATTAGCCCATTATGAGTGGAAATTCAAATAGCATAAGCAAAATAGCAGTTTATATTCTGCTAGGTTTGGTATTCGGTGGTATTCTGGGCGAGAGCCTTGGGTGGCTCTTTGGCTACATAGGCACGCTTATGAATGCGGGTGGCGAAGACAATGTTGTTAGGAACTTTTTTGTGAAAGCCTGGGAGCTAAAGCTCGGCTATTCGGAAAATGGCAAACCAATGCTTGTGGATTTATATATGCTGCAATTCAACTGCGGCATAACGTTTAGGCTAAACATCATTAGCATTGTTGGCGTGGCAGTAGCTTTGTATATGATGAAGTGGTCGAGGAATAGATGAATTTAAGCGATGTTAAAAAAAAAATTGAAGCTAGTTCGGTGGTGGCTGTTGTAGAAGAGGTTTTTGAAAAAATTGAAGAAACTCACGACCTTAACGCTTATATATCCACCTGCAAAGACCGAGCTTTGAAAGCCGCAGCGGCAACCGATGAACGGCACCGAAAAGGCAAAAGCCTCTCTGTTTTAGATGGAATACCCATTGCCATCAAAGATAATATGTGCTTAGAGGGCATAAAAACAACCTGTGCCTCTAAAATTTTGGAAAATTTTGTTTCTCCATACACAGCTACGGCTGTGGCAAAACTGGAGGCTGCCGGAGCCATTGTTGTTGGCAAAACCAACCTAGACGAATTCGCAATGGGTTCTTCCAACGAAACATCTTATTTTGGAAAAGTTCTGAATCCCTTGGCAAAAGACCGCGTTCCTGGAGGTTCTTCTGGTGGCAGCGCAGTTGCGGTTGCAAGCGAAACTGTGGCTTTGGCACTAGGCTCCGATACCGGCGGCTCCATTCGCCAGCCAGCAGCCTGCACAGGCACCGTTGGCATAAAACCCACTTACGGCAGAGTTTCCCGCTATGGCTTGGTTGCTTATGCCAGCAGCTTGGATCAGATAGGTGCTTTTTCAAGCAGTGTTAAAGATTTAGCCCCTGTTTTGGATTTTATGTGCGGACAAGATGCAAGAGATAACACAACCTCTGCTCGTTCCGCAGGCAATTTTGGCAAGCATATAGGCGAAGGCATTAAAGGCAAAGTTATAGGGCTCCCTCGTGAATATTACGCAGAAGGCTTAGACAAAAAATGCAAAGAAGCAATAGAAACAGCACTTGGAAAACTTGAAAAAGAGGGCGCAGTTTTAAAAGAAGTTTCGCTCCCTTCCATTCGCTACGCAATTGAAAGCTATTATATAATAGCAACAGCAGAGGCTTCTAGCAACCTTTCCCGCTTTGACGGCATTCGCTACACACATAGGAGCAAAGAGGCAAAAAATTTGATGGAAACTTATGCGATGTCCAGAGGCGAGGGTTTTGGTAGCGAAGTTAAGCTGCGCATTTTGCTCGGGAATTATGTTTTGAGTTCGGGCTTTTACGATGCCTACTATGTGCAGGCTCAAAAAGTTCGCCGCATAATAACAGAGGATTTTGAAAAAGCCTTTTTGGAGTGTGATGTAATTGCAAGCCCAGCAATGCCTAGCCTTCCGCAGCCTCTTGGCAAATGCGAAGAAGACCACTTGAGCATGGTGCTATCTGACCTTTACACCGTTAGCGTTAATTTGGCGGGCTTGCCCGGCTTGGTTCAACCCTGCAACAAATTGGAAGGCTGTTCCATAGGCTTGCAGTGGATTGGCAAATCTTTTGACGAAGCAACTCTGCTTGGCATTGGCGATGCGGCAGAACAGATTTTTTTAAATTGAATAAGGCTATTTATGAACTGGTTCCACTCTCTTTTAATGAACGATGGCATTGCCCACACTATTTTCATCTTTGCATTTGTAATTGCACTGGGTATGAGTCTCGGCAAAATCAAAATATTCGGGGTTTCGCTTGGCATTGCCTTTGTGTTGTTCGTAGGTCTTGCCTGTGGGCATTTCGGATTGTCTGTGAATGAGACTATGCTCAATTTCATAAAGGATTTCGGGCTAGTGCTGTTTGTGTTTACTGTTGGTTTGCAAGTGGGTCCATCGTTTTTCTCCTCATTTAAAAAAGATGGATTGCAGTTGAACATAGTGGCTGTTTCCGTTGTGTGCTTAGACATAATAGTTGCCATAACTCTCTACTATATTTTTTCTTCTCACGTTTCAATAGCGATGATGGTGGGTATTTTAACGGGAGCAACCCTGAACATTCCCTCGCTTGGTGCGGCGCAAGAGGCATTGCACCAACTTGCAATGACTGAAAACATAGCCTTAGGCTCTGCGGTAGCTTATCCTATTGGAATTGTTGCGGCTATACCGGCTTTGGCTCTTTTGAGGGTTCTTTTAAAAATAAATACGGCAGACGAAGCGAAAAAAATAGAAAGTGCTAGCGATTCAAGCGAACAGCCCATACATTATTCCCTTCAACTCTCCAACGATGCCATAGCAAATAGGAGCTTGGAAGATGTAAAAAAACTTGTGGGGCGTGATTTCATAATTTCCCGCCTAAAGCGAGGCGATGAATATTCCATTCCGCAAGCAGGCCAGATTTTGCATTTAAACGATTCACTTAGAATTTTATCTGCTCCAGTGGATAAAGAAGCGATCACGATATTTATAGGAAAGGGAATTGAGGAGGATTGGAAACCCTCGGAACAAAAATTAGTATCTAGAAAAATAGTGATAACGCAAGACAAAATAAACGGCAAAACTCTGGGTTCTCTCAGCTTGCAGGCTTTTGGCATAAGCGTAACTCGCGTTAATCGTTCTGGTATAGATTTGCTTGCCAGCCAGAATTTAACTTTGCAAATAGGCGACAGTGTATCAATGGTTGGCGAAACACAAGCTATTAAAAAAGCGGAATATTTGCTTGGCAACACATTGAAACGCTTGAACGAGCCTAATATAGTCACAATATTCGTAGGAATTTTATTAGGTGTTTTGCTAGGCAGCATACCCATTTCTTTCCCGAATATGCCACTGCCCGTGAAACTCGGCTCGGCTGGTGGTCCTTTGGTTGTGGCAATTTTGCTAGGGCGTTTTGGCTACAAATTAAAGCTCATAACTTATACCACGCAGAGCGCAAACTTGATGATTAGAGAAATGGGAATTTGCTTGTTTTTGGCAAGCGTTGGCATTGGTGCGGGTGCTCAATTTGTGGAATCAATAACTTCCAAAAGCGGCTTGCTGTGGCTCTTTTGTGGATTTTTGATAACTATGCTACCTTTGCTCATAGTTGGATTTATTGCCGTAAAATTTGCCAAATTCAATTTCTTGACTATGATGGGTGTTCTATCCGGTAGCCGCACAAATCCGCCTTTGCTCGTATATTCCAACTCCGTTGCGGCAAGCGATGCTCCTGCGGTAGGTTATTCAACCGTGTATCCGCTAACAATGTTTTTGCGAATACTCTCGGCTCAGGTGATGATACTCGTGTTTTGCGGGTGATTTTTTTACTGTTTTGGTAAAAAATGCACGTTTTTGCAAACACTTGTTTGCATTTTTACGATTTTAGGATTTTTTTCCCGTTTTTTCACGTCTAAGTAAAGTAGGGAGAGAAAACGTGACTCTTGAAGAACGCATAGACCGTATTGTACACACAAGCGAAATAGAGCTTGTGGGTGAAGCATATGAAGGGAAGTATGAACTGAATAATGGAAAGTCAATAAAAAAGTTTATACTTGATGAGCTACGTAAAATTTACACAAATCCTAACACAGGCAATAAAATAACTCTTAGCCACGATTCAGCAGGGAAATTGGCAATACAATATAAAGATAGTGAGGCGTACCAGAAATCCATAGCTCATATTCCACAAATAATAGAGAATATGCAATTTTTAGAAGAAATGAAGCCGAGCAAGGAAAATTCCAAATATGATAAATATTCCTACTATATAACCCCAGTAAATATAGACGGGCAATCTCATACCATACTTAGCACAGTTGGACATAAGGGTCAAGAAATTTATTATTCTCAAAATGTATTCAAAGGAACGCCAGAAGAAGTGTTTGCAAAAGCAAAGAATGAGATGAATGACACGAAATATAGCAGATTGAATAAAATTTTGAAAGATATTGATAATAAAAACGGCGATTGGAAACTTTACCAGGGTTCTACCCAGGGTTCCCCAATCGCCTACTAATAAATATACAAAAATTTCGAGTTAATTGCCATTTTTGGGATATAAATTGTCAAAATCTAGCGAATATAGATGTTCTAGAACGTGTTAAAAGATACCATTCGAGCATTCTTTTTGCCTCTGCAAGCCTTTTTATATATCTTTGCATATTGAAAACCTCATTTTCAATTTACAAAGATATAAAATTATTTTTACCACATCTGTCAGAAAAATGTATATTAATATTACCCTCCCAAGGTAACCTTGTGAAAATCAAGGGCAGTCCCGCTACTGTAACGGCAAAAGCCGAAGCCAGAAAACTTGCTTGGGGGCAAAGCTCCATAAGGCGTTTTGCAACAATGTTCCGAGGTA
>JAITFN010000067.1 GCA_031281345.1 Candidatus Fibrimonadaceae bacterium
GGTTTGGGTTTTTGGTTTAAAATTTTTTTTTAAATTTTTGCCCCCCCCCCCCCCCCCCCCCATATCGTCTGAGCCCCGATTCTCAGGATTCGCCCGATTTACCCGAATTAGGGGATTATATTCAATTTTTCAACTTTCAACCCTTAAAACGGAGGTAACACTATGAGAATACAATTCTCAAAATTCGCATGGATGGCAGGCATTATGCTTGCTTTGGCATTCACATTTTCCTGCTCTTCGCCAGATGGCGGTGGCGGCGGCACAGACCCTAGCACTGGCGGCACATTCACCGTAACGGATATTCCGGCGAAGTATAATGGAAAGTATGTGTACTGTTCTGGTTCGATTCTTAACGGTACAACCATTGTCACTAGCATTGGAGGCTACGAAAGCAGAAATACGAGTACTGGAAATTATACATGGTCTCGTATTTCAAATGGAAAGGTAAGTATTCCTGTATGGTTGCAACATAGGGATGGTAATCTTGTTCAACCTATTGTAAGGTATTCAGGCAATGATACTTTTGATATGAGGTTTGCTATCTCTGAAGTTAGTACATCGCTGGAATATACGAGCGGCAATTATGGATTAGCTGCCGGTATTATTAATTCAGTTACCTTCTCTAATGGCAGTGCCATTATATCACGGAATGACGCAACCGCATGGACTGAATCTAAGTAACGGCAATGGTTTCTTGCTGAGTGTTCGTTGCGTACAGGATTAAGGCGTAGCCACCACCACAAAATCATTTCACATTTGGGGCAACCGCAAAGGTCGCCCCTACGGAACACAAACCTCGTGCGTTTGGGGGTGGTTGTAGGTGTTTTTTCTATATTTCCAATATGGAAACATCTCTATTTATTGAAACAGATATTTCAAAAGACGTTGAGCAAATCGCAAAACGTCGTGAAGTTCCAGTTGAAACTATTTACATTATTGCAATAAAAGAGTTTGTTCAAAATCACAAAGATGACGATATTCTAATCGCCTTAAATAAAGTTTATCCCAAAACAAATTCCAAACTAGAAAAAGATATTGAATTCGCCCAAAGCTCAGTTATAGGCGAGGACTAACTTACCTAGTCCTAGAGGCTCTGAACCAGCAAAAAGGCGACCAGTTTTAATAGTTCAAAATGATATTTTCAATAGGAGTGAAATAAACACCGTTATCTGTGCAGTGATAACATCTAATCTGCATTTGGCAAATGCCCCCTTCAATATCTTACTAGAAAAAAGTGTTTCTAAACTAGAAAAATCCTCTGTAATAAATATTTCTCAAATCATAACTTTGGACAAAGCCTATCTAACGGATTTTGTCTCTATGCTTCCAAAATATCTTATTTCACAAGTAGATTACAGTTTGAAACAGATTTTCGATATTTCTATTTAGGGCAAATAACGCCTCTCCTTCTGGCTTGTATCTCCAAATAAATGCGAACCTCGTGCGTTTGGGGGTGGTTGTAGGTGTTTTCTCGAAAACTAATTTACTATATTAAAATTGGTTGTTGTTTATATTACTATTACAGGAGGTTAGTATTATGAATTACTCATTACAATTAGGCAGAAAGCCTAAAGGTGGCGGGGGCGACGGGTTTTTGCCCGCGTCCGACCAAGACGAGGATTTAGACGAATTCGACGAACTTGGGGAAGAAGAAGAGGATGTGGTAGAAGATGAGGAGAGTCTGGATGAAGAACTTAATTTTGACAAGCCGCATTTTCGCCGTTTAGGGCTGGATTACGAAGAAGAGGAAGAAGAGTGAATTATTTTAGAGCTATTTGCGTATTTTTGTTGCCAGCCATTTTATTTTCGGCTTGTTCAACGGCCCGCCAGAGCGGAGCCGTTTCTGTTTCCAAACATCCAAAAAATTCTACCATTAAAACGGTGGATTTGCCAGAACCTGTGGGGGCAGCAGGTAAAACATCTTGGTTGGAATATAAATCTGGAAAGCAGGCAGCCGAGGCAGAAGACATATTAACTGCCATATACTATTTAGACCTTGCATTGTCTGAGCTTTATACCGAACAACGTATGGATTCTCTTGGGCAACCAGAAGATTCCATATATTTTTCCACAATGCCAAATCGGATAGTTCTGGATTTGGAGAGCCTTTACCCCAAGCTCCTTAATCAAACACAAAGTCAAGCCTTTTCATTGCTAAACGATTACGAAAAAAATATTGATGATTTTGAAGAAACCCCGCTGGATAGCGCAGAAAAAGAAATTCTTGAAAATTTTTTGGACACAACGGATTTATCAAAATTTTCTTTGCCTCTTACAGTAAATGCACGTGTTATGCAAGAAATTCACTTTTTAACCGTGAATGCCAGAACCTTCACCGAAGGCTCTCTTTCTAGAAAAACAGCTTTAGACAGCATGATTTATGCAAAGCTAAAACAACGCAACATGCCAGAAGATTTGATTTATTTGGCATTTATAGAAAGTGGTTTCAAGCTACATGCTTACAGCCGTGCAAAAGCCGCAGGGGTGTGGCAATTTATACCTGGAACTGGCAAACGCTACGGTCTGCCTGTGGACTTTTGGTTGGATATGCGCCGCAACCCAGAAGCAGCTACCGATGCGGCTTTGAGTTATTTATCTGATTTGTACAATGAATTTGGCGATTGGTATTTGGCAATGGCGGCTTACAATTGCGGCGAAGGCAGAATTAGGCGGCTTGTAAGGGAGAACACAACCGATTCTTCCAAAAAAGTTTCTTACTGGGATTTGAAGTTGCCTCGCGAAACAATGCTCTATGTTCCGAGAATTTTAGCGGCTGCAATTATAGGGCATTTCCCAGAAAATTATTCGTTCACAGTTGAAAAACAGAGCCGTGTTCCATTTGATACAGTCACAATAAAAGACTGTATTCCTCTAGACAAAGCAGGCTCTGCGGTTGGCGCAAGCATTAACACAATGCGCGAATTGAATCCAGAACTAACGCGCTGGTGTACTCCTCCCAATTTAAAAACCTACACAATGAAAGTTCCCAAAGGTTCTAGAGAAAAATTTTTGGCAGCTTACGAAAAAATGGACAAAACCCAGCTTGTGCGCTGGCAGCAATACAAAGTGCAAAGAGGAGATAACTTGGGTCAAATATCAAGGCTCTTTGGGCTCAGGGTTGCAGACATACAAGCGGCAAATAATTTGAGAAACACAAGACTTAGCGTTGGGCAAGTTTTGATAATTCCAATGCCTACTGGAGCAAATCCTCCCGAAAAACAGAGGCAAATTGAAAAACAAGAAAGCGCGGCAGCACTCGCAAAAAAACAGCTCTTTGATACTCCCACCGAAAAAACAGGTCTTAGCATACGTTCTTATGTTGTTCGCAGGGGCGATAATTTGAGTTCCATTTCTAGGCGGTTTGGTATATCTTCGCAAAACTTAATGGCTTGGAATAATTTGCAAACCAACAAGGTTATAATTGGGCAACGTCTTTATCTGCAAGATCCTTCTAAACAAGATTCCAAAAAAAATGAAGGTTTAGCCCCAATAACTCAAAAAGAAGTTAAGGGCACAAGCTATATAATAAAACAAGGCGATAACCTATGGGAGATAGCTCGCAACAACAATGTAACAGTTCAGCAACTGTTGGAATGGAATCCGGGTTTGGATAAAAAGATTTATCCTGGCATGAAGATTAAGATTGGCGACTAGCAAACCACGAATTTATATCCTCACCTTCTGGCAAAAGACCAAAAGAATGTGTTTCCAAACCAGCTTCTTGCAGCATAGCAGAAATTCGGGCCTCGCTTGCCCTGCCAGCGGCATCGTTGTCTAGGCAGAGTATAATTTTTTTGTTCTTGAACATTTCCACCCACTCCGGCTTAAATGAATTAACGCCTGGCACTCCAACCGCGCAAAAATTGTGACCCAGCAGCGTTAAGGTATCTATGGCTCCTTCGCATAAATAAACAATGCCGGGTTTTCCGTCTAAAACCTCTTTGTTGTATGGAAATGGAATTGCTTTTTGAAGATTCAATTCTTTTGGCACAACATCTTTCTCTATTGCTCTTGCTTGAAAAAAGAAGGGGCGATGCTGCTCATCTATGTATGGAATTATAATTGGGTGCCTGCCATATCTCAAAATTCCTTGATTGTTGAACAAGCCAGCATATTGCAAATCTTCCAAAGAATATTTTGCCAGAAGCTCGCGGCTTGTGCGGTGGTAGTCGTCTATTAAACGCAAAAGGACTTTGTCCCAAACGGGTTTGTAAATATGCCTTTTTGCTAGCCACCAAGCAGCTTTGCTATTTGGCGGTATTGGTGAGAGCAAGTTTAAAAAATCAAATATAACTTTTTCTTTGAAAAATTTTGGACGTTCTGAATGTTCCTGTTTTTTTGATTTTTGAGCGGTGGATTTTTGCATATCTCTTTTTATTGAAGGCGCATCGCCTTTAAGCCATTTAAGAGCCTCTGCAAAACTTATTCCTAGATACATTTGCACAAGTGAAATAACATCGCCTTTAACATTTTCGCACACAAAGCACTTAAAATAACCCCTTTCTTCGTTAATGCTAACAGAGGGCGTTCTATCTCCGTGAGCGTGTTGCTCTGGGAAAAAACAACGGAAATGCCCTCGCTCAACCGACAATCCAAGCCTTTTAGCAACAACTGTTATTGAAAGCGAAGATTTTAATTCCTGAATTTCGCTGTTGCTCATCATAGATATAGATAAAGTAGTATTTCTATTTTTATTCAGATGAAGTTCAAAGCTATTCTGGTTATTTTTTCCTTGTTTCTCTCTTGTCAGGGACCTTGGAGCTATTACCCAGAAGACCCAGAAAACTACAAAGGAATATGGATTACCGCATACATAGTCTCTGGCAGGCCGGTGACAAACGTGTACCTTGAGAAAATGCACAACTTAAACGAAGTTTATATGCGAGGTTTTGCGTTCTACGAATCGGCAAATATAGAAATAAAAGGCATTTTCAATGGGAGAGACACTTCATTTTTTTTAAAACCAGATACCGCTAATTTTGCTCACAACCCAAACAGCTTTGTAGGAGATGAAAATTTAATTCCAGAAGCGGGCGCAAGTTATGAGATGTATGTATCTGTAACTTGGGACAGTGCAGGCAAAAAAGTAACCAGCGAGTTCAGTGCGAAAACGCATATTCCAAAAAAATTCAAAATAAAAAGAGCTTACGATTTGCTGGGCGAACAATTCAAAGAAAAAGACACCATTATGTATTTACCTCCGCCTATGGATATGGGTTCAAATTATTTTATTCCAGAATACAGCAACGAAGATATTGGCGGTGCCTTTGTTTCAATGGTTTACGATACCAATGGGCTTTATTGGGGTGAGAATTTTATGGATAATATAATAGAGCAGTTCGATTCCGATGGTATCGATACAGCACGACATGCAAGATTTGGAGATAGGCGCCTGATATACACGGCAACCAATATGCAAGTAGCAAACATGAATAAAGACATAGACAGCATTCCTGTACTTGGTTTTATGATGCCGGCCATTGGGAATATCAAGTTGTTGTTTTATGCCACCACTCGCGAATACATGGATTACCGAAGTACCTTCCTGCAAGGATCCAGAGACAGCCGCATAAAACCTATTTACAATATTGAAGGCGGAGCAGGAATTTTTGCTGGAATGCTTGTTGATACCTTTGAGCTAAATTTAAAAACTACGCCAGATTTGAAAACGTATTCTTATGCAGAAGCTCAAAAGAGCTATTGCATGCAAGAAGACGAGGAATATAATGTTAAAAACTGGAAAACTCATAGCCAGTGCTTGGCATTTTGGGAAAAAATCCCAACCAAGGATTATATGAAAGATTTAGTCTCTTGGTGTGAAATGCAGAATTTCCCATTGGACAAATACCCCGATTGTGGTTCGGCAATGGTACATTTCTATAATAGCGGTAAAAGATCTCCGGTATTAGAGAGAGAGGTGAAAAAATGGTGCGAAGAGCATAAAGACGACAAGGAGTGTCTCAGTTAATGTCTCCTCTTGCCTTGCTCCGCATAGCTTTTAAAGCATTGCTCAGGAACAGAATGAGAACATTCCTCTCTGTGCTTGGCATTGTCATTGGCGTTGCTGCTGTTATAACTATGGTGGCCATAGGCGAGGGTAGCAAGCAGTCCATAAAAGAGCAAATTGGCAGCTTGGGTGCAAATATAGTTATAATTTCCCCGAATCCTCGCCAAACAAGCGGTGTGCGCATGGATGCTTCGGCAACACAGCTTTTAACTTTGAACGATGCCTATGCCTTGCGAAAAAAATCAAAATATTTAGTGGCCGTTTCACCGGTGATTGATGCGAGGGGGCAGGTGGTTGCCGCAGGTGGAAACTGGCCTAGCGGAATAACGGGGGTATGGGCTGAATATTTGCAAATTCGCGGCTACGAATTGGAAGACGGCGTCATGTTTGAAGGCGATGAAAATATGTCTAAGGTTTGCGTTATTGGAAAAACTGTTGCAGACAATCTTTTTCCGGCTGGCAATCCGGTGGGGCAAACAATTCGTTATAGAAATATTCCTCTCAAGGTTATAGGGCTACTAAAAAGCAAAGGAACTTCTGGGTTTGGGCAAGACCAAGACGATGTTATTTTAGCTCCCTTTTCAGCAGTTCAAAAACGTATTTTGGCAACAACTAATGTTAGAACCATTTATGCTGGTGCTAGTGACGAGTATAGTGCGCCGCTTGCGGTTGAAGAAGCACAGGAAATTTTGAGCGAAGAGCATAAACTTCCTTATGATAGCGATGCCTTTCGCATTCAAACCCAGCAGGAACTTTTGGATATGGTTTCTAGTACGGCAAATCTTTTAACCGCTGTTTTAACCGCCATTGCAGGCATTAGCCTTTTGGTTGGCGGAATTGGGATTATGAATATAATGTATGTTTCGGTAACCGAGCGTACCCGTGAAATAGGTCTTAGAATGGCGATAGGGGCGAGAGGTTCTGATATTTTAATGCAGTTTTTGATTGAAGCGGTTCTCATAAGTTTAACCGGAGGTCTTGTTGGAATTATGTTTGGCGCTTTAGCTTCTTTTTTTGTTATGTATTTAGCAAACTGGCCTGTTACCGTCACCTTCTCTAGCATTGTAATCAGTTTTTCTGTTTGTTTTGCAACAGGTGTTTTTTTTGGTTGGTACCCCGCCCGCAAAGCGGCTAGGCTAGACCCTATTGAGGCGCTAAGGTACGAATAGCCCTTTTGTCTGAACCAGAATTCTCAGAATTTTGGGAATTTTCAGAATAATACAATGATCCGTTTTGTAGGGGCAACCCTTGCGGTTGCCTCAAATGTGAAATGATTTGCAATATTTTTGTATCTTACTAAGTAAATTTAATGTACTTTGGTGGAGAAAAGTCATTATGAAAAACAGCCCCTCAAAACTCGCACTAATGGCAACCCTAACGCTTGCCTTGACATTCACATTTTCTTGCTCTGGCGGTGATAATGGAGGCAATGACAATGGAGGTGGCAATGGTGGCAGCACCGAGCAAAGCTACAACTATTGCATTACGGCAGACAATATCTGCCTAGTTGGTCCTTATACTGCCAGCATTTGCAGAGGTCAAGTGAGCAATAGCTGCCCCAACGGTTCAAGCCCAAGCGTGGGCGGCTCGTCTTCCTCTATCGGTGGCGTTTCTAGTTCGTCTGTTGCAAGTGTGGGTAGTTCCAGTTCCGTAACAAGCAGTTCAAGTCCCAACGATATCGGCGATTATTGCAATTGGAATCCTGAAAATTGTGGTTATGATAGTTGTTGCTTCATTATTAGTGATAATGAAGAGCGTGAAATATGCCGTTTATATGCACAAATAGTTGTTACTTGCCCGAAAGGTGGTTCTAGCTCGTCTATTGCAAATGTGAGTAGTTCCAGTTCCGTAAAAGCCAGTTCGTCTTCCTCTGTCGGTGGAGTTTCTAGCTCGTCTGTTGTACCAAATTCAAGTTCAGCGGTATATTCATCGTCAGGCACAAAGCTGAGTAGTTCTAGCATTGCCAGTGCTGGCGGTTCTTGCGATATAAAAGATTACAGAATAGTTAAAATCGGCAATCAAACTTGGATGGCGGAGAATTTGAACTGCGATGTTGCGGGTAGTAAGTGCTATGATAATAACCCTGTCTATTGCGACAACACGTATGGTCGTCTTTACAACTGGGCAACGGCTATGACTGTTTGCCCTAGCGGTTGGCATTTACCGAGCCATGCGGAATGGGAAAAGCTGATAAGCTACGTTATGAGCGATAATAATTTTTCAGGGATAGGAAGAGTAGGGGAATATCTGAAAGCACAAAGTGGCTGGGCCTATAGCAACGACTACTACAATGTCTATGCTAACGGCAATGACAAGTACGGCTTTTCCGCCCTTCCGGGCGGCGCCTGCATTCCACCCTATACCGGCATGGGAAATGACTCTTTCCAACGAGTTGGCGAGTCCGGTGGCTGGTGGAGTACCTTAGAGTACAGTAGAGACGATGCTTACGCTAGGACCATGAGCAATACAAGCAGAGGCATCTACGAAGCAGACTACCCCAAGAACCGCTTGCTCAGTGTTCGTTGTGTGCAGAATTAAAATAGGAGAGAACCAAAATGAGCAACACTACCACAGCTTTGTCGTATGATAAAATTTTCAACGAAATCGCCGAAGAATGTAGAGAAAAAGAAATATTCTCCAATTCGGAAGAAATAAAACCGAATAAAAAGAAACCGAGGTTTTGCAGACTTCAGCGAACGTCAATACATTACGAATTACAGCATTATGATTTAGCTGGTATGGTAGGCATAGAAATTCATATTGAGAAAAAAAGTTATGGCGAAAAAAATGATTATTCGGCAAAAAAAGAAAAAGTAGAATTATTGCAGAGATACTTAAAATATTTAACAGATGTAAAAATTTTTGGCAAACAAATAATGTATGACCCTTGCTGGTATAACTGTGGGCGGATATATCTTTTATGCGATTATTCTATGGGCAAAGAAAAAATACTTTGTTACATAAATGAGTTTATTTACCAAACTAGGGAAAGAATAAATATAATTGTCCCGAACTGGGATTAAGCCACCCCCCACAAATCGTGTCATTGTGTTGTTTAACGTGTGGGGTTGTCGTGCCACATTTGTATTATTCTGTAAACCCTGTAAATTCTGTGAATTCTGGTTCAGATAAGATAAATGCGAACCCCGTGCGTTTGTGTGTGGTTGTAGGTGTTTTTCTATATTTACTCCAAGAGGTATTTATGTTAAGACAAGTTATGGTTCCAAGTAAAGAAAATTCCACTATCTCCATTCCTGCCGAATTTTACGGAACAGAGGTAGAAGTTTTAGTTTATCCATTTTACAGCCAGCCAGCCAGCCAAAACTCCAATGACATAAATGACATATTTGACAAACATCTCTACTCATTTGGCAATTTCAAGTTCAACAGAAACGATGCAAACAATTATGAATAGAATTGCATTAGACAGCAACATTTTAATCTATAACCATAGCTTAGATTACGAAAATAAAAGGCTCATAGCCAGAGATTTTTTCAAAGAAAATCCTATTATATCCTCGCAAGTCATATCCGAATATATAAATGTAATGAAGCGAAATTTCAAAATGCAAAAACAGGAATTATTGTATTTATGTTCTTTGTGGTTGGAAAAATGTTCCATTCAACCAGTAGTTTTATCCACAATAAAACTAGCTCAAAATTTAATCAACAGATACGATTTTCAAATATTTGACGGAATTATAATTGCTGCTGCACTAGAAGCAAATTGCGACATTCTTTACAGCGAAGATATGCAAAATGGGCAAATAATAGAAAACACACTTAAAATTGTAAATCCCTTTGCTGATTGAAAATTGTGGTTGTAGGTGTTGCTAGACCCTATTGAGGCACTAAGGTACGAATAATATCCCTAATCCGTGCTGCTTCTTCAAAATCAAGGCGTGCTGCCGCCGCTTTCATCGCTTGGTCTAATTCCTCAATATTGTATGAACCCGAACCCTTGATCCGTTTTTCACCGATTTTTTTATTTTTGCCGTGAACATCCATTAAAGGATCTTGAATTTCCATTAAGTCTTCTAATTTTCTCTGCACATTTTTTGGGGTTATCTTATGTTGCCTATTGAATTCAATTTGCTTGTTCCTGCGGCGGTTTGTTTCCAAAATTGCTTTTTTCATAGAGTCGGTCATTTTGTCTGCATAGAGAATAACCCTGCCTTTCACATTTCTGCTCGCTCTGCCCATAGTTTGAATTAGGCTTTTGTAATTTCTTAAAAAACCTTCTTTGTCTGCATCCAAAACCGCAACCAAGGCTACTTCTGGCAAGTCCAAACCCTCACGCAAAAGATTTATACCAACCAAAACATCAAATTTTCCAATTCTTAGGTCGCGTATAATCTCGTGCCTGTCCAATGTTTTAATATCGCTGTGCAAATATCTCGCTTTTACCTTTTTGTCCAGCAAAAAATCCGTTAAATCCTGTGCCATTTTTTTTGTAAGCGTTGTAACTAAAATTCTGTTTCCCTCTGAAACCGTTGCGGTTATGTGTGAGAGCAAGTCTTTCATTTGCCCTTCCACCGGCATAACGTCAATTTTTGGGTCTAGCAAACCTGTGGGGCGGTTTATTTGCTCAACAATGTTTCCAGTTGTTTTTTTGAGTTCGTAATCCGCGGGCGTTGCACTCACAAAAAGTACGCTTTTTGGCATTTCATACTCAAACTCCGTGAAGTTCATGGGGCGGTTATCCAAGGCGCAAGGTAGCCGCCAGCCATATTCCACAAGGGTTGTTTTGCGAACCTTGTCGCCCTCGCTCATGGCACCCACCTGCGGAATGCTAGCGTGCGATTCGTCAATAATCATAAGCCAGTCTTTGCCAAAATAATCCAAAAGCGTGAAGGGTCTGGTGCCGGGTCTTCTGTTTTCTACAATTCGCGAGTAATTTTCTATCCCTGGGCAAATGCCTGTTTCTCTTATGAGCTCCATATCATAGCGGGCGCGGCTGTTTAAGCGAGCAGCTTCCAAATCTTTGCCCTCGGCTTGCAATTCGTACAATCTCATATCCAATTCTTTTTGAATTCTATTTATTATTCTATTTCTGCTTTCTTCTCTGGTTACAAAATGCTTTGCAGGAGCAACAACTATTTCGCCAACTTCTTTTATGGTCTCGCCGGATACCAAATGGAACCAAGATAGTTTTTCTATTGTGTCACCAAAAAGTTCAACACGAAGTCCAATATCATCGTAGCTAGGGTAAATATCTATGCGGTCGCCTCGCACCCTGAATGTTCCGCGTTCCAAAGCATAGTCGTTGCGGTCGTATTGAATGGCAACCAAGTCTTTCAAAATTCCGTCTCTGTCCCGTTCTTCTCCAACTTTAAGGCGAACCATAAGTTCAAAATATTCCGCTGGGCTTCCCAAACCGTAAATGCAGCTAACAGAAGCCACTATTATTGTATCTCTGCGAGTGAGCAAATTTTTTGTGGCACGGAGTCGCAATTTATCTATTTCATCGTTTATAGAGGCATCTTTGTCTATAAAAATATCGCTAGACACAATATAGGCTTCGGGTTGGTAGTAGTCGTAATAGCTGACAAAATATTCAACTGCGTTTTCTGGAAAAAATGCTTTGAATTCGTGGTAGAGCTGTGCTGCGAGTGTTTTGTTGTGTGTTAAAATCAAAGTTGGCTTTGACAGATTTCTAATGACATTTGCCATTGTGAATGTTTTTCCGCTACCTGTTACGCCCAAAAGAACTTGGAATTTTTCTCCGTCTTGGAAGGACTTGGTTATTGCCTCAATAGCCTGCGGTTGGTCGCCTGCTGGGGAGTAGGGACTTTTTAGCAAAAAAGGAGTAGGTTCGCTAGGGGGGCAAATGTTCAAATGCCCCGGCCGGCTTTCCTCCGGGTTTAAATGTGGTACGGATAATTTCGCGTGAGGCATCTGTTTTGCAATATAGTAAAAAGATTTTCTATATTCTCCCCTATGACATTCGAACTCCCAAAATTGCCTTATGGGTTCAGCGACCTTGAACCTCACTATGATTCTGCCACGGTGGAAATTCACTATTCAAAACATCACGCTACTTATGCGGCAAATTTGAACAAGGCTGTGGAAGCGGCTGGGTGGCAAGGCAAAAGCATAACGGAAATTTTAAATGGTTTGGATGCGGCTCCCGAACAGCAAAAGGCGGCTTTGAGAAATCACGGCGGTGGTTATCATAATCATTGCTTGTTTTGGGAATCGCTTTGCCCCAAAAGCACAGGCATAAATTCAGGAAAATTGGCAGATGCAATAAATGCAAAGTGGGGAAATTTTGAAAGTTTTGCCGAGGCATTTACCGCAAAAGCCTTAGGGCATTTTGGTTCCGGTTGGGCTTGGCTTGTGAAAAATAAAGCTGGCGAATTGGAAATTGTTGACACCCACGACCAAATTAGCCCCGTGAGCCTTGGGTTCAAACCCATAACCGTAATTGATGTTTGGGAACACGCTTATTATTTGAAATACAAAAATGTTCGCGCAGACTGGATCAAAGCTTGGTGGAATATAGTGGACTGGAAAAAAGCTGAAGAACGATATAATTAATTTTAAGCGTTCCCCCCGTTAGCTCTCCGAGCGAGAAAAACGGGGGGAGAAATGGTGATTTTGTTAAAAAATCGCCATTCAAGGGGGGTTTATTAATTAGTAATTTTTTCTCTAAACCATTCTTCCCCATAAACTGGAATGCCCAAAGATTTTGCATTTTCCAGCTTGCTACCCGCATTTTCCCCCGCCAAAACCCAAGATGTTTTTTTGCTAACCGAGCTGGTAACCTTTGCGCCATTTGCCTCTAAAATAGCTTTTGCCTCTTCTCTGTCCAAAGTCGGAAGAGTTCCCGTTAAAACCACAGTTTGCCCTGCAAAAAGAGTTCCGCTCACACCTTTATATTCCGTGTTTATGCCTATTTCCTTTATTTTTTTCACCCATTCTTCGCCCAAATTTGAATGGAAAAAATCATAAACGCTCTCTGCGATTATCTCTCCTATACCATTTATATTTTCCAATTCCTTTTTTTCTGCCTTTGCCACCGCATCTAAATTTTTGAAATGCTTTGCCAAAATTTTTGCCCCATTCACCCCAAGGTGGCGAATGCCAAACCCAGCAATCAATCTTTCTAAACTATTGCTTTTGCTTTTTTCTATGCCTTCCAAAACAATTTGCGCACTGCGATCGCCCATTTTGTCTAAAGCCGAGAGTTGCTCTTTTTTCAAATAGTAAATATCCCAAACATCTTTGATAATACCATTGTCCAAAAGCACTTCTAATAAAGCTTCGCCTAGATTTTCAATTTCCATAACCTTGCGAGAAACAAAGTATTCCAAAAATCCGAGCAGTTGTGCTTTGCACTGCAAATTTTCACAACGCAAATCCACATCTTCTTTTTGCAATTTTTCTCCGCAAACGGGGCAAAATTCTGGCTCTTTCACAGGTTCTGCATTTGGCGGTCTTTTTTCGGTTTGAACCTCCACTATTTTCGGGATAATTTCTCCACCTTTTTCAATGCCTGCAAAATCTCCTATTCGTAAATCCAGCCTTTTTATTTCGTCAAAGTTGTGAAGGGTTGCTCTTTTCACTGTGGTACCGCCCAGTTGAACGGGTTTAAGATTTGCAACAGGGGTAATTTTTCCGGTGCGCCCAACTTGAACATCAATGCTCAAAAGTTCCGAATAAACCCGTTCCGCTTTGAATTTATACGCTATTGCCCAGCGAGGTGCTTTTGAATTTCTGCCTGCTTCTTGTTGCTGGAGAATGCTATTCACTTTAACAACCATTCCGTCTATATCAAAGGGAAGTGTTTTTCTCAAATTGTCAAAATAATCCCTAGCTTCAAAAATTCCCTGCACAGAATTTTTTACAAAATATTCAAAAACTCTGAATCCTAAATTTTTCAGTAAATCCAAGTTTTGGCTGTGGAACCTAGAATTAGAATTGCTTGGGATTTGATATGCGAAAAACCTGAGTTCTCTTTTTTCGGTTTCTTTTGGGTCTTTTAGTTTTAAGCTGCCTGCTGCTGTGTTTCTCGGATTTGCGTAAGGAGTTTTGCCCAGCGAAAGCATTTCTTCGTTTAATTTTTCAAATGCACGGTGTTCCATATATATTTCGCCTCTAACTTCAAGTTCGCCACTGGGGGCATTTTTCAATATATGCGGAATATCTTTTATGGTTTTTATATTTGCGGTCACATCGTCTCCGGCTTCGCCGTCACCTCTTGTAAGTCCGCGTATTAGTTTTCCGTCTATGTACAATAGAGACATACTAACACCGTCTATTTTTATTTCGCAGGCATATTCAATTTTATCGCTTATCAAGTTGCTGAGTTGGCGCTCCCAATCTAAAACTTCGGTTTCGCTGTATGTGTTTGCAATGGAGAGCATGGGAATTTTATGGGCAATGCGCATAAAATCGCCTGGATTTTCTTTGCCAACTGTTTGGGTAGGGGAGTCTGCCCGCTTTAATTCAGGGTATTCTTTTTCAAGAGCCTCCAATTCTTTTAAAGTGGTATCAAATTCAATATCTGAAAAGAGAGTTGTTTTGCCCTCGTAGTAAAGGCGGTTTGCTTCACTGAGCTTTAGGGTGAGTTCTTTGATTCGTTCCGAAGGTGTAGGCATACAACACGCACCATCTTCAATTCCCATCAATAGTCAAAGTCTCGCATCCCAAAAGTTCTTGAGGAATGTTCTCAATGGGATTTCCATTTATCGCTATAAGGCGAAGTGAAGTGCATTTTATGAGGCTTGCCGGCAGTGTCTCTAACTGGTTTTCATCTAAAATAAGTTCTTTTAGCTTGCTAAAACCAGAAAATTCCGGTGGTAGGTTTTTTAACTCATTGCCAGATAAAACCAATTCTTCTAAACAGCTCAAATTAGCTAGGCTTGCGGGAATGGTGCTTAAATTGTTATTATCCAAAAAGAGTTTTTTTAGATTTTTCAAATTTCCAATTGAATTTGGCAGGGATTCCAAGAGATTATCGTGCAGGCTGAGTTTTGTGAGAGATTTTAAGTCGCCTATATTTTTGGGTAGGTTTGTTAATAAATTATTTGCCATATTTAGCATTTTGAGATTTTGCAGGCTGCATACTGAATCTGGAAGTTCGGATATGGTGTTGTAGCCTAGGTAGAGTTTTTCAAGGTTTTCTAGCAGACCAATGCTCTCTGGCAGGTTCATAATACAGTTGCCTCTGATGGACAACTGCCGCAAATTTTTCAATTTGCCTATTTCATCGGGAATGTAGGCTAATCTGTTGTCGTCTAAATTGAGTTTTTCTAAATGTTCAAGCTCAAAAAGCTCTTGGGGAAGCTCAAAAAGTTCAATATCAGACAAGTCCAAATCCTTGCTCTCGGCAGATTCTTTTATTTTTTCGGAGGCCTGCCCTAAAGCCTCTTGCGCTCTGCTCAAATACATACAAGCAGCCTTTTTCAACAACTGGGTTTCGTTCATAATTTAAACCTTTGTTATATCAGCTTCTTTCTCTGCCAAAGCTGCATCTATTATGCCTATATATTTATCGGTGGTCTTCTGAATATTCTCAATTTGCTTTTTAGATTCGTCTTCGGGCAACTCTTTGTTCTTTTTAACGGCATCGTTTGCCTCTCTGCGAATGTTTCTTATGGCGGTGCGGCCATCTTCTGCGTGTTTTTTTGCCATTTTTGCGAGCTCTTGCCTGCGTTCGGCGGTTAAAATTGGCATTGCGATTCTAACGCTGTCGCCTTCTTTTGAGGGGTTTAAGCCCAAGTTTGCAGACAAAATAGCCTTGCATATAGGGTCTATAAACTGCTTTTCCCAGGGGCTAACTAAGAGCATTCTCGGTTCGGGGCTTTTCACAGTGGCTATTTGAGGAATTGGGGTTAAAGTGCCGTAATAATCCACTTTTACATCGTTTAGAATAGCTGGAGAGGCTTGCCCGGTGCGCAGTCTAGCGAATTCGCGGTGAGTAGCCTCAACCGCCTTTTCCATTTTGGCTTCCAATTCTGTTGCCATAAAAAAACCTCCAATGCTATGCTATGTAAATATAACAATTTTATGCGAAAAATGCAAGTCCTAAAATTTTTTCTATATTTATAGACCAATGGGAAGGTGACCGAGCTGGCCGAAGGTGCGTCCCTGCTAAGGACGTGTGGGCTTTAAAACCCACCGCGAGTTCGAATCTCGCCCTTCCCGTTTTTTTACGTGGGGTAATATGAAAAGTTCATGCAATGTGATTTTATTGGTTTTCTTTTTGGTTTTGTTTGCAAATGCCCAGGAAGTTCTGCCACCTCCGGCCCTGTCAAATGACAGTTTACCCTTGCCAATAGATAGTTCTTTGGTTGTTGCACAAGAAAGTTCTTCGTCTGTTGTACAGGAAAGTTCTTCGTCAATAGCAAATATGTGCGAACAAGAAAAACCAGACTATCAGAAAAACCTTAGGATGGTGGCTTATTTAAACCCTTTCCAACTTTTTTATGGTGCGGCATACAATATGCTCATGTTCACTTCAACAGTTGAAAAACCTTTGAGCTTGAGCAGGTCCCTGATAATCCAGCCAACTGTTTGGTTGGGCAGCTCAGACGAATTTATTGCCGATATTGTTGAATACGAAGATCTCAAAAGATTTGGCGGTGGCATAGGGATACGTCAATATGCAACCGATAAAGGTTCTGGTTTTTATTTTCAGGCAATAGCTAGTGCATATTATACTTCTGCCAAAAAACTTCAATACAAAGAAGAGAATGAAAGCTATTGGAATGACTACAGAATAAAAAGTTGGACAAATGTAAAATGCGTGTTAGGCGAATTGATGCTCTACATAGGTTCAGCGCATAAATGGCAAAATATCAGTTTCTTTTACGAAGGTGGCTT
Organism: Candidatus Fibrimonadaceae bacterium; assembly: GCA_031281345.1. Classification (GTDB taxonomy): domain Bacteria; phylum Fibrobacterota; class Fibrobacteria; order Fibrobacterales; family Fibrobacteraceae; genus Fibrimonas. The sequence continues at coordinate 16,838 of JAITFN010000067.1, forward strand.
AGGTTTTGGCTACGATGGCACAAACACTTTTAAAATTGGTTATATTAACAAATTGGCATCTAACTTTAATTTTGGTTTAGGCTTACCATTCTAAAATACAACTAGGTCGTTCTTGTGAATGGCCTCTTTTTGGTTTTTTGTTCTGAGTATTTTTCGCAGGTTTTCGCTGTCAAAACGGCTTATTCCGCGAGCTATTTTATTGCCTTTTGAATCTTTGACATCTATAAGGTCTTTTGCGCTAAAATGGCCGCTAAGGCTTTCTATACCAACTGGCAAAACGCTTGCGCTCTTTTTTCTTATTGCGTTTACGCCACCATCGTCTATGGTGATTGAGCCTTTGGGGGTGCTGACAAAAGAGAGCCATTTTTTGCGGCTGCCAAGTTTTTTTGCATTGCCAAGGAATAGAGTTCCGGTGGCGTTTTCAAACAGAACTTGGTGAGGCAGAATTTTTGTTCCATTTGCCAAAAAAGCATTGCAGCCGGAGCGGGTAGCGGCTTTTACCGCTTCAACCTTGCTGTGCATGCCGCCTGTGCTAACTGTAGAGCCGGCATTGCCTGGTTTTCCTGCCGAATTCAAAATTTCTGCATTTATTTCTGGCACAAAATTCAATAGCCTAGCTTTTGGGTTTGTTTTTGGATTTGAGTCAAAAAGACCATCTTCGTCTGTGAAAAGGAGTAGCAAATCTGCATTCCAAAACAGGGCAACATCGCAGGATAGTTTATCGTTGTCTCCAACTTTTATTTCTGCCGTTGCCACGGAATCGTTTTCGTTTATTACGGGAATAACTTTGTGCTTTAGCATTGAGTTGAAGGTATTTTGCAGGTTTTTATAGCGGTTTCTATCTCTAAAATCCTCTGCGGAAAGGAGAATTTGCCCAACAGTTATCCCTTCTTTTTCAAAAGCGTTTCTGTATGCGTGCATTAAATCTATTTGCCCAACCGCTGCGCAAACTTGCTTGTCTGCTATGTTTTTTGGTTTATCTGCATAGCTAAGCCTTGCCATTCCAGTTCCCACCGCACCGCTGCTGACAATTGCGATTTCTTTGCCTGCTCTTTGCAAAATAGCGATGGACCCTGCGAATTTTTTTATGAATTCCAAATTAACGCCTTTATTGCTGGCATCCATCAATATTTTAGACCCAAGTTTTATGACAATTCGCCCAGCTTCGGCAAGTATATTTTTTCGCAAGTCGCTCATCGCCAGCACCCCGCCCATCCTCTATCCACAGGGGCGGAATTTTTGCTCTTTGCGGTTAGATTTTGATAGTCCCAAAACAGAAGTTCGCCTTTTTTTCCGTCCCATATACTCCATTCGCTTTCCCAGTCAAAGGTTTTTCTGTCTTTTATGTTCACTTCAATATAAGAGGCAAAAGCCAAATAACGAACCTTGTATCGCGAACTCAAATTTTTCAAAAATATTTTTAATTCTTTGTTCTCGCTCAAGGGAATTTCCTTTAAACTTGCAAAGGCCTTCCAAAATTCTGTGGAATCTTTTTCTGGAACTCTGGAACTTGGAAAGAGCAAAACTCGTTCATTATTTGGAAACCAAGTTCTAAGAATTGAATCCTCTCTTGCAGCAAAATCAAATTCAACCGCGCTTTCGCTAAAGCTGTGGCAATAATCGCATTTTTCCGGCGAACGAGCAATAACATTGAGTGCTGGCAAAACACCTATCAACTCGCCAGAATCAAGCATTAAAATTTCATATTTTTTTTCTTTGTAAGATTTATTTATTTTCACTTCAAAATTAGGATCTTCACCGCTGCGGCAATTATCGCAAGGAGGAGTTTCCCTGCCAGCGGGGGAGTTCTTAACAGCGCAAGCTGAGAGTAGCGAACTAATTAATATTAATACTACCAATCGCATCTAAAATATCTTTTTTGCGGTTTTCAAATTTTGAGCTTTCGCCTGTGGCTTCAACAACGAACATCTTTTCTTTTGACTGCACCGCCGCAACTAGATATAAATCGTGACCTGTGCTGTTTACAAAGGAAAATATATAGCCTATTGCAACTTTGCCATCTATGCTTATATTCAAAGAATCTTCTTGCTTGTAGTTTGAGTTTTTCATTTTCAGCAAAAATGCCTCTTTCCAAAAATCCATTGAGGCTTCTGATTTTTGCTCATAGGCAGAAACCCTGTACAGAACACCGTCTGAACTTATAGCTTTGAATTTATCGCTTTCGCTTTCGTAAGCTGCAAAGTTTCTCGGTTCGCTTGCTTTAAAAGAAGCACAAGAAATTGTCTGAACCACGATAGTCAGGATGAATAGGATTTTCAAGATTTTAAACATGTTAAAAATCCCTCCGCAATGAGTTTAAGTTTGTTGAATTTATCCACACAAATGGCGAATTTATTTCTTTTACGGGGCGAATAGTTGGCACAAGAGGTCTTGCGTAAATTGCGACTGAGGCGAGGGCTGCTCTTCTTTCTATTGCTTGCAGCATCCCTTGCAAACGCTCTATTTGCGCATTCAAGCTAACCATCTCGCGTTCAACGGATTGCAATTCGGCAAAGGGAGCGTTTTTTACCAAGTCCATATATGTTGCCAAAAGTTTTTTTCTGGATTGTATTTGCGAACTCAGTTTTTCCTTCTCTGTGCTTTTATCTGTGCTTTCAAAGCCTTTTTGCTCAATGGTTGCAAGGCTACCTATCAACGATTGAATTTCTTGCAGAGCCTCAGTAGGAAGCCTTAGAAAAACAGAATACCCCGTGAAACTCGTGAAATAACCACCTTTGGATTCTGCCATATCTATTATTTTTTGAAAAGCACTATCTGTATTTGCGGTTTTAATGTGAAATTCAAAACGCTGCTCAACTTGTGCAAAAGCCTGAACTGCGATTAGCAAAACTATTAGCCACACTCTCATTTTACCCTCCTCAAAACTTCCAACACAGCTTCGGAGTTCTTTTTTTCTGCTTCTATATCTGGAAAATAAGCCACAGCTATTCTCAAAGTTTTTTCATCGGATTTTTTTAACAGGGCAATGTAGTGAACTTCGGCTGTGATGGAATTTAGAAGGCGAACTAGAGAAAAATTTTCTTCGGTTTTTAGTTCTGCTGAATACTTGTCTTTAAAGAATTCAAGCATTGCCTCTGCCCAAAAACTGGTGGTGCCTTTAGGTTCATTTTTCCTTTCAAAAGCGGAGAATTTTGCATTAAGTGCAGAAGCTGTGCTCCACATTTTGTTGGAATCTTCTATTTCTATGAAATCTTTTGGAACTGAAAGTTTGAGTGGTTTTTCCTTATTTGAAAGTGTATTTTTATTGGGCAAATTTGAAAACCATCCAAAGGCTCCTATGTTTGCTCTATATGGAATTGCTATGGGTATATTGCTCACCCAAAGGTTTATGGTGGAGAATGCGGCTTGGCGTAGCAATTCTTTTTCTTCCAGTTTTCTCTGCTCAATTTGCTCGCTCACTCTTTGTATTTCTTTTAAGAGGGCAATTTTTTCTTTCTCGGTTTTTGCGGCGGCTAAAAGATGTTGCAGCCTTGCCAAAGTACTTTCTGCTATTTTAAGGCGGGCGGCATTGTCTGCGTAAGCTTCTGTGATGTCGCTTGCGGATATGTTTTTGCTTGTGACGCGCCCAAGTTTTAAAATTTGATTGAAAAAGTTTTTGAACTCCGCCACTGGAATTTGCAGGGAAATAAAGCCATTTCTGCGATTGCTAATGGAACCGCCCTTTGCCTTTGTCCAAGCTGCAACCGTATCTATAAGCACCTCCGGCTCTGCGCTTTGCATGGTGATGCTACCGGTGTAATTAATCATTCTAGCTTGGTAGCTTGTAGATGATGCACCTGCTTCTGCCATATCGCCGTCAGCACCAGTACCATAATCTGCCATCATCTGCCTGCCTAAAATATCACCACTCTCTGCGTAGCCATCGTTAAAACCACCCGTTGCGGAGCCTCCTATACCCATACCCTTGTCCATCATAACCGAGGCAGCTCTGGGGCTACCACCCACTCCATATCCCTTTCTGGCTGGTGCAGGGGAATAGCCTGCCTCTGCCACCATCTCTCCATCTTCATAAGCTCCTGAGTTTTCATAAGATACTGAGTCGTAATGTCTAGGGGCCGCGCACGAAATGAGCAGAAAAACACTTGATAGTAAAAGTAAGTAGGGCACGAGTAAAATATAGTAATTTTCCACTAAAGAATTTTCTACATTATGCCGATATATAAGACTGAGAGGTTACGAATGCAAATTTCCAACACAGGTGTCCAAAGCAATGCTGCCGAGTGGCTCAGAAAAGCCGCCGCAGAGGAAAGTATTCGTGAAAAAAAAGAAAAAGCTACCAAGAAAGACAAAGCTGCAACCGCCTATGATGTATCAATATCCCCAAATGCTGGAAATTCCTCAGAAGCCTTGGTGAAAGCTAGAGCAAATGCCTTGCCCGAGGTGAGGGAAGAACGCATAGCTCCGGTTAAAGAACGCCTTCAAAATGGTTATTACAATACTCCAGAATTCAGTAAAGAACTCGCAGAACGTTTAACTGAGGGCTAGGCCCCCTGATTCTCCAATGTCTAAGCTGCTCTTTTTCGCTTGTCTTTTAGCTTGGGCACTTGGCTTGGTTAGGGCAGAGGATGCCTGGTTTTCTGCAAAACTCCCGATAAATGGCACTTTTTACCCCGTAACAGCCCGAATTCACACCCAAAAAACAGGGGATACCATAGAATTTTCGTCTGAATTGCAGTATAGGGCGGTAGATACGGCTTTTTCAATGCACACAACGGGGCTTTATAGTATATCCAAAGAAAGCCCAATTTGGCAGAATTCCATTAGAGATGGCTTGTATTCCGTTGAGTGGAGTTTTAGGGATTATTCGGAGAGACCAGCGGCCATTTATTGGCGCTATCCGCAGAGCAATGGCACAATTACCTTTGAAAACGAGGCCATTCCAGAGGAATTTCTCTATTTTTTAACAGAAAAGATAGACGAAAAAAACAAGAACAAGGACCTCAAAGTACTCTCGCCTGTTTGGGAAATTCCATTTGAGCCTAATGCTTGGACTGCAACTGCCAAATACACAGGGCAAAAACTGCGTATTGATGGCGTGGACTGCTATATGGTTCTCTACACAAGGAGCGATGGTGCAAAAGCGGAATATTATATCACAACAAAAGGCAAGCAGGTGTGGCGTTTTCAAACTTTTAGAGGCGTGTGGTTCTATAGGGTGCAATGAATTTCTAGATTTACCCCCATGGATACGGAAAACACAGAACCTACAGTAGAGCAGGTGGACGAGGCTGGTGAGATAATTGTAAAAGAACTCGCCAAGGAATATCTCACAAAAGGCGCATGGGCTACCATAGCTTTTCTTTACCAAGAAAAAGATAAAACTGGAAATTTTGGAGAACCCAAAGTTTCTCTGAGGCGCTTTCAAAAAATCAGCGGCGTTTACAAACAGCGTAGCAAGTTCAATGTGAGTAGTAAAGCGCAAGCCGAGCAGATTATTGAGGTGCTCAAGAAATGGTATGAGATTTGAGGTTTTTTTCAACCATCCCTAAAAAAAAATTTCCCTGGCAGTCGCGCTTAGAGCCTCTGGCTAAGGCTTTGTTAAAAAAAGAAAAAAAGAACGACTTTGTAAACATTGTCCTTTGTGATGATACCATGCAAAGAACGCTGAACCGCGATTACCGCAAACTTGACAAAGTAACCGATGTTCTCTCTTTTGTTTGGAACGATTCGAATTTTTTGGGCGAAATTTATATAGCCGAGGGTCAGGTTAAAAGGCAAGCCCCTCTCTATGGCAATTCCTATTACAAAGAATTAAAGCGAGTTCTTGTGCACGGGCTTTTGCACTTATGCGGCTACGACCACCACAGCAAGGCAGAGCGCAAAATTATGAGGGAAAAAGAGAATTTTTATTTTTAATTTTATATATTTAGAATATGTCCGTAGAAACCATTGCAGAAACGCTTTTAGAAAAGCTGAAAAGTATAGCGCAAACCGAAACAGTTATTGGCGAACCAATACACTCCGGGGAATCAACGGTTATTCCCGTTAGCCGCGTGTCTGTTGGCATGGGCATGGGTGGGCATTCGGGCAAAAGCGATTTGGCTTCTAGCGGCGGTGGGCTTCGTATAGACCCTGTGGCTTTTTTGGTGTTAAAAGGCGATGATGTTAAGGTTTTGCCCATAGACAAGGGGCAATCCACGCTTTCAAAAATAGCAGACCTAACACCGGATGTGGTTGCATTCCTATTAAAAAACGTTTCAAAGAAAACTGAAAACTCCGAAAAGGAATCTGCAAAATGAAACCTCTAAGACTTTCAAAAACCAATAGAAAAATTGCTGGAGTTTGCGGTGCATTTGCCGAGAGTTTTGACTTAGACGCAACACTCGTGCGCATAGCTTGGGTTTGTTGCGCAATTTTTGCAGGCACTGGATTTTTGGCGTATGTAATATGCTGGCTTGTTATTCCTAATGAGGAGTAACTAATACGGCTCATTCACCACGCACGGACCCGAAGCCAGCCTTTTCACATCGTTTAAAAGATCGGTTATGTTCATACTAGCAACCGCATTCAAGAGTTTCTTAGGGTCAACTGTGCCGCCTGCCATAGCAGAGTTCAAGATGCCCTGCACAAAATTATCTACGCTTCCAATAATTTTATCTGTATTGGGAAAGCCATCTGGAATTTCATTCCTTACACCATCCACAGCGCACTGTTGCATAAATGATTTAGGTTCTGGTTTTTTTCTACCTGGTATAAAAGACATTCCCATATTTTTCGCAAGATCTGTGGCACAACCTTTCAACTGAGTGGGGAAACCTTCCTTCAAATTTATAAGAACTTCGTTGATGTTGTATGTTTTTGCACATTGTTTTTTGGCGGCCGCTTGTGCAGCCGCTACTCTATCTATTGGCATATTATTGTGAGTAGGAGCTGGAGCTTGTGCTAGGGGAGTAGGCGAAACAGCTACGGGAGCACTGGCGACGGGCTGGGAAGCTTCGCCAAAAGAGCCAGAAGCGAGGAAAGCATACGGTGCATTAGAGTTTATCGCAGACTGTTTTGCAACTGGTGGTGATTTTGCAACTGGCGGTGAATTTACAATTGACGGCGGTGGGAGAGCAGCAGGAGGAATTGCTACTGCCACAGGAGGAGAAGGAACAATGGCAACAGCGGTAGGCGGTAAAAGCTGCCGACTAAGCTCATTGGACACCGCTGTGAGGTCGTCTATTGATTTAAGCGAACGGTCTGTCAAACCAGTTTTAACAATTTGAGAACCTTCGATTTTTATCAAGCGGCCAGAAAATGAATAAGCACCAAATACCTCTACCATATTTACTACACAAACATAATCAGCGCCGTACCGCTTTGCTACTTGGATAATTGAGGCTAAGTCGTTCTTGCCGCTCTTAGCTAGTTCGTTATGAAAAGATTCGAGGTCACTTATTTCTGAATATATACCACTCCGTACCATTGTCACAAGCAATTTGTTGCTCAGAGATTTGTTTATGCCAGCCTCATTTGCGCCAGATACATAAACGGCAAGTTTTTCGGATGCTTGCGCAAAGCTTAGAGAAAGCCCAAATACTATTGCAAATGCGATTTTAGATAGCCGTGTTTTCATTGTTTTTCTCCTTAAATCATTTAGATATGAATGTAGAAAAATTGTCTGAACCAGAATTCAATACGGATAAACCACCAACCCAAAATTCATTTGTAGCCTTCTGCCAGAAATATCAATATCTTGTGAGTTATCGTAATGCTTGGGAATCCACCTGTGTTCAACTTCCATCACTATTGCGGCAAAGGGTGAAAGGGAAAATCTGTGCCCAATCCCAAGACCCCATTCGTTCCACGAAACATCGCTGTTTGGTGAATAAATTTTGCTTCTCACATACGAAGCAGTTATGTACGGACGTTCCGGTCCTATTGCGGAAAAGCCTATTTGAGTGGAAAAATCAAATCTTTTTGTTTCGTTCATAGAACCTGTGGAGTCGGTTTGTTCCTTACTGCCTGTGCTGGCTCCAATTCTTGCAAACCCAAGGCCATTTATCCAAACCCCTGCAAAGGGAGTGATTCTGAGTATTCCGGTGCCGTAGTTGTTATTTTCAAGCAACCCGGAACCGGTTTCTAAAACAGCTCCGAGCACAATAGGCAAATTTTGAGCATACCCGCAAATCGGGGCAGAGAGAAAAAAACCGAATAAAATCGCACTACATAATGCATTTTTCATCTTATTTCTCAACCTCAAACTTATCAATTGGCACGTCTTTATCCACCTCGTAAACAGATACGGAAATGTTATTGCCATTAACTTCAAAAATTGTATATCCTGGTATTCTGTTTTGTTGAGCATACGTATTGGCTGGCAAAGGCTCGTTTGCTCCATAATATTTTATCCCGCTCGCAGTATTAAGAGTTATGTAATATATGCCACCCAAATTAATTCTGGCATATACGTGGTCGTGCCCGGCTAAAACAAAATCCACTTTGTATTTTTCCATGAGTTTCTCAAAACCTGCATCCATATAATATTGAATATCTTTCTCTGCGGAATGCCATGCAACGCTTCTGGTGGATTTGTGATGCTGAACTATAAGCCATTTATACTTCCCGCTGTACATAGCATCGGCAGCGGAAAGAGTTGCATCAAAGTATTCTATGTAAGGCTTTGCGTCTTCTGTGCTTTCAACATAGGCAGATGTGTTTAATGCAACAAATAGAATATTGTTGTATAGATAAAAGTAATTGCCATAGTTTTCTTCTGGAAAATTTTGCTCGTTTGGCAAATTGAAATGGTACTGGAAAATTTGATGCCTATCGTGGTTGCCTACCGATGGAGCCATTGGTATGCTTTTGAGTTCGGAAGGTGCAAATAATTTTTCATATTCTTCTTCGTTAGAGCCACTATCAACCTGATCACCTGTGCTTAAAATAAAATCTACATTTGCCGCAGTAATTCTCTCAACAGTGGTTTTCCAGCCAAGAGCCACGCTTTTGTCGGGACTGAACCAGTTGCTTTCGATGTCTTGTTCGCCTATTTTGATCTGCGGGTCGCCTATCGCTGCAAATTTGAATGTTTTTGTTTGCGGAGTTTTGTATTTGTATTCTGCGCTCCAATTGATGCTGTCGTTAGATACACTATAAGCATATTCTGTATTCGGTTTTAAATTTTTTGCTGTTGCTTTGTGAAAATATTTACCTTCGGATGCTGCCCCTGATGTTCCTTTTTCTGTTGAAACAATCGTGCCATTCTTAGTAATGCGCACAAAGGAGTTTCCGGCTCTGTCAGAATACCAGGCAAAATTGACTTCTGCAATGGTGGAACCTGGTGTAAGCCCAAGCATTTCTGGAACAAATTCAATTTCTTTGATAACTGGTTCTTTGTTATTATTAGAACACGTAGCAATAAAGAAAGCGAGAAGCAAGAGGAGGTATTTATTCATAATGATATAATATAATAAATGCTGATTACCAGAACAATAAAAAACGCCCATCTATAAAATCTCCACCAAGTGTCTGTTATCCTTATTTAACTCACAACCTCAATTTTATCCAATCAGCATTCCCCCCTTGAATGGAGATTTTTTAACAAAAATCACCATTTATCCCCCCGTTTTTTCCGCTCGGAGAGCTAACGGGGGGAACGCCACAGTGAGATTCAGAATTAATCAGTGGCTACTATATAAAATCTATATTACCGTGAGATATGTTTCTTTTATTCACAATTCTTTTAGCGGTAAATGGTTTTGCCGCGGGCTGGTATTCTAATGGTCCTGGCTCCGAAAAATGCTACGGGCCAGAAAATGGGATTTTGATTTGTCGCGAGATTTTTAAAGAATCAGACAATTTTTGCTACGGCAAAGAAAGAGTTTGGGATGGTTTTATAAGAGAACGGATAATGTACGATAGAAACTGGAAAATGGGTTGGTACGATAAAAAATTGATATTTGTTGCAAATCTGAGCCGTAAATGCGAATATCACGGATGGGCAAGGCGGCGTGACAATGGCTCTTGGAAATGGCAATGCTATATCAATAACCGCGAAGCAAAAGATGAAGATTGCAAGGGATTTACCAAGCATTAAAATTTAGCTGAGAAGCAAACTCTGTGCTCTAGCTATAAGGTATTTGCAGTCTTCTATATCTTTGTATTCCTTTTCCAATTCACGGTAAAATTTGCGAGCTTCGCCATTTTTTTCTTGAGAGATTAAAACGCTTATGAGATAAACATAAGTTTTTGCCAGTCGCAAAGTGGAATAATTTGATTTGTTGTCCATTATTCCATAAAGCCAAGCGAGAGCTGTGTACATATGATTGTCTATGTCTGTGTCTTTAAGTGCAAATTTGCACATCATAAAATTACTCACAACTATATCAAAACCATCTGTTGTTTGTTGCTCGCTCATGTGCTTCAAGTTGAATTCGTTGAGCAACCAGGAGAGGTAGGCTGCGCCTTTTTCTCTGGGTATTCTAAAGAAAGCGTCTTCGTCTGCGCCGGTTTGTTGCATTGCCAAATTGCGCCTCAAGGCAGCCGCATTAGAAAGCTTGGCTCTGTTTTCTGGCGTTAAATGAGATTCATAGCGCCCTTCAGGAAACACTATAGTGAACCAATCTAGCCTTGTGGATGCATAAAAACATTTTGAACAAACAGAAACCTGATAAACAGAAAAGTCTATTGCATTTGGATCTGTTGCATCTGGCTCATATATGGGAACAATCTCTGAATCACTCCATTTTTGCCTATAATAATTCTCATCCACCATAAAGCCAGCTACATTATCGTTGTTGCAAAGTGGGCAAATCATTTTTAATGTGCGGAAATGACCTTTGCCTTCTGCCAGTCTGAAAAAAGTCCTGTTCAATTCTGGATTTATTTCGTGGAAATCGCGCTCGAATTCCACTATTGTGGAGTATACCAAAAACGAATTAACGCTTTTCAATTGTTCATTAACCTCTGGCGTTCCACCAAAAAATGCGATTTTGCGATTTTCTTTGCTCAACTGGTCGTATATGTTTTTGAAGAACACCACAGCGGAACCATCTATGCGTTTTGTGCTACGCAAGTCAAAAGCCATATCCAATTTGGTATCTTTAATTTCGTCCATTAAAAATAATTTATATTTAAGCACTTGTGCAGAAGTAAATTCTTGACCTGCGTCATAACACATATAGTGTCCGCGGGTTTGTTTATGTAGGCTCATAAGTAAAATAAAATGTAGAAAATTTACGTGAGTGGCAAAGGAATATTAAACCTTCCATTGCTGGCTATGGCGGTATAACCTTCATGTACAGGATACAGGGGTTCGCCTTTTGCGGAAAAGAGCGATTTTTCGCCTTTTAGCGTTGAAAATACCCCCCCAGCTTCTGCAAAAATAAGCGGATAAGGAGCTATATCCCAAAGCGATACCACAGGGTCTATCATAATTTCTGCTTTGCCACAGGCAACTTGGTAATAACCAAAGCAATCTCCCCAGCCGCGATACAGTTTGGCGTTTTTGCGCAAACTGGCAAACCACTCACCATAGCCCTTGCTTTCAATGGTGTTTATGGTTCCAGAAAGCACTAGGGAATTTTTGAGTTCAAGGGTATCAGAAACCTTCGCGGCACGACCATCATCTGCAAAAGCCCCTCCGCCTTCGGTAGCCCACACTTTGCTGTTCAGCGCGGGGAGCTGAATTAAGCCTGCAATGGGGGAGCCTTTTCTTAAAATCGCAATTATCGTTCCAAATAGGGGAACTCCGTAAATAAATGATTTTGTGCCATCTATGGGATCTAGCACCCACTGGTACTCCGCCTCCGGTTTTTCCCCTCCAAATTCCTCGCCTATAAATCCGAATTCGGGGGTTTCTTTTTGCGCAAAATTCCGCACAAGTTCTTCTGCTTTTTTGTCTGCAATGGTCACAGGCGTTGCATCTGCTTTCCACTCAACACTCAAAGCGGTTTTCCAGTGTTTGAGAATTTCATTTTGGGCAATGCTCCCAGCTTGCAGAATTAGGGATAAGAGGTCTTTTTGCATTATATAATATCTTTTCCTTTAAGCCGCATATTGAGCATTAAACCTATCAAAATCATGCAGGTTAAAACAAATGAACCTCCATAAGACAAAAATGGCAATGGAAGCCCCGTAACCGGCATAAGACCTACAGTCATGGCCACATTTACAAAAGTGTGGAAAAATAAAATTGTGCAAGCACCCGCAACCACCAAATTGACAAATCTATTCTCGTATAATCTGCATATCATTATGCCTCGCCAAAGCAAAATAAAGAACAAAACTAAAACCACAAAGGTACCCACAAAGCCAAATTGCTCGCCTAAAACACTAAAGATAAAATCTGTGTGTTCTTCTGGCAAAAACGAAAGATTTACCTGTGAGCCTTCACCAAAACCCTTACCGAACATACCGCCGCTGCCTATTGCCACTTGCGATTGTATAACCTGATAACCCTCGCCTTTAGGGTCTCTCATTGGATCTAGAAATGTAAGTATGCGGCTTCGCTGATGATCTTTCATGGAATTCCAAGCCATTTGGCTAGCATAGCCTGAGCCTATGTCTAATGCCATCACAAAAATTATTATCCACAGCGGAAATTTGAATTTTATGGAAACAAAAAATACGCTTATTATGAGCAGGTTCCAATAAAGCGGGGAAATAGCGGAAAATATAATGCTTGCCACCGGACTTATGAGCAAAAATAAGTCCACCATACGGAAACCAGCCCAGTAAAACTGCACTATAGCCATAGCGGTGAAAACCAAAGCTGTGCTTAAATTGGGCTGTTTTAAAACTAGCAAAAACGGGACTATAAACAACAAGCCTGGAACAATTAATGTTTTGGGTTGCTCAATGCTAATTCTATTTTTTGAAAGCCAAAGGGAATTAGCGAGCAGGTAGGCGATTTTTGAAAATTCCGAGGGTTGAAGCCTGAATCCCCCAACATCTAGCCAGCGACCTGCACCTTTTGAAATATGCCCCGAACCCGCAACAATAACCAAGGCAATAATGGCAACAACATAAGTTATCCATGCAATATTTCTCCAAAATGTTGCAGGCATAAAAACTATAATGCCAGCTATTAAAGATCCAGCTGTGAAATGAATAACCTGCTTGAACCAATCGGTTTTATACCAAATTAAATCTGAGTTGCTGGTGGCGGAATACACAAGCGCAAGCCCTATTCCTATAAGGGCAAAAAGAGAAATCATAAACAGCCAATCTAATCTTTTCATTTTACCTCTGGATTAAAGTACGCATCCAAAATTTTTTGCGCTATCGGCGCAGCCATAGCACCACCACCACCCGCATTTTCCAAAACAACGGAAATGGCTATTTCTGGAGCTTCCAGAGGTGCCACTGCCGCAAACCAAGCATGTGTTTTGTCTCCGTGCGGATTTTCTGCACTACCAGTTTTGCCGCCTACTTTAACACCATGAACTATTGCGCGGCGCCCTGTTCCATGCGGAGAATTAACAACTTCATCCATGCCTTTTAAAACAAGGTCTCTAGCTTTATCTGAGATTTTTCCTTCGCTTATTTTTTCTGGTGCGAATTTTCTGAGCACTTCTCCTTCGGGGTTTCTTATCTCTTTTAAGAAATGCGGTTTATACAAACCTTTTCCCCAAGCTATTGAACCTGCCATTGCAGCTTGCTGCAGGGGAGTTATCAAAAGCGCGCCCTGACCTATGGCGATATTGAGGATTTCTCCAGAACTCCACTTCCAACCTCTTCTCTCAAACCATTTTTCATAAGTGGCAGAATCTATCAAAAGCCCAGAACGTTCTCCCGGAATATCCACGCCAAGCGCAGAACCAAGACCAAAGCGTCTGCCTATTTCGCTAATTCTTTTGTTGCCCACATCCAAACCCAGCTGGTAAAAAAACACATCGCAAGATTCTCTAAGCGCGCCCACTACATTCAATACTCCGTGCCCCCTTGCATTCCAGCATTTTGCATATCTGTTTCCAAACTTATAACCGCCAAGGCAGGTTTTATATTTTGAGTGCTCCGTTATTACATTGTATTCCAAGCCAGCCGCCGCAGTGATTAGCTTAAAAACAGATGCAGGCGGATACACTCCGCTTATAGCACGGTTTGTTAGCGGTTTTGCTGTGTCTAAGGCAACCGATGCCCAAGCTTTGTGAAGTTCTCTTTTTTCCAAAGAAAATATATTAGGGTCAAGTGGTGGGCGGCTTACCATTGCATAAATTTCGCCGTTTCTCGGATTAAGCGCAACAATGGCTCCCTTTAGTCCATCTGGAATGGCAGTTTCGGCAACTTGCTGGAGTTTCCAATCTATTGTTGTCACAAGGGCATTTCCAGATACTGGTTCTATAAAAGGCATTCCTTCTACAGCTCCCATTTCACGCCCCATAGCATTTACCTCTACAAATTTGGAACCGTTTTCTCCCCTAAATTCTTTTTCGTAGCTGAGTTCCAAACCCTTTTTGCCAATACGGTCTCCCATAACATAATGCTCATTTTCTGGAAGCTCAAGCTCGGTTTCGGATATTTCGCTGGTGTAGCCAAATATATGTGCGCCATGCGAGCCAAAAGGATAGTCTCTTCGTGATTCAACTAAAATTTCAATTCCTGGCAATTCTTCTGAATGTTCCTCAAAAAGCGCAACTATTTCTGGTGAAGCATCTTCTATAAGCCTTTGCAATCTGAATTTCTGCCACTTTCCCCTTTCAAAAGAAAAAGCTAGTGAGGAGGAATCTAACAAACGTTTTCCATTGCTATATGTTATTTTTAAAAGCCTGTTGAAAACGCTGTCTCTCATTTCTTTGGTTTTTAAATTGTTGTATCGTAGCGATACTTGATAAGAAGGTCTGTTACGAACCAAAACCACTCCGTTGCGGTCTAAAATATATCCGCGACTCGCTTTTATAGTAACTGGGCGAATGCGATTTTCTTCGGCTCTTTTTAAATTGTTTTCGTATTCAAAATATTGCAGTTGCAAAAGCCTTATGATTAATAGGGTAAAGGCCATTGCGCATACGCACACAAACACGAGAGATTTTAGGTTCATCTCGTGGCGCTGGTTTTCTGTTTCTTGAGAAGTTGAGAACATATTTTAGCTTCTATTTGTATATATTCATTTTCTTTTTTACCCCTAAAGACAATAAATAAAAGAAAATTGCTCCAAGGCTAAGGGTGTATATGGCATTGGGAAAGGAAATGTATGCCATTGCTTGTAAAATTTCATCGCTCTTTTTTCCAATAGCAATAAAATATATCAAATCTTTTATAAAATAGGCTATGGTAAGTACAATTATCTCTGGCAATAGGTTCAAATCTATAAAGCTTTCTTCAATTTGCCCCACTGCAAAACCGATAATGCAGTAAGAAAGAGAAAAGGCACCAAACCATTCAATGGGCGCATAAACATCGCATAGCAAGCCGGAGAAAAACCCAAACAAACAACCAGCAAGAGTACCATGTCTAAGTGCCGCTATAACCGTTAAAATCAAAAGAAAAGAAGGTTGCGCATCCAATATTTGAATTTGCGGAACAACAACCGTTTGCAAAACTGCGGCCACAAAAAACAAAATTGAATATAAAATAAAATTAAGCATATCTCAGTTCTCGTCCCACACAATCCAGTCCATATTTTTTTTAATAACAAAAACTTCTTCTAAAGATTCTAGATGTTGCAATAATTTAATGTTTCCAAAACTTAAAACTTCAGAGTCATTTTTATCTAATTTGGTAACAACGCCAACAGGAATTCCTTTTGGATAAATTCCTCCAAACCCAGAAGTCACGAGAGTATCGCCTGGTATTAAATCTGCGTAACTTGAAACCTGAATTTGCATATCGCCGTTATTTCTTGAAAACGCCATTCCAAGTACTCTTGAACGCTGGGAAATAACGGAGGTTCTAGAGTTTGGGTCGGAAAGGAGTTGCACCATTGAATGATACGGGAAAACTTTTGAAATTTTGCCAACCAAGCCATCTACAGTGAATACAGGCATTCCGTAAAAAATAGAATCTGTTTCTCCTTTGTTTATTACAACTGTTGTCATGTATGTGCCTGGATTATGCCCTATTATTTGAGTTAAAAAAATAGGATAATTCCATTGATTTTCAAACAGCAGCAGTTTTTTTAGCCTTTCATTTTCAATGGCATATTCCTTGGCTAAATCAATTTCCAATTTAAGTTTTGCATTCTCTTTTTTTAATTTTGCATTTTTTTCACTGAGGCTGCCTATATGCATAACATAAGAAAGAGTGGACTGCGGCAAATAAAAAACATTGGACAAGAGAAAATCAGCTATGTTTTGCTTGTGCTTAACATGTGAAAGCAGCATATAAAGAGATAGACCTACGAGTGACGCAAAAACAAGAGTTCCTCGCGCCCATCTACATATCTTGATTATATATTGTATTAAGTTCATTATACCGAAGAAGCCATAAGGACCTTGCAATTACGGTAATAATCCAAATTTTCCAAAATTCTAGCAGTACCTTTGCAAACGCATAATGGAGCATCATCTATCACACTCACAGGAAGCCCTGTTTCGTGACGGAGCTTTGCATCCAAGCCCCTTAACAAGCTTGTACCACCAGCCATTATTATGCCTTTGTCTAAAATATCGGCAGAGAGTTCTGGCGGAGTGCTTTCCAGTGCCTTTTTGGCAGCATCTACAATTTGGAAAACAGATTCGCTCAAAGCTTCTCTTATCTCTTCGCTCTTGATAACTATCGTACGTGGAATGCCGGCAGCCAAGTCTCTACCCTTAACTTCCATTTCAAGCTCTTTTTCAAGCGGGAATGCGGAACCGATTTTCTTTTTGACATCTTCTGCTGTGGACTCGCCAATCAAAAGCCCGTGGGTGCGCCGCAAATAGCTCACAATAGCGCTATCCATTTTGTCGCCGCCAACGCGTACAGAAGATTTGCAAACCAAGCCGCCTAATGAAATAACGGCAACTTCCGAAGTTCCACCGCCACAATCTATAACCATGTGTCCAGAGGGTTCTGCAACAGGGATGTTCATGCCTATAGCTGTAGCCATAGGCTCCGCCACCAAATGAACTTCTCTAGCTCCGGCCGCTCTGGTTGCATCTAAAACAGCTCTTTTTTCCACTTCTGTTATTCCAGAAGGAACGCCAACCACAACCCGAGGCTTAACCAAAAACAGCGGGTACCTTTGAACGCGGCTTATAAAATACTGAAGCAGAGCCTCAACTAAGTGGTAATCTGCAATAACGCCGTCTTTCATAGGGCGTACGGCAACAATTTCATCAGGAGTGCGTCCGAGCATTTTTTTTGCTTCGGCACCTATGTATGTAACCCTTTCGCTTTTTCTGTCCACAGCAACAACCGTAGGCTCATTGATAACTATACCCTTGCCAGACACGTGGACTAGGGTATTGGCAGTGCCTAAATCTATGCCTATGTCGCAGGAAAACAATCCGAACATATAAATTCCTCTGTTAAATTGTGAGATAATATAGAAAATGCTGATTAACTCATAATCTCAATTTTATCCAATCAGCATTTCCCCCCTTGAATGGAGATTTTTTAACAAAAATCACCATTCGTCCCCCCGTTTTTTCCGCTCGGAGAGCTAACGGGGGGGAACGCCACAGCGAGATTCAGATTTAATCAGTGGCTACTATAGAAAAAACAGGAAAATAGTGAAAGCCTAACTGCCAATGCGCTGAATTTCGTCATCTATCTTTATCAAGGCACGGTCACTGGTGGTGAAATCCTGAGCTGTGATAAAGCTGGAAATCCCTAGGCTTTTTATCTTTTGGGAATATTTTTTCTTCAAAAAATTATTTATGCTGCTAGCATCCGCAAAACCCAGAACTTCAGCGGAAATTGCCCTTGCTTCGTCGTAATTCACGGAGCGGATTATTTTTTTGCATTCCATAATGCACCAAGAAGACATGGAAAGCTCATCCACCCCAAGCCCTACCAAAAGCAGGGTGCTCAATGGGTCAGATGCCATTTCGCCGCAAACGCTAACGGGTATGCCTTCTTTGTGGGCAGCCTCAACCACCAATTTTATGGACCTTAAAACTGCTGGATGGTGCGGTTCGTATAAAGAGGCTATTTTTCCATTAGACCTGTCCACAGCTAGGGTGAATTGAATTAAATCGTTTGTGCCAATGCTCAAAAAGTCCACTCTTTTGGCAATTTCCTCAATAATTATAACAGCAGAGGGTATCTCTATCATGGCACCCAGCTCTACTTTGGTTATCGAAAGCCCTTCTGCCCTTAGCTCTGCAGAGCATTCCTCATAAATTTCCTTGGCTTTTTCAAGTTCGCCTATGCTGGAAATCATAGGGAACATTATTTTTAAGTTGCCTCTACTGCCAGCTTCTATAAGAGCCTTCATCTGCGTTCTAAAAATATCCTTGCGGTCTAGGCAAAGCCTTATGGAACGCCAACCCATGAATGGATTGGATTCAACCTCTGCATTCACCAAAGCCAGCATTTTATCGCCGCCAGCATCCAGCGTTCTTATGGTAACGGGCAGAGGGTCTAACTGGTTGACAACCTTGCTGTAAGCCTCTGCCTGCTCTTTCCTCGTTGGTAGAGCATTTCGCCCAAAGTAAAGAAATTCGCTACGATAAAGCCCAACTCCCGAGGCTCCAAAAGATGTTATTTCGCTCGCTTCTTCGTATCTCTCTATGTTTGCGTTTAATCTTATATACTTTCCATCCATTGTTATGGGTTCCAAGTCCCTCATGGTGAAAAGCTCTAATTTTTGGTTTTGAAAAACCTCTATTTGCTTTTTGTATTTGTTTATATCATTTTCATCGGGGTTGACTATAACTATTCCGTTGGTGCCGTCTAGTATAAGCAAGTCGTTTGATTTAATTGATTCAGATAAACTTCCAAGACCCATCACCGCTGGTATTTGCATTGAGCGGGCAAGTATAGAAACGTGGCTTGTTACACTGCCAGAATCTATGGCAAGTCCTAAAATCTTGCCCTTGTCGAAGTTCATAAGCATATTTGGGCCTATGGAAAACCCTGTGAGCACGGCTCCGCCTTCTTCAATTTCTTCTTGCAAAGCGAAATCGCTTTCGCTGCTGTTGAGGCATAGCAGCGTGCGGTTGTAAATATCTTTTAAATCTTGAGCGCGCTCTTTTAATATACCATCGCTGTTTTCAAAATTCTCTATTAAACTTTGCATTTTAAGATGAAAGGCATAACCAGCGTTCCATCTCTCGTCTCTTATCAAGGAAATAACGCCGTCTATCAAGAGTGGGTCTTGCAAAATCATAAGGTGCGAATCGAAAATTTCTGAGTCTTTTTTGCTAACCGCTTGAAGCGTTATGTCGCGCAGGTTTGAAATTTCTTTTTTGACCTGCATAATCCCTTTGCGGAAAAAATCAATTTGGCTTGCCGTTCCTTCTCTTGAAATTTTATATTGCGAAACAACAACTTTTTGGCGAACAATCAATTTTGTTTTTGCGATTACGTATCCAGGCGAGGCAGCCTGCCCGATGAACATTTTTCTTTGATTTGTTTCTTGTTTAGGTGGCATCTTCGTAGAATTTATTATTGAACAACTCTGTTAAGTCGTCCGCGGTTTTTTGCTCATCGGGGCCATTTATTATAAACTCAACTTCTGCGCCTGGTTCAATGGCAAGCATCATTAAGTTCAAAATAGATTTTGCATTTACCTTTTGACCGGAATACAAAAGATCTACCGAGCTTTGCGCAGAGCTTGCTATATTGACTATGTGTCCGGCAGGCCGGGCATGAATTCCAAGCGTGTTTTGTACTATTAGTTTGTGGTGTATCATAGAGTTTGTCCTTAGAAGAAGCTTATGTTGATATCCAGACCGTCTTTTATTATAAGGCGAAATAGACTATCTGCCGAGTGTACAGTTGTAGATAAATCATCGTGCAGTTTGCGGTCGTTGAGCAATATGCCAAGCGTGTTGTTTTTGGATTCTAACTTGCCAGTTAAAGCCAAAACCCTTTGCACCGCAGTGTCTGCTTCGTATAATAAAATGTTTGTGTTGCCTAGCAGACCGTTTGCATCTGCTACGAGTTTTTTTAACGGCTCTTTGTTTTCGTCTAAAATATCGTTTACCTTTCTTGTTGCTCCAGATAGCCCCGCTAAACTACCTTGCAACGCAGGCTCTGCTCTTTGAACTAGGTTGTTTGCCTGGTCTTCAAGGTCTTCGGCTTTTTCCAAAATGCGCCTAAATCTATCTCTAAAATCTTGGGTGGCTAAGGTGGAATCCAGAATTGTGTGCGCAACATTCATTATTATCCTTGCGCTATCCAAAACTTCACCAGCCATTCCCATAACCTCTGCTATACCAGCATCAAAAGACCCTTTTATAGTATCGCCTGCAGAAAAATACTTTGCGGAATCACCGAGCAGCATTCCAATTTGCCGCTCTCCCAAAAGCCCTATATTCTGTACCCTTATATCCGAATCTACTGGAATTTTAATATCGCTTCTAACGGAAACCTTCACCAAAACGCCATTTTTGTGCAAAGCTATGTTGTTTACCTTGCCGAGCTTTACCCCGTTTATTTTAACGGGATCATCTTGGGCAAGAGTGCTAACTTGGTTAAATCGCAGATGGTAGGTTAAAAAAGTTTCACGCGGGTCTTTGTCGTTTAAAAAGAATATGCCAAAAATAAGGATTGCAACAGCTACAACTATTACAAGGCCCACAATCAAGTAAAGAGTGTGGTCCTTTTTCACAGAATAAACCTCAGGGAACGCATATAGTTAGGATAATTTAGAAAAAATTTCCGTGCCTGTCCAAAAGCTTTGCCAAGAAAACAGGCATTGTTAGGAAATTTTTAATGTCCGCAGGACAGCCCGTAGGGCGAACCCTGCCCACGAAGTGAAAATGGCAGGGTGAGTAAAAAAATGGCAGGGTGAGTAAAATTCTAAACCCCGAAATTCCACCTTAAATGGTCATATATAAAATCATTCCCATTGAATTTCAATCCAAAAAATTTCTCTATTTTTTCCAAAGAGAATAAAAGTGGGTCGCTGCCCCAGCCTTTGTTTTCTTCTTCAATGGTGGCTTTTGTGCCTGGACGCATTTTAATGGCTTGCTCGGCTATGCTTTTCCAGCTTATCCATTCCGTGCCAAGACCAAAAAAAATTTCTTCATTTAAATCGCTTTTGAGAACTGAGGAATATAGCATTGCAAGCTGTGAGGCGTGGATAAATTGGGTTCCATCGTTTTTGGTTAAGTGAACAACTCCGTTTTCTTTTACCGCTTGCGTTATGTTGAAAAATCTGCGGTCGGGTTGGGTTACTCCGTCTGGGAAAGCCAATTGCCCAAATGTGTAGCCTGGGCGAATTATATTTCGCTTCATTTTTGAATTTGCCCCAAGAACATAAGCTTCGCCTGCTGCTTTTGTTGCGCCGTATAAATCCACCGGCTTGCAAACCATTTCTTCATTTGAATTGTGGCGAATTTTGCCAAGTGCTGCCGTGCTTGAAGTGTAAATGAATTTTTCGCAGCCGGCATTTGCGGCAAACTCCAAAAGCTGAACGGTTGCTGTGGTATCTTTTGCGAGCATTTCAAGAGGAGTTTCACCCCAGCCAAGTGCAATGTGAACGCAGGCGTCGCAGCCATCCAAGCCTTTTTTTATAGCCTCTGAGTCCAGCAAGCCCGCGTGAATCATTTTAACATTTTCGTGTTTTGCAAGGCTTGGGATTTTATCTGGATTTCTCGCCAAAATTTTTAATGAGTGCCCTTGTTCCAAAAATTCTTTTGCAACAAAATGCCCTATAAAACCTGTGCCACCTGTCAAAAAAATTTTCATTTCAAGTCCCTTTGTTTATTATGCAGTTTTCCATCCATTCAAAGTAAGGAGCATAAGCTCCAACTCCCTTGAAAAACAAAATTTCTGGAAGCTCGTAAGGGTGCCTTTCCAAAATGGCTTTTTCCAAAGCCTCGTGGTGATAGGTTGGCGCTTTGCAAATTAGCAACACCTCGTTTTCTTCTTCTATTTTGCCTTTCCATCTGTAAATGGAATTTATCGGCATAATCTGAACGCAGGCAGCAAAGCGGCTTTCTACTAGTTCCTTTGCCATTTTCTTTGCGCTTTCCATATTCGGCATTGTTGTTGTGCACATCATCGGGTGAGACATATTTTTCTCCTTACTATGTTTACCAAACACACGCTACAGGGTATAAATGAATATTTTCATCACGAGTTATCAATTTCATATTTTCAGAAATCGCAGTTGCTGTTAAAATTCTATCAAATGGGTCTTTGTGAAAATTTTCCAACTGTTCCAATTTGAAGATATAATTTTGATTTATATTCAACAATTTGAAACCATTTTTATAAATCAAATCCAAAAAACCTTTAGCCTTTCCGTCAAATTTTAGTTTATTCAAACTAACTTTTATAGATAATTCCCAAACAGAAACAATGCTTGCATATTTTTGATTATTTGTATCTAGAATAATCTGTCTAGCATTTTCAGATAAATCTAAATCTCCATTGAAAAACCAGATAAGAGTATGGGTGTCCAATAAATATTTCATTACATATATTCCTTAAAGCAATCCAGAGGAGCATCGAAATCGCTTGCCATTTGGAATTGTCCTTTTGCACAACCGAATATAGGTTTAAGCTCCTGTTCTTCTATGGGAAAAAGCAATATTTCAATGGTTGAACCAATATAATCCCTAGGTACAGACAAGGTTATTTGCTCTTTTTCGGCTTTACATATTGTTCTAACCATAAAAACTCCAAAAACTTCTTATTAAGAATGTAGAAAATGTTGTCTGGTATTAACTTACTATATTTATATACATGGATAATAATAATGATGCAAGCAATTCAAATATAGGACGGCGCGACTTTATTAAATTGGTGGGTGCTGGTGCTGCACTTGCTGCTTTAAGCGGTTGCGGTTCAAAGGATGGTTCTGCAAAGCAGGGAAAGGAGCCTACCGGAGAAATGACCTACAGAGTTGACCCCAAAAATGGAAACCACGTTTCTCTTTTAGGTTATGGTTGCATGAGATATCCGCGTATGCCCAAATCGCAAGACTTAGCCACAGAAAACAACCTTGACCAAGAAGCTATCAACAGATCCATAGACTACGCCATTGAACACGGAGTGAATTATTTTGACACATCTCCGCTTTACTGCAAAGGTTTTTCCGAAAAAGCCACCGGCATCGCACTGAGCCGCCACCCACGCAATAAATATTTCATAGCTACCAAAATGTCTAACCGCAACCAGCACAGCAGCCGCGAAGCATCGCTTGCTATGTATAAACGCTCATTTGAAGATTTAAAAACAGATTATATTGATTATTACCTCGTTCACAATGTTGGCACATTTGAAGCACTGAAAGAACGCTATATAGATAACGGCATTATGGACTTTTTGCTACAAGAGCGTGAGTCTGGGCGAATACGCAGCCTTGGGTGGTCTTTTCACGGAGACGGCGAGTTTTTTGATTATATGGCGCTTAAATACCCTTGGGATTTTGTGATGATTCAGCTCAATTATTTTGACTGGGACATGACCGCCGATTCAAAACGCACCAATGTAAGCGCCAAACACCAATACGACCTGCTCACAGAACACAACATTCCCATTGTGATAATGGAACCTCTTTTGGGTGGTCGCTTGGCAAAGCCGCATTACAAAGCACGTGCCGCTATGACTCAATTAAATCCAGAAGCAAGTGCTGCTTCTTGGGCGTTTCGCTTTGCGGGAAGTTTCCCAAACGTGATTACGGTGCTCAGCGGAATGACCTTTATGGAACACTTGCAAGATAATTTGAGTACTTATTCTCCGCTTGTGCCATTAAATGAAAGCGAAAGGGATATGCTGTTAAAAGTTTCGCAAGTTATGCTTGAATACAGAAACATAAACTGCACGCAGTGCCAGTATTGCATGCCCTGCCCCTATGGTCTTGACATTCCCGAAATAATCGCGCACTACAACCGCTGCCTCAACGAAGGCAATTTCCCAGACGACAAGCAAAGCGAAGATTACAAAAGAGCGCGCCGCGCCTTCCTCGTTGGATTAGACCGCAAAATTGATTCTGTGCGCCAAGCAAGTAGATGCACGAATTGCAAAAAATGCGTTCCCAACTGCCCGCAGAATATAAAAATTCCTGAAGAGATGCAGCGTATAGATAGATTTGTGGAAAACTTGAAAATGGACATTGTTTAGGGGAATACTTATGCTTCCAATAATCTGCTTTATTTCCATAACCTTGCTCTTCTTGGATTTTACCGGAACCGTGCACGCTTATTTGGGTTGGGTTGCAAAAATGCAATTTGTTCCGGCAGTTTTTGCCTCTAACGTTGTTATTGCCCTTGCCATAGTATTCCTAACCCTGCTTTTTGGGCGCTTTTATTGTTCTATGCTCTGCCCGCTTGGTTTTTTTCAAGACATAGTTTCTTTTAAAACTAGTTTTTCTTACAAAAAGCCGCGCAAAGGCTTTGTAATTTTGCGTTACGCATTGCTTGCAGGTTTTATAGCAACCGCATTACTTGGTGGCGGTCTTGTTTCTGTGCTTGAACCTTATAGTGCTTATGGAAGAATTGTCTCGCAAATTTTTGGACCCATTTACAAATTCGGAAACAATTTGCTCGCTTATTTTTCGGAACATATAGGCAGTTATGCCTTTTATTCTGTGGATGTATGGGTGAAAAGCTTGACCTCTTTTGTTCTTGCTATTTTAACTCTTGTAGGAATATCTATTTTTGCATACAAAAGCGGACGTGGATATTGCAACACAATTTGCCCCGTTGGTACCTTTCTAGGTTTGCTATCAAAATATTCCTTTGTAAAACTCCGCATAGACCTCTCCAAATGCAAGCATTGCGATTTATGTTCTAAAAAATGCATTTCATCTTGCATTGATACAGAAAAGGGAAAAATAGATTATACCCGCTGCGTAACTTGTTTGAAATGTGTAAAAGCTTGCCCAACAAAAGCTATTTCATACTCCAAGCCTTTTAAAAAATCTGTGCAAAAAGAAGCGGAAATTTTAAGCGAAAGCGGCGCACATCGGCGCAATATCTTTGTTGGTTCTACCATTGCGGCATTGAGTTGTGCCACCAAATTACAAGCCGGTAGTGGAGACGGAGGATTAACCGAATTAAAAGACAAAAAAGTCCCAAACCGCAAAAGACCGATAGTTCCGGCGGGTGCAGGAAGTTTCAAACATTTCCACGACCATTGCTTAGGTTGCCAGTTGTGCGCTTCTGTTTGCCCAAACAATGTGTTGTCCAACAAAGCCTATGGATCCACAAAACCAAATATGTCTTATGAACGCGGCTATTGCAGACCGGAATGCGTTAAGTGTTCTGAGGTTTGCCCAACCGGAGCAATAAAGCCTATCACAAGAGCCGAAAAATCTTCCATACAAATAGGCTGTGCCGTATGGAACAAGGATCTTTGCATTGTAAATACAGACAAAGTGGCTTGCGACTTATGCTCGCGCAAGTGCCCAAGTGCTGCGATAGCTATGATACCACCAAGCGCAGATGCCCCGCCAGATGCTCCAAAAATCCCGATGATAGATACAGAACGCTGCATTGGTTGCGGTGCTTGCGAGCATTTATGCCCCGCCCGCCCGCATAGCGCAATTGTTGTGGAAGGTGTTGAGGTTCATAGGGTGGTGTAACTAAAATAACACACCACGTGTTTTTCTAAAATCCAGTCCAAATTTTCTAGAATTTGGGGTAGCAATAATATATCACTTTTTTCCAAACGCTCGGTTAGATTTTCTGGCGTGAAATTTTCCTCAATTTTTTTGGATTCGGGCACATAGCTCAAATGCCAAGGCTCCTGTTGCACCCTGCCTATGCCCGGCAAAAAAACCCGCCTGAATCCAAAGGAATTTCCGCTTTCAATTTGAGAATCCAGCCATTTGTGAAATTTTCCAAAAACCCCAAAAGATTCTTCCAAACTTAGCTCTGCCTCATAGCCTTCTGGAACTGCAGCCGCATCTATAACATCGATATCTGTACCCCATTCGTGCCTGCTGGTACCGGGCAAGGCACTCCAAAGCAAAATCGCTTTCATACATTCCAAATCGGAAAGTTCGTCTCTATTTAGCGGTTTTCCCATTTCGTCTAAAATTTTTCTTTTTCCCAAAGCCTTCTCATTCCAAATCAAAAGCTGCCTCTCAAAGCTGCGCCAACCGCTTTCAATTTTAGGTTCAAAGCCCTGCTTTCTTGCTTCTGCGCAAAAATTTTCAAATGCGTTCAATGTCTCGGGTTTTAGCACTGCTACCTTGAAATTGGAACAGGCGAGAGTTTAGGGGCTGTTTTGCCTTCTGCCACACGCATAGTTTCTTTTATGGCTGTACGGAGCGCAAAATTTTCTCCGGCATTTTCCCATTTTCCGGTTTTGTTGTTCAGCCATAAAACAGTTTCTCCGTTTTGGCTTGTGAAAATTGAAGCAACCGTGCCATAGCGAAAAAATTTGCCTGCTATCATTTTGCCGTCTAAATCCAAATTACCATTCCAAGTTTCGGCGGTGTAGCCAAGCCGAACCCTATCGAGCATAACTTCCCAAACCCTGCCAAAAGCCGCCTCGGAACTTATGAGGGATTTTTTGAGTTGCGAAGAAATTTCACGCAAGGCATCTGCGGCTTCGCTGTTTTTATATGGAAAACCGCTTTCCACAAATAACGCCAGAGTATCTATTGTTTTTGCCAAATCTTCGCTGTATTTTACCTTGCGTGTTTCAAAATAGCGAGTGGCTCCAAGTGCTTTTTGCCTTGCCCCTTTGAGTTTTTCTATTTCCGCTTTAAGCGAATCTATTTGCCCAAGCAATTCCTTTTCTTGATTTTCCAAAGCCGCGGTTTTTTGCCTTGCATTTGCAACAAAATCTGTGTGCCGTTTTGCTTCTGCCTGCGTTAAGTTTTTTTCCCTTTCCGTTTCTGCATTCACGGTCTTTATATTGCGGCGAATTTCTGCAACGCTGTTATCTTGCGCAAACAGCAGGGTGTTTGCGAGGGCAAGGGTGAGGAAAAGGAGGCAACGCATAGAGGTAATGTAGAAAAAATTTCCGTGCCTGTCCAAAAGTTTTGCCAAGAAAACAGGCATTGTTACCCTGCCCACGAAGTGAAAATGGCAGGGTGAGTAAAATTTTTCAGGATTGCTGAATATATGTGTGTGACTTGCAATATCTTTTTCTATCTTTAATGATGAGGTAAATTATGCCACAAACACTTTCTGCTACGATAGCCAACCCTGTACATTCGGCTCTTAATGAGTTGCCGCAAAATGCGTTGCAAGAACTTTATGATTTTGCAGAATTTTTGTTATCGAAACATAAACCCACTGAAAAGAAACATCCTACTTTTGGTTGTATGAAAGGTATGTTGAAATATATGAGTGATGATTTTAATGAGCCGCTAGAAGATTTCAAGGAGTATATGTAAATGGATGTTATTTTAGATACGCAAACATTTATTTGGTTTTGCGAAGGCGATGAGAAATTGCCAAATAATGTTAGAGATATAATTAGTAATAAAGAAAACAATATAAAAGTGAGTATAGCAAGTTTATGGGAAATGACGATAAAAATGAGCATTGAAAAATTAGTTTTGTCTTTTAATATAATTGAGATTATGAATTTGGTTTTTGAAAATGGCTTTAAAGTTTTGCCAATTGAAGCAAAGCATTTAATTTCACTATTCGGTTTGAAATATTTTCACAGAGATCCTTTTGACAGAATGATAATAGCACAAAGCGTATCAGAGAATATTCCTGTTATTTCGTCAGATAGCGTTTTTAAGGAATATCCTGTGCAGGTTATTTGGTAAGGGCAACTCTCGCAGTTGCTCCAAATGTGAAATGATTTGCGGTGCGATTAATCCTGCACGCAACGAACGCTTATTAGGTTGGTCTTAGTACCAGTGGACCAGCGTACGTCCTCGGTACTGTAGATCATACGCCAGTTATAGGCACCATGTCCATAGTAACTAGCACTCCACCAGTGGCTGAGGTTGTCGACACTTCGAAAATAATCCTCATTAAAGCGGACACCCGCTGGCAGGGCAGAAAACCTATAAGTGTCTAGACCATTGCCAGATTCTCCATCGTAATCGTTCCAGCCAATTTCCGCTTTAAGATGTTTTCCCGCGCAATTACTGCACTCACTATTGCTCTCAACGTAGCTTACCAGTTCTTCCCACTCCGCCTTGCTAGGAATATGCCAACCGCTGGGACAAATGCCTTGATGTTTTACATCACTTCCATCCCATTCTGCTTCATTGTATTTTGCGTCTATGCTCATAGCTGTTGCCCAGTCGTATAATCTGCCGTACTTATCGCAATAGCTTTCTTTATTATCATAACATTTACTGCCACTTGCTTTGTAGTTAAGGTTCTCCGCCATCCAAGTCTGAGTGTTAATTACAACGGTTCTATACTCTTGACCACCGCAAGACAAAATTCCGCTACTAGTCGTAGCATTAGGACAGCTGCCTTGCCCGTTGCCTCCACCGCTAGGGTCGTTGTTGTTGTTGTTGCCGCCGCTGTCATCGCTAGAGCAAGAAAAGGTGAATGCCAAGGCAAATCCGAAAATTGCCGCTAGTAGAAAACGTCTATTTGTTTTCATAGTGAACTCCTTTGTTGAAGGGAATTAGTGTAGGGGGGGGGGGGGGAGGGGGGGTAAAACATTAAAAACGTTTTTAGAGCTTGCACTGCAAGCCCTAGCGTTAAATGTTGTTTTGCCAGTATTGGTCATATTTGGGTATAATATAGAAAATTGTTTTCGGCTTTATTCTGAAAATCCTGCAAATTCTGTGAAATAAGTATAACAGACACTTGATAAAGCATTTATAGATAGGCGTTTTTCATTGCTCTGGTAATTCTGATTCAGACAAAGTAAATGCAAATATACCGAAATTAAGTTAAAAATCGGGGTTCAGATAAAATGATTTTTACTCACCCTGCCATTTTCACTTCGTGGGCAGGGTAACAATGCCTGTTTTCTTGGCAAAACTTTTGGACAGGCACGGACGCCTATCCAATTTGCATTTCGCTGGCGAACAGCCGTAGGCTGGTCATTTTTTTCTATATTACCCCCATGAAAAATCTCTCTGATGTCGATTCCGCAATTTTCAATCTCATAAATAAAGAAGCTATGCGCCAAGAAGATGGCATTGAGCTTATAGCTTCCGAAAATTATGTGTCAAAAGCTGTTATGGAGGCTATGGGTAGCTGCTTAACCAATAAATATAGCGAAGGCTACATCGGCAAGCGTTATTATGGCGGCAATGAGGTGATAGACGAAGTTGAGCTTCTGGCTGTGGAAAGGTGCAAAAAGCTCTTTGGTTGCGAACACGTAAATGTTCAGCCGCTTTCTGGCAGCCCTGCAAATGCTGCGGTTTATTTTGCAACCATAAAACCGGGCGACAAAGTTCTCGGCTTGCAGCTAGACCACGGCGGGCATTTGTCACACGGACATCCTGTGAATTTTTCAGGAATGCTCTATAATTTCACGCAATATCAGGTGGAAAAAGAAACAGGCAGAATAAATATGGAAAAAGTACGGGAAATAGCCATGCGCGAAAAACCGAAAATGATTTTGGCAGGCTTCTCGGCATATAGCAGGAATCTAGACTGGAAAAAATTTAAGGAAATAGCAGACGAAGTTGGTGCAATTACATTTGCCGATATTGCTCATATAGCAGGCTTAATAGCAGGCAAGGCTATAGATAGCCCAATTCCTTATTTTGATATTGTTAGCACCACAACCCACAAAACTTTGAGAGGTCCGCGTGGTGCAATAATAATGTGCAAAGAGGCTTTTGCAAAAGCTATAGATAAATCTGTGTTCCCCGGTATGCAGGGAGGTCCTCACGACCATTCAACTGCGGCAAAAGCGGTGACTTTTGAAGAGGCATTGCATCCTGAATTTCAAACTTATGCAAAGAATGTTATAGAAAATGCACGTGCAATGGCGGCAGAGCTTATGGCATCTGGTTTTAAAATAATTTCCGATGGCACTGATAATCACCTTATGGTTGTTGACGTAACTAGCAAGGGAATTTCTGGCAAAGAAGCGGAGCAGGTTTTGGATTTAGTTGGCATTTCTTCAAGCCGCTCAACCATTCCTTTTGACCCTCGAAAACCTATGGATCCGTCTGGGGTTCGCTTGGGAACAGCGGCAATCACAACCAGAGGCTTTGACATCCAAGACACCAAAGCAGTTGCAAAAGCCATTGCGCAGGCTATTGAAAATCCCAAAGACGAAGCAAAACTGAAAAGCATTAGGGAAAGCATTTTGGAGCTGTGCAGAAAAAGACCTTTGTATAAGTGAGGGTTAATTACTGTAGCAACCCTCAGATTCGTAATGTGCTTCGCATTCTTTTTTGTCAGTGCCATTGCAACCATCAGGCATAACGCATTTGTTCACTGATTCTACATCAAGACCATCGAGACAATCCCAATCATCTCTACAAGCCTCTTTTTCTGCTTCATATTTACTTATGCATTTCGTTGCAAGAGACTTAAACTCTTCACAAGTGAGCCAGCCGCCTTTATCATCATCTGAGCAGGAAAATGTGAACGCCAAGGCAAGCCCAAAGGTTGCCGCCAATGTGATTTTTGAGACTATTTTCATATAAAACTCCTATTGGTATGTTTTTACAATAATAATATACATATTTTTATGCTTTTTGTCAAGTGTAAGTCAATAAATAGGCTATTTAGTTAGGTGGACTTTGTGCAACAAAGGGGTAACATAAATTCTATATTATCCAAATATGTCCCCATTCATAGCCTTGGATTGTATCTTTATATTGCTCCCCTTTGTGGTTTTGGCCTTTGGGTTATTTTCTAAAAAAATCTCTGTTTTATTGGCTAATTCCTGTTCGGCGGTTTTGTTTTTGCTTTATGCGGGTTTTTCTATTTGTGGATTTGAGGAAGGGAACTTAAATGCGAGTTTTTTAACTTGGAATGTGAATGGCTTTGGAATTTTGATAAGGGAACTTTTGCTGCTGTCTTTCTTTTTTGCCTCTGTTTTGAGCAATAATTACGATTTAAAAAACAAACCGGAATTTTTGGGTGCTATGCTATTTGTAGCGGTTGGCGGAATGCTTGTTGCCTCGGCTGGCGAACTTTTATCCCTGTTCATAGGCCTTGAGCTTGCAACTATGCCCATGTATTTTTTGGTTGCTTGGAACAAAAGCTCTGCAAAAGGAGCAGAAGCAGCCCTTAAATATGTGCTTATGGGTTCAATAGCCACTGCGGTATTGCTGTTTGGTCTCAGTTATCTGTATGGTTTCGCAGGGTCGCTTTTTTATGAAGATATTTACAACGCAGTAGGCAATACCCTTGAAACAGATGCCAAGTTATTGCTGGTGGCTGTGGTTTTTATAGTTATGGGAGTGGGTTTTAAACTCACTTTGTTCCCCTTCCACACTTGGGCTCCCGATGTTTACGAGGGTGCGCCAACACCGATAACAGCCTATTTATCCGTTAGCTCAAAAGCCGTTGCCCTTGTTTTTTTAAGCGCTCTTATATACTATCCTTTGTCGGATTTGGGCTTTGTGTTCAGGATTATATTTTCTGCGCTTGCTATGGCAACCATATTCATAGGCAATTTGGGAGCATTGAAGCAGAGCAGGCTGCGCAGGTTTATGGCGTATAGTTCCATTGCGCAGGCGGGTTACATTTTAATAGGGCTATGCGGTAGCGAGAGGCTTGGCATTTCTTCTTTTGTTTATTACTTGTTTCTTTATGCTTTTTCAAATTACCTTATGTTCTTTTTAATTAGCATAATAGGCAAAAGCCGCCCAGAGAGCTTTGATTCTCTTGCGGGGCTTTCCAAGCAAAGCCCTTTGCTCGCTGTTATGTTCGCCATTAGCGCATTTAGCTTGGCTGGAATTCCGCCGCTTGCTGGTTTTATAGGCAAATGGATGGTATTTGCGAGTGCGGCTTCTGTGGGAAATTATGTGCTTGTCGGTTTTGCTGCCATAAACAGCGTTATTGCTCTGTATTATTATTTGCAAATAGTGAAAGCTGCTTGGGTTAATGATGCAAACGAAAATTTGCCTCCTGTGGAAGTTTGCCTATGGCAAAAGATAATCCTTGTTGTGCTTGGTACTTGCGTTTTATTCTGTGGCATTGCCCCCTGGCTGCATACTTATATATATTCGTTGGCGTGGTAACATTTATGGACATAAAAACATGAAGATAAGAGAATTGCTGTTTAGGCGTTTTAGCTTGCCAGCGGGTCTTCTCGCTCTTGTTTCTGTTCTTGTTTTGTCTTATTTTTATTATCGCTTGCAAATAAACACTCCTTTTGCTTATGAACAGATAATTGCCAATATTTCAGAGTATAGGTTGCTGGATTCTCGGATATATGTTTATGAAAATCCTGAGCAAATAAATTTTTCTTATGTTAGGGATAATTTGAATATTCAGCAATCTCTTGTGGCATCTACAGAGGAATTGTTGAACAATTTGAACAGCGGTGGAATTAAGGTTCCAAGTACAGATGCGCTTTTTGAAATTGAAAAAAATATAACTTTGAGAATACGCTGGCTCTCGGAGTGCTTAAAAAACGATTCTTGCAATGTTGAAGAATGGAATTACAGCAGAGCCAAGGCACACGATGCTTGTGGAATTTTGCTCGCATCTTTTTACAATTTGGTGGCAGAGCAAGAAGAAGCTTGGTCTAAAAACCTGAAAATATTTTACATATTATCTGTTATGCTTTTGCTCTCCACGTTGTTTTTTGCAGCGAAGAGAAAGGAATAAGGTTAAGTTTTTACTCTGTAACCAATTCAATGATTTTTACGAACAAACTGTTTGTCAGAGCATAGGTATCCAAGCCTTCAAAATTCAATGTGCTGAAAATAATTTTGCCCTTTCCGTACTCCATTATCTGCAAATCCACACCGGCTTGCAATTCAGAATTTTTTATGGAAACCGAGTGTACATAGCTCACAGCATCTTTAATTTTAAGCATAGATAGGCTAGGCACAACGGCAGAGCAGGTTTTATCCAACACAGATTTCTCAAATAACTCGCTTTCAAGTTCGGATTTTTTTGGGATGTAGTGAATGCTTGCCCCCGCAGCTCCAGAGGAATAAAAACACTCAAAAGAATTGCCAAATGCGGAAAAGTTGTTGAGCAACCTGATGTCTTCTGGAATTATGTCTGAGATAAAGAGGACTTTTCCAGATTTGACTGCGTTTGCAACGGATTCCAAAATTGAGTTATCTGCCCAAGAACTGAGTGCCGCTGTGAATAACACCGGTTTTTTGCTGTTTATCATCTTGATTATTTCAGATGAATTTTCTGCGGTGTCTAAGAATTCGGATTTTGCAAGCACGTTTTTAATGTTTGGAGTTTCAATAATTTCTATTGGTTCTTCCAAGGAATAAATTTCTTTTTCGTTGCTTTCAAGCGTTAGCTTTAAGATGTAAGAACCTGTTTTTTGCGGAGCTTTTAGGCTTAGGTCGCCAAGAGATGCAAGTGTGAATTTTGGAACGGAGAAATTTTTGCTTTGCGAAACCTCTGCTTTCCCGCTTTTATTCAAAAGCTGCACAGATACGGTTATTTCGTTTAATCTTTTTTCGTTGAGCAAACTGAGCTGAAACGAAATGCTTTCGTTTTTTGCCACAACACGCTCCAAACCGCTCAAAAGCAACCTAGTGGAAGCGTTTATGTTTTTAATGCCTTGCTCTAAATTTTTGCTCTCTCCGTTTTCTTTTACTATTCCGCTAAAATCATTTTTGAAATCTGCCCATTCTTCAATGAAATATCCGCTAACAACAGGGCTGCTCTGCAAGCATTGAATGTTTTGGTCAAGCCCAGACAGAGCAAGCTCATTTGAATCTTTTACAAAAGATTCTGGATTTTGCCAAGTGTCTTTTGCGTGTTTGCTTATGAAGTTCTTTATTTTTTGCAACAAACTTTGCATATCAGCATCGTTTTTTGCAGAACCAAAGATATGATGATTTTTTATGGAGAGCAAAACTTTTCCGTTTTTCTTTATATCATCGGTAAACAGCTTGTAGTTCTCTTGCAGCCAGTCGTCTCCAAAGAATGGGTCTGGAATAACAAAATCTTTGTCTTCTGAAATTCCGTAGCGAGATAAAAACAAGGTGAAAGGAACTCCGCCAAAAATTTTGAGTGCGAGATAGTGCGAAGAATATGGAAGCACTGTGCCATCGGTTACGCCTATTATTTTTCCCGTTGCGCTGAATGTTTTTTCGTGCCCGTGCTTGAAATTTTGGTCGTTGTCTATGGAGACGTTGTTTATGTTGCTTATAGCCGGATGGCAACTTTCCAAAGTGTCTATGCGGTTTAAAAGTTTTGCTCCATTTTCTAAAATTAACCTACCGTTTTCTGAACCTAAAATCCAAGCCGCAAGTGATGGGTGGTTTGAACTTTCGCACACTATTTCTGGAGCGATTGCTTTAATGGCTTCTAAACCCATTTTGCTAGATTGCTCATCGCATATAGGGAATTCTTGAAAAACCAAAAGCCCAAGTCTATCGCATTCGTCTAAAGCCTCTCTGTTAAAAGGAGCGCCTCCTGTGCGAACAGCATTAAAACCCAGTTCCTTGATTTGTTCCAATTCTTTTGCAATAGAGGCATCTCTGCGGTGGCTATATGTTATGCCGTGTATTTTAATTATGGAATCGTTTAAAAAGAAATCGCCCTGCTTGCAGTCAAATTTTTTAAAACCAAAATTAGAAGACAGGTAATTAGAACCATCTAAACGAACTTCCAGAGCGTAATTATCTGGCGTTTCAGTGGACCAAAGCTTTATATCCTTAAATCTCAAATGCAGAGTGACATTCGTATTTTCCTTTTCAAGTTTAACTTCTTTTTGAATAGACGAAACTTCCAATTTTGGGTCGCGGGCAAAAATTTTCAGTTTTGCCACATAGTTGCGCGGGTTGTTGAAAGACAATTTCACATTTATTCGCCCGTGGTCTGCATTTGAGGCTATTTCCATAGAGGTGAGCAAGGCTCTTTCGCCGCTTATTATGTATGCTTTGCCTGTAAGCCCTGCAAAGGGGTAGCGTTTCCAAGGCAGTCCTAGGGGCATTTGCTCGGCTGGTATAGGGTCGCCACCGGAAATTAGTTCAAAGCTATCGCTCGGCGAAACGCTGGATATTTTAACGCACAGCAAATTTTCGTGATTTGTTTTTGCAAACTGCGAAATATCAAATTCAAAAGGAGTACTTGAGCCAAAATGGTCTCCCACTAATTTTCCGTTTACCCAAACAACCGCATAAACTGATGCCTGCTCAAAGTGCAGCAAGCATCTTTTGTCTTTGGTAGATAGTGAAAATTTTTTGTAATAAAAGGCTGTTTCAGCCGTATTTTCTTCCCAAATATGCGGAATTTCCACATTTTTAGCCTTGCTAGGGATTTCAGCAAACCAGCGGCCAGCTACCCCTTTATTTTCTGGGTCCAAAATAATTTTCCAAGTGCCGTTCAAATTCGTTTCGCTCATAAGTAGAGAAATATACTAAATTTTTTTTACTAATTTATTATTAAATAAGCTAGCTCTACAGCTTCTTTCGTTCTTGCGGAGGAGGCTTTCGGGGTTTAAAAAAATGGAGGGGGTCCAATGATATACGGATATATCCGTGTAAGTGCGGATAATCAAAACGCAGAAAATCAGAAATGCGAAATAGAGAATTTCGCTAAGCAAAACAACATAGTCATAGACGAATGGATAGAGGAGAATGTCTCTTCTATGCAAGAATTGCAAAAGCGCAAGCTCGGAAAGATTATCAGCGGTGCCAAGAGTGGCGACCTTATAATAGCTTGTGAGCTTTCGCAGATGGGGCGTAACCTATTGCAGGTTATGGAGATGCTCAATCATCTATTGAACAGCGGGGCGCGGATTTGGACAATAAAAGACGGTTACAAGCTGGGAGACGATATTTCCAGCAAAATGCTCGCTTTTGCGTTTGGGCTTTCTGCAGAAATAGAGCGCAAAATGATTTCACAACGCGTTAAGGAAGCTCTTGCTAACGTAAAAGCTAGTGGCAAGGTGCTTGGCCGCCCGCTTGGGCGGCGCAACACTAAATCCAAGCTAGCTAGCAGGGCAAGCGAAGTGCAATACCTGCTCTCCTGTGGCTATAGCCGAACGGCAATAGCTAAGAAACTAAATGTACACAGGGACACATTGGCGGCGTTTTTGAACAGCCAAGCCGATAAATGAGCGTTTACTATATTTACAACAAGTGTACTTTAAATCGGAGAGGTTTTATGATTCGTAGAATAGCTCTTTTTCTATTCTTGGCTCTTGCCACAGTAGCTTTCGCGCAACGCCCAAATCGCATTGTTGTCTTTAAATTCTTTGATGGGCAATATAGGACGGGAGGTTTTGATTATTCTTATGGAGGAAAATCCAAGGTAGAAATAGACAAAACCCAAGGCTATAAATCAGCTGCTTCTCTGAGATTCGCCTTGGATCCAAGTGATTACTCAGGTTCTTCTATATGCCTTTACAATGAAGTCTCTGATCTTAGCAAAGTTTTGCTAGATGGTGCAGTTGAGTTTGATATTAAAGGCGCAGTTGGCGGCGAACAGGCCTGGTTTGGATTTTTGGATTCAGACGGCAAAGGCAAAAAAACGCAGTCCAAGCTTTCTCTGAATAAATACGTGCAAATAACCAAAGATTGGCAGCACGTGAAAATTCCCTTGGCAGATTTCCCCGATAGAGGTATGTATTGGGACGACACAAAGAAAACCGAGCTTCCAGACCGCATAAATTGGGATAAAATTGCAGAGTTCCGCGTTTCGGTTGACAAGGGAACCAACCCCCAAGGCTTTCAGGTGTGGGTTGCCAATGTTGAAGTTGTGAAAGGCACAGTTCCCGTTGCAAAACCAAAACCGAAAATTGTTTACTGGGACGAAAAAACAGAAACCATAGAAGGACCAAAAAATCCAGAGAAGCTAGATGGCAAAGCAAAAGCCCTGCAACCGAATGGAGTGTTCTATGCCGGTAATCTCAAAGGATTTGGCTATGTATATGGCGGATTAACCGCATTCAAAGAACAACCTTCTAAAACTCCAAACAGAAATGTTTTAGCTGCCTATATGGACGACAATGAATATTCCGGTGTAACTCTTTCTTTGGGCGAAGGTAAATACATAGACCTTTCTAAAGTTAGGAACAAAGGCGGTGTTTATTTTTGGGCAAAGGGCAAGCAAGGTGGAGAAAAAGTTGGTTTTGGCATACTTGATAATCAAGGTGGCGATATAAAGAGCCAAACAAAAACCAATTTGCAAGACTGGGTTGAAGGACAAACACTTTCCAAAGACTGGAAGCTGGTAAAAATTCCTTTGAAAAAATTCCAAGATGCAGGCAAGGCTTGGGATGCCAACAAACAGGCAGAAGTTACCAAAAACATACAGTGGAACAAAATTCAGGAAGTTCGTTTTTCAGTTGGCAAAGCAGATAACAAACGCGATGGTCGCCAAGACGATCCTGTAACTATATATGTTGACCAAATCACCTTTACCGAAAACATAGATTGGGTAGATCCGGATTTAAAGTGGGATTCTTTCAAAAGCAATGCGCCAGATTTGGTTTTGCACGATTTTGAAAACAACCCTGGATTTGAACCATCCACAGGTCCAAAATCCAAAGTATCTTTTGATATAAGCAAAGGCCATTTAGACGGCAAGTCGTTGAATGTTTCTCATTATATGCTAGGCGACTGGGTTGACATTGTTTATGATTTTGAAAAGCAGAAAGCGAAAAAAGAACTTACTGACTGGACAAAGCACTGGGGTATAATGTTTGATATTTACACAGATAAAGCTTGGCAGGGTATAACCGTTCAAATAGGCGATAAAGGCAGGGAAATTTTTGTGAGCAGCACCGGTGCGCCAAGAGGCAGAAGCACAGTGCTTGTCTCTTTCCGTTCATTCACCAAGTTCCCGTATTACCAGCCACCCGAGGCAGTTCAAAACGGTACTTTTGATTTAGACGGAGTAAAAGTTCTGGACTTTAAACCCAGCGGAGAAGGCTCCGAAGGCTCTTTCCAAATAGACAATGTTAGACTCACCAATTTGCGCGAAGTGCCGCGTCCAAAAGTTCCAGAAAGTGCTAGCCTAACAATAACCGGAGATTTGAACAAGGTTATAAATCCAAATATATCAAGTGCTATTTTTGGCATTAACGCGGCTCTTTGGGACGGCGATTTGCTAAAACCCGAAACAAAAAAATATGTGAAAAGAATCAATCACGGCGTGGTTCGCTATCCAGGCGGACTCCGTGCTGACGATGACCACTGGAAAAAGATTTTGGAAGCCAAAGACTGGATGGTTGACACAGACGAATTCCTTGAGTGGTGCAAAGAAACAGGCACAACACCTATGTTCACAGCTAATTTTGGCACAGGAACAGCAGAAGAAGCCGCAGACTGGGTTAAGCACACCAACATAACCAAAAAAGCAAATGTTATCTATTGGGAAATAGGTAACGAAATTTACGGCGATTGGCATCCTCAATACGCAAAATATGGTGCAGACAAAGGGCACACTTATGGCAAACGCGCTCGCGAATTTATTACTGCTATGAAAAAGGTTGACCCAAAAATTAAAGTTGGAGTTTTAGGCGTGCTAGACGGCGAATGGAATGAGAATGTTCTCAAATACACCGCTGATGTTGCCGATGCCCTTATCATTCACCATTATCCACAGCATTTTGGTGAAGAAAATGATTTTGGCTTGCTCGCCTCTCCGCAAACTTTGGATAAAATTTTCGGTCGCGTTAGGGAAAGCATCAAAAAACTTTCACCCAAAAAGGATATTGAAATTTGGCTAACCGAGTGGAATTCTGTTGATTTCAACCCAGGACCTCAGTCCATATCTTTGATAAATGGTTTGTTTGTTGCAGATTACCTAGGCACGCTTGCCAAAGTTGGAGCAGGTTCCGCTCAGTATTGGGATATTCACAACGATATAACCCCAGAAGGCGGTGATTACGGCTATCTTTCCCGTTCTTACGAAGAGATAATCGGTGGCAACAAACCGCGCCCAAGCTATTATGCTTTCCAAATGGCCGCAGACGGCATTAGAGGCAAACTTGTTGAAAGCAATAGCGGTAGCACAGATTTAACCACTTATTTGTCGGTGAACGGCAAAAAGAAAACCTTGCTTGCTATAAACAAAAGCCCCTACACCGCTTTCAATAGCACAATCAAGATTCCTGGTTTTGCTGGAAAAGCAAAGGTGGAGGTTTTGGCTACTCCAAAAGGGCAAGCAGCAGGCAAAGTTGTTAAAGTTGACCCGCCAAAAGCGAGCAGTCAAGAGATAAAAGAGGGTGCTGCGATAACATTCCCCGCGCATTCCATAACATTGATTACCATTGAATAGAAAATAAGGATAATTGCAGTGCTCAAAAGCCTGCAATTGTCCAATCTAATTTACCTTGTTCCGTTTGAGAACGACCGCGTTTGTAAAGCAATTCGCCAAGAGCTAGTTTAATTGCATTTCTCTCTAAGAACCCTTCAAAATTTGAAAGAATGCTAAATGTCTCTTGTGCCTTTGCTTCAAATTTAAGAGGTGGTATATTTGCATCGCTCCAAGCAATGGTCAAATTTTTTGGAAAGTTTTTGGGATTATAGGTTTTTTCATTTTCAAGCACAGAAGCAGGATAAATGATTTTAGATACACCTTCTACGTTATGAATTGAATAGCCATAAGGAGTGCCGTTTTTGGTTATTCCTATGCGCCCTGCTATAAATGATTTTTGCTGTGGCATACTGAGCGTGAGCATTCTGGTTGCCATTTCAGCGGGTTTTTCGTTTTGCCAAACGTGATCCATATAGCCATATCCGCTTATTTCCACAGTATCTTCTCCAATACCCACGCGGCCTTTAATTCTGCCATAAGGAATGTGCACATACAAACCGAATTTGTTTCCGTCTATATTGAACACGCCATCTCCTTGAACAACACCGTTCACAGCACTTGTAAATGAGACATCTAAGAATTTTTTGCCATTTTTATTAGCAGAAAACAACACGCGGTGCCCTGTGCCGGGTAATTTTTCCATTAAATAATCGCCACCAGCAATAGAAATGCTGTTTGTGCTTTTATCTTCAACAAATCTATCCGTTGAATATTGCCGCCCCACGCTATGGCTTTTGCCTTTGAAATTCCATATTGAAAAATCGGTGCCTATTTTAAAACCCTGAGTTGGAACATACATCCAAGTATAATTCACATATATTTTTGTACCATTGTCAAGTACAAAAACATAGCTCCACATTTCGTTGTATTTATCGCTTTTTTGTGGATGCCTAAAGAAATCGGCTGCATTGGTTTTTCTTTCTTCACCAGCAGGGTTGTTAATAGCAGATATGCCAAGCGATGCGAGGCATAAGAGGATAAGCGCGATTTTGGGTAGTTTTGTCATAGGAATAATAAAATACTAATTTTTATGAAAAAAGAATAAATTATGCCAAAAAAAATGTATATTAAATCAATGTTGAATATCAAAAGAAATATTTTGTTAAATCCTGGGCCTGCTACAACAACAGATACCGTGAAAATGGCTCAGGTAGTGCCCGATATTTGCCCTAGAGAGACCGAATTTGGCAATATTTTAGCTCAAATGCAGGATGATTTGGTAAAAATTGTTCACGGTGATACCAAAGAATATACGGCTGTTCTTTTTTGCGGTTCTGGAACAATCAATATGGATATTTGCCTGAACTCGCTTTTGCCAGACGGGAAAAAAATACTTATTGTGAATAATGGAGCTTATAGTGCTAGGGCAGCGGAGATATGCGAGTACTACAATTTGCCACATATCAATATGAAAATTCCAGTTGACGAAATTCCAAAGATGGAAGCAATAGAAGACATTTTGCAAAAAAATCCCGATATACATCTTGTTTATACAACGCACAACGAAACGGGAACAGGTTTGCTGAATCCCATACGCGAGATAGGTGCTTTGGCACACAAATATAACTGCGTTTTCACCGTAGACACAACATCAACTTATGCAATGCTGCCTATTGATATGGAAAAAGACAATATTGATTTTTGCATGGCTTCTGCACAAAAAGGTTTAATGTCAATGACAGGTTTATCATTTGTAATAGGGAAAATTAAATTTATTGAGGAATCGGAGCATTATCCAAAACGCTCTTATTATTGCAATTTGTATTTGCAATATAAATATTTTCTCCAAACAGGGCAAATGCATTTTACTCCGCCTGTGCAAACTGTATATGCCACCAAACAAGCCATTGAGGAATATTTTAAAGAAGGGGAAGATGAAAAATTTTCAAGGCATAAAATGGTAAATGAAACGATATGCAATGGTTTAAAAAAACTCGGTTTTAAAGAATTCATAAAAAAAGAATTGCAATCGGGTCTTGTTGCATCTGCAATTTACCCAGATGATAAAAATTGGGATTTTGACAAAATTCACGATTATTGCTATGAACGCGGATTTACAATTTATCCGGGCAAAATTTTTGATACAAATACATTCAGATTATGCTCGCTTGGTGCTATTGACGTTTCTGATATTGAGGCTTTTTTCAAGGTATTTGAAAAAGCATTGGAGCATTGCAAGGTAGCCGTACCAGTTAAATACGCTGAGGGAATTTAAAATGAAATCCGAACTATTAGCTTTGTGCATTAAACAACTAGGAATTGAAGTTTTGACAGGAGTTCCAGACTCTACTCTCAAAGAATTTTGCGACTACATAAATTCCGAAGATACGGGGCTTACTCACTACACCGCACCTAACGAGGGTTCGGCGGTGGGTATTGCCACGGGAGTTTATCTGTCAACTGGAAAACCTGCCTGCGTTTATATGCAGAACAGCGGCATAGGCAATGCGGTAAATCCAATCACTTCAATTGTGAGCCCCGAAGTCTATAATATCCCAATGCTCTTTATTGTTGGATATAGAGGTTCCCCTGGTTTGAAAGATGAGCCTCAGCATAAATTTATGGGGCGAATAACAGAGAAAATGTTTGATTGCCTTGAAATTGAGTATGAAGTTATTGATAGCAGCATATCTGAGTCAAAATTGAAAGAAATATTTGATAAAATAAAAAATATTTTGTCAAATAAAAAACAATTTTCGTTGATAATAAAAAAAGATACCTTTGAGAAAAGAGCAAATGCTGCATACACCAATAGTTACAAATTAAATCGCGAGTATGTTATCTCTGAAATTATGAAAAAAATAACGGAGAAAGATTTGGTTGTGTCCACAACAGGCAAAATTTCAAGAGAGGTTTATGAGCAGAACAATCGCAATCAATGTTTTTTAACGGTGGGAGGCATGGGGCATGCTTCAATGATAGCTTTTGGCATAGCTGAAAATTCTCCGAATAAAAGAGTTATTTGCCTAGATGGAGACGGTGCGGCTTTGATGCATTTGGGCAATTTAGCCTTTATAGGCAGCAGGGGAATTGGAAATTTGGTTCATATTTGCCTGAATAACGATGCACACGAATCCGTGGGTGGTATGCCAACCGCTGCACCAAATTTCAAATATGCCGAAACAGCAAAAGTTTGCGGTTATTCTAATATTTTTGTTATTCAAACAGCAGATGAATTCAACAATCTTATGAACGATTTTAATAATCTTGGAAAATTGACCTTTATAGAAATAAAGGTTGCCAATGAATCAAGAGATGATTTGGCGCGCCCCAAAGAATCCGCTTTGGATAACGCAATCAGTTTTATGAATTATATTAACAAGGAGCAGACGAAATGAAAAAAGTATATACGTGTTTTACCACCGATGTAATTCACAGCGGGCATTTAAACATAATTGCAAATGCCAAAAAATACGGAAAATTAATTGTTGGTGTGTTAAGCGACAAAGCCATGATACGATACGACAGATTTCCAACTATCTCTTTTGAAGAACGTTTGGAAATGATAAAAAATGTTGAGGGTGTGGACGAGGTGGTGAAACAAGATGATGTTTTATACGATAATGTTATAAGTTCCATTAA
This sequence comes from Candidatus Fibrimonadaceae bacterium, assembly GCA_031281345.1. Classification (GTDB taxonomy): domain Bacteria; phylum Fibrobacterota; class Fibrobacteria; order Fibrobacterales; family Fibrobacteraceae; genus Fibrimonas. The sequence continues at coordinate 59,731 of JAITFN010000067.1, forward strand.
ACCAGATTACGTTGTACACGGCGATAATTGGAAACAATATCCGCAGTCCGTTATTAGAGACAATGTTATTAAAAATTTGGAAAAATACGGCGGTGAGTTAATTGAGGTGCCATATACTTATAACTATGATATAGCAAAAATTGATTCCATTACAAGAGAAAAACTGGCTATGCCAGAATACAGGCGCAAAAGGTTACGACAGTTATTGAATTTATGCCCCATAGTAAAAGTTATTGAAGCGCATAATGGGCTTAGCGGTTTAATTGCAGAAAAAACAATAGTTGAAAGAAATGGAGAACTAGACCAATTTGATGCAATGTGGGTATCTAGCTTATGCGATTCAACAGTAAAAGGAAAACCCGATATAGAGCTGGTTGATATTTCATCTAGAATGAGAACTTTGGATGATATTTTGGATGTAACCACAAAACCGATTATACTTGACGGCGATACGGGCGGGCAAACAGAGCATTTTGTTTACAATGTTAGAACTTTGGAAAGAATGGGAATTTCTGCCGTGATAATTGAAGATAAAATTGGATTAAAACGCAATTCCTTATTCGGTACGGAAGTGGAGCAAAGCCAAGATACCATAGAATCGTTTTGCAATAAAATAAAAATGGGTAAAGAAGCTCTGAGAACAAAAGATTTTATGATTATTGCGCGAGTTGAAAGTCTGATTTTGGAACAGGGAATGGAAGATGCTCTGGACAGAGCCTTTGCTTATGCAGAGGCTGGCGCAGACGGAATTATGATACACAGCCGTCAAAAAACTCCTGACGAAATTTTTGAATTTTGCGAAAAATTCAGAGAAAAAGAAAAACAAATACCTGTGGTTGTTGTGCCCACTTCTTATAGTAGCGTAACCGAAAGCGAGTTAATTTCGCACGGCATAAATATTGTTATTTATGCAAATCATCTAACAAGAAGTGCGTTTCCCGCTATGAGAAATACAGCAGTTGAAATATTGAAAAATCATAGAGCGTTGGAAGTTGAACGCAATATAATGCCATTTGGCGAGATTATAAAACTTATTGACGAATTATAGAGAGATATATGAAATTACAAAGCGAAACTGCAATAATTATGGCTGCTGGCACAGGAACAAGGATGTTGCCTCTCACCGAAACCACAGCAAAACCTTTAATCCCTGTTTTTGGCACTCCGATGATAGAAACCATAATAAATGCCTTGAAAAAGCGTGGCGTTTCAAAAATTTACATTGTGGTAGGTTACAAAAAAGAGCAATTTGAATATTTAAAATCTAAATATGAAAATATAGAACTTATTGAAAACAAAGAGTATTTAGAAAAAAATAATATTTCTTCGCTCAAAGCCGCAGAAAATGTACTTGGCACTGAAAATTGCTTTATTTGCGAAGGCGATTTATATATAGGCGATAGCGCCGTATTTTTGCCTGAATTTAAACAGTCTTGCTATTTTGGAAAATTTATTGATGGATATTCAGATGACTGGATTTTTGAAACAGAGGAAAATAAAATTGTCAATATAAAAAAAGGTGGAACAAATCTTTTTAATATGTGCGGTGTATCTTATTGGTTAAAAGATGATATTGCCGAAGTTGCAAAAGCGATTTCTGCTGCATATCAGGAACCAAGTCACAAAGATTTATTTTGGGATGAAGTTGTGAATAGGGTATTAAATAAAATAAATGTCTCTGTATATCCGATAAACATTGGGCAAATAGTGGAACTCGATACCGAAGACGATTTGAACAAATTGACTAAAGGTATAAAATGATATTTTTAGAATCGGCAATACATTTCTGTTTGACTAGCTTTTATGAATTGACGAATTCTTACGGAATTTCGCTAATATTGCTATCCCTTGCTGTTAGCGCATTTCTTGCCCCTTTTTACTATTTAACCGGAATTTTAGAGAACAAGGAGCGTGCAATAAAACAAAGGCTAGAACCATTTATTCAAAAGATAAACACAATAAGAGATTCCAAAATAAGGCATTCTCAACTGAGAGAGCTTTACAAATCCTTTTCTTATTACCCGTTTTATGCACTCCGCTCGCTTGCAAGTTTGTTCATACAAATTCCAATGCTGTTCGCCGCTTATGGAGTTCTAACAAAAAATCCGCTGAACGGAGAGCAATTTTTGTTCATAGGTGATCTTGGCAAACCAGACGTTTTGCTTTTTGGAATAAATTTATTGCCTATGGTGATGACAGCAATAAACATAGCCTCTGTTTTGCTCTCTGCAAAAGCCAACACCCCTGAACGCAGGCAGGGTATTTTTATAGCGATGCTGTTTTTCTTTATGCTCTATGACCAAAATGCTGCTCTTTTGATATATTGGAGCTTTAACCAGTTTTTCAATTTTGTAAGATATTTAATGGTTTGCAAATTGCCTAAAATAAAAATGCCTCCAACACTGAACTTTGATTTCGCTTGGCAATTTTTGTTGGTACTTTCAATACATTCTGTGCTCACTTCATTTGTGGGGCAAAAAATATCCGATGTGTATGCAATTTTTGCCGCGTTCATAGCCTTGCTCGTTTACAAAATCATCAAAAAAAGCAAAATTTATTTTTCGGTTCCTAATTTGAAAACCATAATCCTCAACATAAGTGTAATGGCATTTCCTGCTATTCTCATTTTCAAATCCAACGCTGTTTATTTTGATTTTGTGGACACAATTATCTATGGAGCCGCTCTTCTGATTTTTTCAATTGCTGCTCCTTTCATTCTTTCTCCGAAATTTTCTGTTTCCTTTATTCTGGCTATAATGTTTTTGCCTATGGTCAGGGAAATTACGCATTACACTAGCGAGTTGAGAATAGCATTTTGGGTTTTGTTTGTTGCAGCTTTGATATTCATTAACTCAATTATAAGGCAAAAAACCGCCATTATGGTATTTTCTTTAATGGCCTCTGCTTATCTTTTGTTTTTTGTTGGGGATATAAGTTTAGGTTCCAAAAATCCTGGCGAAAAAATTGATATTCCCAAAGAACTTTCTGAACTTGAATTAAAAGATTCTGCAAACATATATCTCTTTATGCACGATGCCTTTCCGCACAAAGATTATGCCGAGTATTTTAGCCTGCCACATTACGACAGTTTGATGAATCTTTTTGAGCGGAGCGATTTCAAAATATACGATGTCTATTCTATGTCAGATGCCACAATACCAACAATGTCTAGCGTTTTTGATTTTAACATAGATTATTTGACCAATATAAACAAAATACCAACCACAGGCAACAGAAATTATATAAGCTCTCTTAAAGATGCCGGAATTCAGGCAACTGTTTCGAAAAGCAGAGGTGATGATTTTTTCAGAGAAAGAATGGCCGGAAACAACATAACCAACATACTGTTGCAAAGCAAAGGTTACAGCACAGGGAATTACAATCCTCACGACAGATATATATCCAGTGGAGAAAATTTTTACAATTTTGTATTACACGATGAAGTCACTTCTATGCATTTGCTGGAACCCAAAAATTTGATATTCAAAAATCTATTGAAAGCTACTTTAAATTCCACTATGGTGAGTACGACCAGACAATACCTTGTGAAAATGGCGGAACTTGCACAGAGCAATTCTGGTAAAGGCAAAGTTTTTGCATGGGGAATGGGGTGCCCTGGGCATTCCACTCTAGGGGCAATGGGAACAACGGAAAGAGAAATTCAGCTATTCTTGCCCGTTTACAATAAATGCCTTGCAGCTATGAAGGAAGAGATAGTAAAAGCGTCATCGAACAGCAATGCAATTGTGATTTTTATGAGCGACCACGGTTTGTTTTTCGTAGATGACGGAGACAGATTTCCAAAAAACTACGATTTCGGTAAAACCGACTATATGAAATTTCGGGACATATTCGGGGCATTTATGGCAGTTCGCTGGCCAAACAAAGAAAAAGCATCCGAATATGATAGTGAATTTTATGTTTCGCAAGATCTCTTTCCTATTGTTTTTGCTTATCTCTTTGATAGCGAAATTCCATTGAAGCATAAAATTCAAAATACCGAACTGAGGCTAGGTCCCCATAAATTTGATAAAGGCATTTTTTATAGAGATTTTTACAAAGGAGAATAGGAATGAATTTTGGAAGCAAAAAAGGCTACTTAGACCCTGGTACAGGCAATGCCTTGTTTGCCGCATTATTTGGCATTATTGGAAGCGTTGTTTATTTTGCCAAAAATCTTTTTTATAGAATTAAGGGTCAAAAGCAAGAGGTGTTTGAATGCGATTTGGCAATTTTCAGTGAAGGGAAAATGTATTGGATTTATTTCAAGGATGTTGTTGAAGAACTCATCAAGAGAAAAATAAAATTTGCTTATTACACAATGGATGTGAACGATCCTGCTTTGGAACTTTATGATTATGGAAATCCAAATGCCGATTTTTCTTCGTTTAAAGTGAAATATGTTGGTGCAGGAAACAAAGGCTATTCTGCTATAAGCAACCTAAGAGAAAAAAATATTCTTGCAACAACCCCAAACATAGGAAGCCCAGGTTATCCCATTAAAAAGCCTAAGAATTGCAAAAATCTAATACACATTTTCCACGCACTTGGGCTTGGATATAAAAAAGGCGGTTTAGACAATTACGATACTATTTTGCTGCATCAAACTCATTATGAAAAGCTGTTTGAATCTAAAAAAGTTATTCTCGCGGGGCTACCTTATTTGGATTCTCTGATTGAAAGGGCAAAAAACTTGCAAAGCAATACAGATGGCAAAACAATTTTGGTAGCAAGCACGTGGGGAGAACGAGGCATTTTAAAAACTTACGGCTCAAAATTTATTTTAGATTTGGCAAATGCCGGTTACAATGTAATTGTCCGCCCGCATCCTTATTCCTATATATACGAAAAGGAATTTATAGCGAATTTGCAAAAAGAATTGCCAAATATTCCTTTTAGTTCCGAAATAGATAATTTATCTGTTTTGGCTAAGGCAGATATTTTAATCAGCGAGTTGAGCGGAGTTCGTTTGGATTTTTACTTGGCATTCAAACGTCCTGTAATTTCTTTGGAAAGCGGTTCAAACGATGAATACGAGCATAACGAATGGCTTATTGATGTTAGCGATGATATTGGAATTTTTGTGAAAAAAGAACAGGTAGAAAATTTGCCTCAAATAGTGAAAAACTTGGCAGAACGCAAGTTAGCTGATGAAAATTCCATTTTGGCTAATATAGGGAAGTCTAAAATGATAATAGCAGATTATTTGGAATTTTTAATCAAAACTTGAGTGAAAGCAAGCCCACTTAGAATTACAATGTAAAATATTATTTTTTGCAAAAAACTTAGAGAAAAACTTGGCAAGAGAATATAAACTACCAAAAGAAAAATAGACCATATAGCGTAAGGAATTATTTTTTTGGAATATAATCTTAAATGCAATTTGAAAATGTAAATGTTATTCCAAACAGCTTGCAATATAATATATGCGAGTGTAGAAAGTGCTGCGCCTGGTAAACCCAAAATAGGGATTAAAAAATAATTCACAAGAAAAGATACACATAATGAAGCAATGTCCATTTTCAATGTATATAAACTTTTGCCAATTCCGTTAAGCACAGAGGCAGATAATAAAAAGAAGCCACCCAGTAAATGCGCGAGTAAAAGTATTCCTAATGTTTCTGGTTGAACAATAAAATCTTTGCCAGCAATCATAAGAATTTTGTCTGGAAACAGTACTATAAAAAATCCTATAACTAGTTGTATAAGCGATACCATATTAACGCAATATGAGAATATCGGTTTTAAGTCTGTGGACAGTCGGTCTTTGCTCATTCCAGCTATAACTGGTAGCAGAATAGGATGATAACTTTGGCGAATTGTGCGCAGTCCATTGGAAATAGTTGTCATAACTGCGTAAACACCGGCCTCACCTGGACCAAGCATCAATAAAATCATCCACACATCAATACGCATTGAAACAGAAACCACCACTTCCGAAAATCCTCGCGGCACAGAATAAACCAAAAGTTCTCTTGGAATTTTATTACTAAAAAATTTTAATGAAAAAGGAAAACTTTTTTTAATCAATGGAATATATATAAAACAACCAAAAATATTTGCTATTAAAAGTCCTGTTGGCAAAGCATAAGGAATGTCAGTAAAATTAAACACTATGGATAAAAGCGGAGCAAGAGCAAAAACTGCACACTCGGTTATGAACATTCTGTATTGGGGTTTACGAAGACCCTCTACAGTTCCACCAAAAATATGCAAAGCAGAAAAGGGTATAATTGACAAGGCATATATGGATAATTCAGCAGAGGATAATGTTGCAAGGCTTTCGGAATATTTATGCAAGCCAAGCACAGCACATATAAACATAGCAACGAATATAATAGACGATATGATAAGTGAACGGCTAAGAGATTCGTTAAATCCCAAATGCGCAGGGCGATTGTTCAATATGTTTTGTGGCAAAAACCAATTTAGCCCTTTATCTAAACCAAAAACGCTAACTCTACTTAGAGTAAATATCCATAATTGCGTTCCCACAAAGATACCAAATTCCTCCTTTCCAAAAATTCTCGCCAAAACAATTGTAAGTATAGGGGCAACAACTTTTAGAGCTGTACCTAAAAAATTGTACAAAGTACTTTTTAGCAGAAAATTTTTATCTATTTCTAAGGACATATTCCTGCTATGAAAAGGTAGTCAAAAATTTCCAACTTGGCGAACACACAATTGTATGCCACTTTGTTGAACGTGAATAATCCCTTTTCAAATATTCAATATGGTTTTGATTTAATTTTTTGCAGAACAATTTTATAGTTTCTTGCTCACCAAATCTTTCTGAATCGTGTACAAAAATGCAAAAATCTTTAGCTAACTTTTGTGGAACAAAGTTTAAAATCTGCGACCTTGAATAACGTTTTTGCCCAGGTGGACCATCCACTATCATAAGCTCAATATCTTCACTGTCAATCTGTTCGGCTTGTTTGTAAGATATAGTTTTTACGCCATTTATTTTAATTGTATCTAAATCCATTTGACGTATATTGAAATTTATCTGTGAAGCCGATGCGGTGATATAAGTAATCCAGTCTTTATCGTGTTCTATTGTTAAAGCATTCGCTTTATGATACTCTGCATATTGATGAACCATTTTTGAACTTTGCCCAAGACCAAATTCTAAAATATTTTTTGGCTTTACATCATTCAAAATACGGAACAAATTATGCAAGGCAAGCGAATCCATAGCCCAGCCCAAATCACCCAAAGCAAAGCTTTTGTATTTAAGCCATAAGCTATCTTGAATAGATTGAGAAAACATTATACTATTATAGACGGCGGTTATTCCTAAATGTTTCTGAACTAAATACTTGATTTCTTTAAACATTGTTAAAATATAGTAATTTTTTACAAAAAGCGTTTTAAGTAATAATTGAAAAGCCTAAAGTAATGAAAAAATCTATAGTCACTTCCAGAAATTACCAAATGAGGACTTGGAAATCCGTGCTTGGGTTCTTTTATCTCCAATAGATAATCTTCTGTTAAAACTCCTGTTTCTTTTAAAGACAAGAGAATCTGTTTTTTAAAATTCCCGTATTCAAAACCAACGGTGGCAAAATAATGCAAAATTTTTGCATTAGCAAAATAATTCATGCCATATTGTATTTGGCAATTCCAAATCCCGCTCAGTTCTGAAATGGGAAATTTGAGTTCCATATTTGCAAAAGCCAAAGATATTTGATCTTGATAAATATTGTTCCCCACTTTATATAAGTTCCAAAGTTCATTCCATTTGTTAAAAAAATCTACATTTTCACTGCATTCTTTTACAAACAAAATTCCGCTATTAAAATAAAATTTCTCAATGGGTAATTTATGTTTATTTACTTTTTTTAATATATCGCATGTCCTTTTATATACTGCGCTATTCACAAATTCTATATGAGTATCTGCTACTGCTGCCAAATTATGTTCACATTTAAATATACTCGTTAAATCTTCGCAAATGATTGTATCACAATCTATAAACAAAAAATCTCCGCGAACCAAATTTCTCATGCGTGTTTTTAACTGCCTGCTTTTTTCCATTTGTGAGATGGTTTCTTCAAACTCAATAACGGTAGTTTCATTTACTAATTCTTTTAATTTAAATTTTCTTTCGTCAAGATTTTTATCGGTTTTGTTGTCCACAAGGAGTGACACAAAAGCATCTTTATTGTGCATACGAAGACTAGTTATGCTTACAAAGGCTTGTTCGGCATACGTATCGTTATTTGTAGATACTAAAACGTAAAGAAATTTCATTTTTCCTCCCTAGGTTGCATTTTGTCGTCTCTGAGGAGCGAACGTAAAATTTTGCTTGCGCCAATTGAGTGCTTTCTCCAAGCTAGAGATAAACTATCAGTAGCTGGCAAAAAACTGTTTTTCCCAATAAAAACTTCACTGCTTTCAAGCCCGCCCGTTAAAACAAAATCTCTGAAGCCCAAAAAATATGCATTCACAGAATAGAATAGAGCTGGTTGTTCTGCTGGTCGCTCCTCTGTTAGCAAATCATAACCCCAAAAATGATTTTCACTTCTAACTTGTGCCAAATCCAAAATAGTAGGTCCAATATCCAACTGCGAAGCAACATCAGAGCGAATTTCCAAACCTTTGAAAAGATTTGTGTCGGGTGAAAATATGCCTAAGAAAATTCGTGCAGCAGAAACACCAAGTGGCTGCGGGTATGCGTAATCAACGGAATCTACAGGAGTATCGTGGTCGCCTAAAACTATTACCACTGTGCGTTCAAAATCGGGGCGGCGGACGAGGTACTCAAGCAAACGCCCAAATTGGTTATCTGTGTATCGCAGAGCGTTTCTGTATCTTGCCATTGCATTATCTGGTTTTGGCGCGAAATTTTCTGGGTAGCTGTAGAATGGAATGTGAGTTGCGGCTGTGTTGCATACCAAAAGATATGGTTTGTCTGTGGGCAAATTTTGGAGCATGCTAATAGTTAAATCCATTCCCAAACTGTCCGTAGTTCCTTCAATTTCTATGTCGCCAATGGTTTGCCAATTATTGAAAAATCTTTTCACAAAGGGCAGAGTATGGTCAAAAACAGGGTTGGAAATCGTAGTGTACGCTTTAATATAATTAGTCAATAATTCGGGGAAGCCTGTGAATTTATTTGATGCGTAAAAACTTGGCACATCTCGGTTTGGGTGCGAAGGAAAACCTAAATAGGTTGCCGTTGTTCCTCTAACGGTGGGATAACCGCCGCTGAATGCATTTGTGAACCAAAGCCCGCCGATTTTTGTGAGTTTCCATAAACTAGGTGCAAGGGTTGTATCGCCAGAAAGCATTTGGTTGAGAATTCTGCCTTTATACGATTCGCCAAAAACTAGGATTATATTATATGGAATTTTTGCTTTGTATTCAATTGTTGAAGCGGCACGAAATGCAGGAAATTCTATGTTTGGGCGGTGCTCAGAAAATTCGGAGGGGAGAAATACGTATAAGTCATTGATATTTTCTTCTGTAATTTTATAGTCATCTCTGAATCGCTCAAAAATTTCTAAAACGCCTATATGTAAAATTGGCGAAGTTAAAGTGTGTTTGCCGAGATTGAAACGTATATCAACAGGAACATTTATTATTGGAATTATTTTGGTTCCCTTTACTCCGGTTAAAAATAAAACGAGCGGAATTGCAGAGAGAACAATCCCAGAAATCGCGAGTGAAAGTGGAGTTCTAATGCTTAAAGATTTTGCACGGTGAAATTTTGGAAGGAAAATAGCCGCTGTAATACCACCTACAAGCCCCAAAAGCAATAGTGCTAACCACAACAGAGTTCCATTTGCATCTCCTTCTAGCATAGCAACTGTTGTGCTGTCAAAGATGTTTGATGAGTGAAAATATGTTCGCAAAAATGAATATGAAAGCCGTTGGTGGCTAAAACGCAGAACCTCGTAATCAACAGCAGCAATTGCAAAATAAAAACCAAAGAAAACGGCAAGCAGCCTAGTGGGAAGCAGAGAGCTTTGCCGCCGCCATTGCCAAAATGCAAAAAGAGAAGATATAAACAGAATTGCCCTATAAGCCATGCATAGTTGCCAAAGTTCTTTCTCTTTAAAATGCTCTCGCATTGGAAGCCCGAGAGCATCGGGCAATGCCCAAAAAAGTGCTAGCATTGCAGTTTGCAAAAGTATAGCTGCAATTATTATTTTTTTCATATTTTTAATGTAGAAATATCAATCGCCAATTTAGCAAAAGCAGATGTGGGATGTTTCTCAATCCATTTCAAGTTCAGTTGCTCCCCCGAATATTTTTTTTCAATGCTGTTATACCAATGTATAACTCGCGTTTGCGGCAATAAAATTTTATTTAAACGTTTTGCCGAATTTTTGCAAAATATGTGATGGATAACATTAGGGCTCACTGGATAAAAATATGCTGGCGGCAATACTTTCATATCTTCTGAAGATTTATTTTCGGTGATTTGCTGCAAAAGGCGAGGACCTAAGCGAAAATGCCTTAATCGTTCCTCTTCGTCCATTTCATTTATTGCCGCAAAAGCCTGTTCTATCAGTTTGTTTTTTGCCTCGGAAGCAAGCACTGCATTGCTCACCGCCAAATTAAAAAATCTCTCCGCTAATCTAAAAACTCGTTCTCCGTGCGGAACATTCATACACAAAAAACTCCAAGCATAGCGAAATCCAGCTATTAAAAAAAGAAACGGATTTGAAGATTTAACCTGTGGATAATCGAGCAGTTTTTGAGGAAATGCCAGCGATTCCTGTCCGCAAAAACCTTTGTATTGCAGCAAATCGTTCCAAGGTTTAATTGTTATTGTGTCGGTATCTAAATAAACTCCGCCTTCTTTGTAGAGCAATGCCAAACGGAGCAAGTCTGCTTTTAATGCATAGTTTTCAAGAATTTTGTATGTATTGCCACAAATACCATTATCTCCCAAATCGGAAAATATGCTATCTTCATCTATTTGCTTAAACAAAATTCCTTTATTTTTTATAAGGTCAAAACCTTCGCCGTGGATTTCGTTTTTTATATATAAAACAGTTTCTTCAGCATTTTGAATTTGTTTGGCAGAGAGTATTGCAATACCCGTTGACCACGGTAGATAATCGCCAAGATGAATAAAAAAAACTCTATTTGGAATCATTTTTAGTTCCTATTATATTTTGTGCCAACTTAGCAAAAGCAGATGTTGGATATTCTTCAATCCAGGCTTTGTTTAATTGCCTATGCAAATACTTTTTTTCAACGCTGTTATACCAGTGTATAATTCTTGTTTGCGGCAATAAAATTCTATCTAAGTGCTTAGCGGAATTTTTACGAAAATACTGCAAGCTGATATCTGGCCCAAGGGGGTAAAAATATGCAGAGATAAGCGTTTCCATATTTTCTGATGATTTGTTTTTTGTTGACTTTTGCACAATATGCGGGCCTATGCAAGCCGGCACGGAAAAATCTTTTTCTTTTAATTCGCTGATTTTTGCAAAAAAATCTTCTATGATCTCATTTTTAGCTTCTGAGCCTAAAATAGCACCATTTGCGCAGTGCCTGAAAAATCCCTCTGTTAATCTGAAAATTTGCCATCCTCGCGGAAGATAGGCGCATAAAAGCCTCCATAAATAAAGGATTCCAGCAAGCAAATAACGAAAAGGATTTGAGGAAGTATATAAATCACCAGGAAAAGCCACCGCTTCTAGTCCGCAAAAGCCTTTATATTTCAATAAATCGTCCCAAGGTTTTACTGCTATTATATCGGTATCCAAATAAACCCCGCCATATTTATATACCAAAGCGAACCTGAGCAAGTCCGATTTTAAAGCTGGTTTTTCAAATTTCTGAAACAACTGCCACATTAAACCCTTATCGTTTAAATCGGAAAATAGGGAATCATCTATTTTTTTCAATGCAAGGTTAGGAATATCTTTTATGAGGTCATAGCCGTCTCCGCTAATTTCGCTGTCTATATATAAAAGTATTTCTTCGGGATTTTGAATATGCTTCGCAGAAAGTATTGCAAGGCCCACTGCCCAAGGCAGTTTATTGCCAAACCATATAAAAAAAACCCTATTTGGAATCATAGTTTGTAATATAGATTTTTTATATTATTCACAATGAATATTCTTGTAACCGGCATAGCCGGATTTATTGGCAATGCGGTGGCCGCCAAATTATTGGAGAGGGGTGATAAAGTTATAGGCTTGGATAATATGAATAGTTATTATTCCGTGGAGTTGAAAGAGGCTAGATTGAGGCGTATTTGTCTGAACCCCGATTCTCCCGATTCAAGGATTTACAGGATAGACATTTGCGATAAACAAAAATTGACAGAAATTTTTCAAAGTGACAAAATAGATGCTGTTGTGCATTTGGCGGCACAGGCTGGGGTTCGTTATTCTTTGGAAAATCCACAGGCTTATATAGATAGCAATATAACAGGAACTTTGAATATTTTTGAGTGTTGCAAGGATTTTGGCGTGAAACGCATTGTATTTGCAAGCAGCAGTTCTGTTTACGGAGATAATGCAAAAATTCCTTTTAGCACAGAAGATAGAACAGATAGTCCTGTTAGTTTATATGCTGCTACAAAAAAATCTTGCGAATTGATGGCGCATACATACTCGCATTTATTTGGTTTAAATATAATAGGGCTGCGTTATTTCACCGTCTATGGTCCTTGGGGCAGGCCAGACATGGCACCTATGCTATTTGCAAAAAATATCTTGGAAGGCAAACCGATAAAAGTTTTCAACAACGGAAATATGAAAAGAGATTTTACATACATAGACGATATTGTGAATGGGACTATTGCGGTGCTGGATAATTGCAATGACGGGATTTTTAATATTGGGCGAGGGGAGCCTGTTGATTTGATGCGGTTTATTGAGATTTTGGAACAAGAGCTTGGGAAAAAAGCGATTAAGGAATTCTTGCCCATGCAAGCTGGGGATGTGCCTATTACTTGGGCAGATACTTCTGCGCTGGAAAAAGCCACGGGATACCATCCTAAAATATCTTTGGAAACGGGCATTAAAAATTTTGCTAAGTGGTATTTGGAATTTTCACACAATTGACAAAGAACTTGTATAAGCTGCCATAAGGCATTCGTTTACATCTTTTTGTGTGAGGTTCAAAGTGTTTAAGGCTTCGGTTGCGTTTTCCATATCGCCTTTCTCAATAATGGTAATTATATTGAGCAATAACCCCATAACTCCTTCTCCGTTTAGCAATGCCTTTGATATTTCTGGGTCAAGTGAAATTTGCTCAAGTATGTTTTCAAAAGATGTTTCGTAAAGAGCATCTAAATGGCTTATTAAACCCATTAAATATGCTTTTTCCGCCCTATCGGCTGACCATCTCAATTTTTTTGCTATGTCCCCAAAAAAGCTCGCACGCATCATTGCATTTATCAAAAGCGGAGAACGTTCAAGGCTCACCTCTTTATTGTTATCGTAAGCTAAAACTAAAAGCCAGCGTTTTAGCTTGGAAATTCCAAGCATAGTTAAGGCGTGCTTAATGCTTGTTATTTCAGTGCGCATTCCAAAATGTGCGGAGTTCAGATATTTTAGCAAATTTACTGTTAAATCTGGATATTTTTTGAATTCTTGTTCCAAAACTCCTAAATCTTGGTCTAAATAATTGCCAGATATGCGATTGAGAACGTGCAAAGCTCCCATCGTATCTATCTTCATTTTTATTGTGGTTTTTGCTTCTGATTTTGCAAAAAAAAAGCCCTGATGAAGATCTGAACCCACTTTATTGCTATGCTTAAAATCAGACATTGTTTCTAAGCCTTCTGATATAACCTGAATTTTATATTTATGAAAAATATCCACTAGCTTAGAATAAATTTCAGATTCTTTTAATTTTTGATATTCAAGTTTGCAAAAGCTAAGGCAAGGGATAATAGGTGAAATGAGTGCGGAGTTTTCTTTGTTGAGGTCAAAATCGTCTAGTGCAATTTTAAAACCTTTTTCGTGCAATTCTTTAACGGCTGTTACAGCTTTTTTGTCCACCAACACTGTTGGCAAAATTTCCATAACAAACATTTCTGGGTTTAATTTCTCCGAATATTCGCTAATCAAAAAATCGTAATCACATTTAAAAAATGCGAAGGACTTTCCTTTCATTTTTTCTATTCCGGGGTTATTTATTATATTGTCTATAAGGTATTTAGTGTTCATATTGTATTCCAAATTGCCTTTAAATAAAAATTCGTAGGCAAATAATTCTTTCTTATTGTTAATTATAGGCTGCCTTGTTATACAAATTTCGCTGCTCATTGACCTGTCCTCATCTCAGTAACTAGAATATAGTAATTAATCCCATCTAGCAAAGCAAGCCAAGATGCTTCAATAATATTGGTGCTGACACCTGCGGTATGCCAATTTTCTTTGCCGTCTCCAAATGTTATCCAAGCCCGCACATAGGCATCTGTTCCAACTTTGCTGCCCAAAACACGCACTTTGTAATCGTCTAGCTTCACAGAGGCAATGCCTGGAAAATGCTCAATTAAAGCTTTGCGGAGTGCCATATCCAAGGCATTTACGGGACCATCGCCTTCGCTCACTTCGTGTATTATTTTATCGCCTATTTGTAGCTTAACAGAGGCTTCGGAAACGTGAAGTCCGTCTTCGCCCATATCTTCTATTACACGGTAGCCAAGCTGTTTGAATTTGTCTTTGAAAAGACCAAGTTGGCGGCGAGCTAGCATTTCAAAGCTTGCTCCAGCGGTATCAAATGCAAAACCTTGATTTTCCTTATTTTTTACAATCTCCAAGAGTTCTGCTACAATCGGTGATTTTTTATCTATGTTGGGCAAAATTTTAGAGAGTTTTTCGACAATCAGCGCACCTCCGGCTTGGTCACTGGTTATTAGTTCCCTTGTGTTTCCAACTGCTTCCGGGTTAATATGCTCAAAACTGTGTGAAACTTTGAGTACTCCGTCTATATGCGCTCCGCCCTTGTGGGCAAAGGCTGTTTCTCCCACAAAAGGGGCACGAATATCGCTTTGCGCATTTGCCACCTCGTCAACGGCAAGGCTAAAATAGCGCAGGCGTGGCAAATTATCTTTGCATTTTAAATCATAGCCCATTTTAAGGCAAAGGTTGGCGGCAATGGTTATTAAATTCGCGTTTCCGCATCGCTCGCCATAGCCGTTTATAACACCCTGAATGTGAACTGCGCCGGCAACGGCGGCACTCAGCGAATTTGCAACCGCAAGGCCTATATCGTTATGGCAGTGTATTCCAATTTTGCAGTTCACATTTTTAAGAACATCACTGACAATTTTTTCAATTTCCCAAGGGAAAGAGCCTCCATTTGTATCGCAAAGAACGATGTATTCAGCTTTGGCTTGTTCCGCTCTCTTTATGGTTTTCAAGGCATATTCTGGGTTAGCCTTGTAGCCATCAAAAAAATGCTCCGCATCGTAGATAACCTGCTCTGAATGCGCTTTCAAAAATTCTATGGAAGAACTTATCATATCCAGGTTTTCTTCTAATTCTGTGCGAATAACCTCGCTCACGTGTATATCCCAAGATTTCCCGAATATGGTTTTAACAGGGGCTTCGCTTTTAACCAAATCTTGCAATATGGAATCTTGCTCGGCTTTGATTTTAGGTCGCCTTGTGCTGCCAAATGCGGCAATTTTCGAAGTTGAAATATGTTCCTTGCTAATTATCTTAAAAAATTTCTCGTCTATGGGGTTGCTTTTGTTTGGCCAGCCCCCTTCAATGTAATCAACGCCAAAATCGTTTAGCAAATGCGCAACTCTAATTTTGTCGTTAAGGGAAAAATTTATTCCTCTGGCTTGGTTGCCGTCTCGCAATGTGGTGTCGTAGAGAGATAGTGACATTAGGGGTAATATAGTATTTTCTACATTAAGTGACAATGGTCAAACTGTTGCGTTATATAGACTGGTCAGAGCTTTCTGGTTTGCTCGTGGGAGCGGTGCTCGCCATTGTTATATGCGTTTCGGTATTTATTCTTGTGTCTAAATTGCAGCAAGACGGCGTTCTTGGGAAAAGGGAATATAACCTTTATTGCGATTTGGTTTCTGGGCAAGGGCTTCATAGAGGCACAAATGTGCAAATAAATGGAGTTGATATAGGAGATGTTGAAGAAATTTCGCTAACTGAAAGCGGTCATGTTAGGTTAAAATTAACATTAAATGTTAAATACAAACGTTGGATTACAAATAAATCCATTGTGTATGCCACTCGCGACCAGAACATAATATCTGAGCGAGTTGTGAATATTGACATTTCGCAGGTTGGCGATAAGGTTTTGTCTGATGGAGACTATTTAATAGCGGGTACAGCGCAAGATATAGAGACAGTTTTAAAAATGGCAAATGAACTTATAGACCGTATGAATAAGCTAGTTGTAACGGCAGATACGCTTTTGAGACTAGTTGCTGACACAAACACCTCCGTTGGTGCATTGCTCGGTTCTCGCATTATATATAATCGGTTGGATTATGCAACGCTAAAGTTGAATGACTTTCTAGTAAATGCAAATGATGCGATGTTCAGAGTGGATAATGTATTCAAAACCATAAACGGAGGTATGCCAAAAGCCTCGGCCTTTGCCGATACCATAACCATAGGGGTCACAAGTTTAGTGAACAATTTGAATGGTTTAACCGGTAGAGCATCTGGTTTAATGAACTCGCTAGATACCACATTGCGCGATGTGGGTAGTATGGTTAACGGATTGAATACCATAATGGGAACAACGGGCAATCTAATAACAGACGGTTCTCAAACGCTGGGCAAGGCAGACGACTTTATGGGCGGGGTATCAAAATTCTGGTTCTTGCGCAGCAAAATCCCCCAAAAAGACTCCATCCCTCTACTGGAGGACACATGGTAAGGATAATTCTGTTTTTTGGGGTTCAGATAATTTTTGCTGCTTCTGGAGATTTTGCTTATCAAGCGAAAAAATATTTTTCACAGGGGCGCTATGAGGCAGCTTACGGGCAATATGAGTTTGCGCTTAGAGAAGCCAGAAAAGAAGCAGATTTGGTTGCTGAGGGTAGAATTTTAACATCTATGGCAACGCTTGCAACTCACGCTATGGAATACGAAGAAGCAAAAAAAATATTTGAAAAAGTAAGGATAAATTCCTTGGATGAAAAAAGCAGAGAAGATTTTTACAAAGCATATATGGAATTCTACAACTTGCAGGGCGAACACAGAAATGCTTTTGAAATAGCGAACAAAAGTTCTTTTAAAAAAGCTTCTGCTGTGTTTTTGGGCGAAGCAGCTGTAGCTGCCGCAGGGAGCAAAAACAACAGCGAAGCAGATTCTTACATTAAAAAAATAAGCAAATGCAATTCTCCTGGTCAGCTCGCTTTCTACAAGGCGAGGGTAGCAGATTTAAAAGGTGAAAATTCCAGAGAACTTTACGAAAACGCCCTAAAACTTTCCGTAGAGAAAAAGCAATATTTTACATCAGCCACAATTTTGCTGCGCCTCTCAGAAATAACAGGAGATAAAGATTATGCTGCAAGAAGCGCGGCGGTTTTTAGCGAACTTGGGCTTGTAAAACCTTTTCAAAAAGCAAATGAGGCAGCAAAATGAATTACAAAGATTTATCACTAGTTCCAGAAAAATCTCTTAAACCTCTGAGTACGAGTGATCTATTGAAAATGCACGGAACCGAACTTAAAATGTATTTAAAAAATCAATTTATGGATTCGGAGATAACAAGCGTGGATTTGCATAGACCTGGCCTTGCGCTATCTGGATTTTTTGGCGATTACGCAAGTGGGCATATACAACTTTTAGGGCACACGGAATGGAATTATTTAGAATCTGTTGGAGAAAATAATAGAGAACAAGTATTTTCAAGACTTTCAAACTATAAATCACCGCTTTGGATTCTAACGCACGGGCTTGAACCCCACAAAGAACTTATGGAAATGTGCGAAAAAACAAGTTCTCCTCTTGTGGTAACAGATTTGCCAACTATAAATTTTGCAAGACCTTTGCAAAGGCATTTGGAAAATTATTTTGCTCGAAAAATTTTTCTGCACGGCAGTATGATAGATATTTTTGGAGTTGGCGTTTTATTCATAGGAGATTCAGGTGTTGGAAAATCTGAATGCGTTATGGATTTGGTTGAACGCGGCCATTGCCTTGTTGGAGACGATGCCGTAGATTTGAGGCGCATAGGCAATTTTATTTTTGGAGCAGGAACGCAAGGTTTTAACCACTATATTGAAATTAGAGGCATTGGAATAGTTGACGTTCGCTCAATGTTTGGAGTGAAAGCCGTTAGAACAGAAAAACGCCTAGACATTATTTTAGAACTTAAAAAATGGGATGTTGCCGAGCAATACAACCGCACCGGATTAGACACGATTATGAATAAAATTTTGGGGTTAGATATTCCTCACGTTGTTATTCCCGTTTTGCCTGGCAAAAATATTGCGGTTATATCTGAAGTAGTTGCAATGGATCATTTGCTGAAAAAAGAGGGAATTAACAGTTCTAAAGACATAAACGATTATTTGTTAGCCCAAATAAAACAAAAAACGGAGCATAAAGATGTCTAAAAAATTTCCTTGGCTATATTATAGCATTATCTTCTCTATATTGCTGTTATTGTTTAGCTCTTGGTTATTTTTCCATCCGAATAGCCCTTGGCATTCCCGCAATCATTATATTGTGGCTTTTGAAGAAATTGGCAATTTGAAAATAGGCAATGCCGTAAAAGTGAACGGGCTCACAAGAGGTTATGTGGAAAAATTTGAATTGACAGATTCTTGCGTGTGGACTAAAGTTGCCGTGCTTTCTAAGGTGAAAATCCCAATGGATTCGGAATTTCGTTTGGTTAATGTGGGGTTAATGGGAGAAAGAGTTGTTGAAATAACACTTGGAGATTCTAAAAAATATTATGCAAAAGATTCTCGCATTAAAGGCAATTTTGATGCGGGTAGCACAACAGTTGGTGAACTTGCTATAGATATACTAAAAGGAGCAAACGATATTGTTGATATTGTAAATGACCTTGCCGATACTTTATTTTCTGAGCAAAAAGTGAAAGACTACAAAAGATTAACAGAAAAAGGAAAGAAATTAGGAAACAGAGTTTCACGCGTTGCAAATTCTTCTGAACGCTCTGCACTTGCCTCAGTAGATTCTTTGATAGAGGCAAAAGAGAAACTCTCAGAAATTTTAGATAAAATAAAACCAAATATCGATGGAGCCATTGAAAATGCAAATTTGCTCGGCGAAAATTTTGCGAATTTGGAAAAATCTTTGGAAGCAGTTAAAAGCAGCATTGCCTCCATTGCAGAAATTTTGGAAAACGGAGAGAATACCATTTCCCTTGCTTTGGATAAAAATAAAAAAGGAGAGTTGAGAAGAGAAATGCTCAAAGTTTTTAGTGATGCAGAAAGTTTAATGGAAATAATAAACAACCGCGGTTTGGATTTAAATGCAACCATTTGGAAGTAACGATGCAGAAAATTTTATTGATAAGCGGCATTATATGGATTTTTGTGAGTTGCACTAAAACCGAGGAGGATAGTGTTGCTTGGGAGCCTAAGGAGCATCCTGTTATGCTTTTTTCAGATACTACAGTTTTGGATTTGTACGAAGGAGACAGGCTTGCGTGGAAAGTGAAAACGGCATATTTGGAACGTTGGGGTGGCTCGGATAGCATTTTTGTGAAACCAATTTTCGCAGATATTTACGACTCGCTAGGGGAAAAAGCGGCATTTTTGCGTGCGGATTCTGGAAACTTGAATATGCGAATGACTTATGTAAGGGCTTATGGCAGGGTTTATGCGCTTTCTCCAAAGGGTGCAGCGGTTAGAGCAGATTATCTTTTGTGGTTAAAATCAGACGATAAAATTCGCACAGATGGTCCCGTGCGTGTTGTTGGCGAAACCGGAGATGTTTTGCAAGGTATTGGTTTTGAATCAGATTCCAAATTGGAAAACTGGAGCATTCGTTCAAAAGTAACCGGCATTTTTCAAGATGCTGCAAAAAGGTTAAAAGAAGAAGACAGCAAGCTGATACCACCAGAAGAAGCCCAAGACCAAACCCCTGCTCCACCTCCAGAAGAAAGCTCAAGCTCCACACCCTAGCGAGTTTTTTTCTCTTTTTTAGGAAACCAGCCTTTTTCCACCCGTTTTCTCTGCTGAAAAAGCTCGCCTATAGACCAAAACGAAGAAAAGGCAAAAACTCCGCACAAAGACGAAATAATTGTATTATGAAAAAACAAAGCGGCAATAATTCCGAGAATTCCAAGCAATAAAAACACCCACCAGCATTTTGTGCCAAAATGGTATTCCCCTTTTATCACCAAAGGATGAAAAAAACCGATGAGCAAGAATGTTGCAAACCCGATGATTATTCCTGTTAAATTGTATGTCTCTATAAATTGCATTTTGTTTCCTTGCGGTTGAATTTAGAAATTTTCTATAATTAAGGAAAATGATCCAAATCAATAACCTCAAAAAGAGTTTTGGCTTGCAAGAGCTGTTCAGCGATGCTGGGTTTCAGGTTGGCAGGCAGGAACGTATTGGGGTGGTTGGCAGGAATGGCAGCGGAAAGTCCACGCTTTTTAAAATTATTTTAGGCGAAGAAGGCTATGATGGCGGCAATATAAGCATACCAAAAAATTATTCAATAGGGTATTTGTCTCAGCATTTGCATTTCACTCA
>JAITFN010000029.1 GCA_031281345.1 Candidatus Fibrimonadaceae bacterium
AGCATAAAATTTCAAACCATTTGTAAAAAGCCATAAAGCAATAAGCGCATTCAATTCATAATTTGGTTTATTATTCATCCACGCAAAAGGCTGAAGTTTCAATATCCAAAAACAATAAAGAGATGATTCTTTTAATTCATTCAAGCCATTGACATTATGAAACACTTGAAAATAAACTTTTCTTTTCCAAACCTGTTCTATAATTTCAAACATCGTATAATCACAAACATATAAATCTTCTTTATTCTCACCTAAAATTTCACGGAAATCACCCAAATAATGAATAAAATCTCCTGCCATTTTCAATTTCTGGCTTTCGTTTATCTTTTCGTATTTTGGATAATCTTTAATTTCCATTTTAATTACTCAACAATCTTTTAAATATAGTTTCAATACCTACTCCTTCTACCTTGGTTTTTTTGTAATTTTTGTAGTTTTTGTGCAAGGCTGCAAACAGAGACTCTTTGGTGTTTTTACGCACAGTGGAATTATGTACCCTATTATCTTTTTTCTGAAAACTCTCCAACGCTTCCACAAAGAAACGTTTATTCTCTTTTTCCGAAACAAATAACCGCCGCATAAAAACTCCTGTTTTTGTTAATTCTAATAATAAATATAGTAAATATTTGCCAGCTTCAGCCTGAGGCTCATTGCAATGTTTACTATATTTAACCTTCAATGTTTTTTAGAATACTATTATTTTTATTGTTTTTGTGCGTCTCTGCTTTTGCGCAATTTGTGGATATGCCCTTGAGCTCTTCGGAGAGCAATAGGGTTGGCAGCATAAGCATAGAGGGAGTTTTATATACAGACACTCATTCGCTCAAATCTCGCATATCTGTTAAGGAAAATACAAGATACCAGCCCTCTGTTTTGGCAGAACAGGTTAAAAAATCCATAGAATCCCTCTATGAAACAGGAATGTTCAGCGATGTTAAGGCCTTTGGGAGATATGGCGAGAATGGGGATGTGGATTTGATTTTTGAGGTTGCCGAGCAGCCTGCTCTAGACACCCTGCTAATAGAAGGCAACGATGATATTACGGAAGAAGATCTCAGGCTGAAAATCCGAGTAATTAAAGGCAATGTTTACAGCAAAAGCGATTTGGAACGTGATAGACAGGCGATTTTGAACCATTATCGCTCTCAGGGGTATTTGCTCGTTGAGGTTTGGATAAGAGAAATTCCCGTTGAGGGGCATAAAAACAGGGTTACAATACATGTCAGCGAGGGAAACAAGGTAAAAGTTGACTCCATTATGATTTCTGGCAATGATAACATACCAAGAGAGGAATTTCTTGACCGTATGCTCACAAAAACGGATTCTTGGTGGGGAGGCGGTGATTTCAAATTAGATGTTTTCAATTCGGATAGAGACACAGTTATCAATGTGGCTAGGCACTATGGCTTTTTAGATGCAGAACTTTTGGAATACAACGCCAATTATATGCCCGACTCCACTTGCCGCTTTTATTTGGGGCGTATGGCGCGCAATGGTTCAAGTTTGCCAATACTCTATTCCCTGCTCAACAAAAATATGCAAGACAAGGAAAATCCCCTGCACTATTTAGTTGGCAAGGCAATGGCTATGTCTTCTCACTATTATAGGGAACACAGGTCAAAAATGGGAGATGCCCAGGCTTTTCCCTTGCCAGATGTGCAAAACGAAAAATTGGCAGCAGATATTTTGAATAACATAATAACATTTGGCGCAATTAGAAAGGAGTGGATAAAGACCTTAAAGGGCAAGGTTTGGAAAAATCCTCGCATAGATAGTCTGCTTTCAATAAAAAAACGCACTCCCTACGAAGAAAGACTTTTAACCCGTTATTCTTTGGAAGAAACAATCCCTGCCCTTATGCAGTACGATAGCGTTAATACGGCAAGCTATGTGCGCATATCTATAAAAATTAAGCAAGGCAGAAAGTATTATGCAGGCAGTGTGCATTTTATGGGCAACGAAGTTTTGCCTATTGAATTTTTGCAAGCACAGGTTCGTTTAGACAGCGGCAGAGTTTTTGATTACTATGAATACGAAGCTACCAGAAAAGCTATCACTGATGCTTACAGAGAAGACGGATATCTATTTGTGCAAATGGAAGAAACAAAAAGTTTTGTGAACGATTCTATTGTCAATTTGAGTTATGCCTTGCGAGAGGGTTTGCCTGCTCAAATTCACAAGGTTCATGTTCGTGGAAACACAAAAACAAAAGATAAGGTTATACGCAGAGAAATAAAGCTATACCCGGGCGATACTTACAGGCAATCCCTTTTGGAGCGCAGTTTTAGAGATATAATGCAGTTGAATTATTTTGACAATGTTGTACCAGATATTCAGCCTGCTGGCGAGCAAGACGTGGATTTGGTTTTTGCAGTTACTGAGCGCGAGGCTGGCACAGGGCAATTTGGCGCAGGTGCGGCATATAGCCAAGCTGACGGCTTAGTATTCACACTTAATCTCTCCATTCCTAATTGCTGCATGGGAGATGGCCAGTCTGCAAATATGAATGCTGAATACGGAATTGACAAAAAGAGCATTTCGCTAGGTTTTGCCGAGCCTTGGCTTTTTGATACACCAACCAAAATAGGAACCTCTGCGAATTATTCGTGGTGGAGAGGAAATTCTTATGGCTACTCGCACGATATTCTCCGCTATGGCGGTAGCGTTTATGTGGGTCGCAGACTCACTTGGCCAGACGATTATTTTTATGCGCAAACCGGTATTAGCTGGCAAAGAAACGAGCAGGGACCAAACGTAGAAGGCAGCCTTGTTCTCTTTACAGGAAACGAAGCTTCGCTTGATTTTGTAATAATCAGAGACGATAAAAATTTGCCTATTTTCCCAACTGATGGTTCTCGCTACGTGCTATCAACTTCTTGGGCTATTCCGAATTTCTTGTATGGAAATTTCAGCTTTTTGCAAACCGACTTGAGCATAAAATGGTGGTTCCCGCTTTATTCCGATAAACTCGCCCTTGGCATAGTGAACGAATTTGGCGTTATAACCGGAAGTTCTCTGCAATACCGCACACTTTATCAAATGGGCGGCGCGCTTGGCTACAAGGGCTTGATGCGTGGCTATACTCCTGGTTCTCTTGGCGCATTCAGGCTTGGCCGCAGCTACCAGTATTTTGGTGCAGAACTAACACTTCCCGTTGCACCCAATCGTTTTTATTTGCTTCCTCTGTTCTTTGATGCAGGAAATGTGTTTGGCGAGCGTTATTCAACAAGCGAAAAGGTTAGCAAAGATATTGGCTCGCCGCTACGCGAATGGGATATTTCTTCACTTAAAAGGGATGTTGGATTTGGTTTCCGTGTTATAGTTCCAATGCTTGGCATTATAGGTTTTGATTTTGCGTGGCCTCTTGATCCAGCTGAATGGGGTGGTTTTGATGCCCCAAGCGTTGGTTCAATGGAATTTAACTTCATAATAGGGCAGGGATTTTAAACAGATGAAAATAGCTGTTATAGGTGGTGCTGGTTATATAGGTTCGCACGTAACAAGAGAGCTTTTGGATTTTGGGAGTGAAGTTTTTGTTTACGATAATTTGAGCAGCGGTCTAAGGCAAAATTTGTTCAAAGAGGCAAGTTTCACGCAAGGCGATATTTTAGACGTTCAAAAGTTAGATGAATTTTTAGGCAGTGTAAAACCAGTTGGCATTGTGCATTTGGCTGCGCTCAAAGCAGCAGGCGAATCTATGACGCAACCGGAAAAATACAGCGTTCATAACATCACAGGTTCATTGAATATTTTAAACGGCGCATCAAAGCACGGAGTTAAATACATAGTGTTTTCCAGCTCTGCTGCTGTTTATGGCAACCCCAAGTACCTGCCTATGGACGAAAAGCACCCAACAGAACCCGAAAATTATTACGGCTACACAAAACTTGCCATTGAGCAATATTTGCATTGGTATGGAAAATTAAGAGGCATAAAATACGCAGCTCTTCGCTACTTCAACGCAGCAGGCTACGATATCAAAGGCAGAATAAGCGGCTTGGAACAAAATCCTGCAAACTTGATTCCCATTGTTATGGAAGTAGCGGCGGGCAAAAGAGCCTCTGTTGATGTTTTTGGAAATGATTACGAAACAAAAGACGGCACAGGTGTTAGGGATTATATTCACGTGAACGATTTGGCAATAGCACACAGAATGGCTTTTGACAAGTTGCAAGAAAGTGATAGTTTTATGCTCAATTTGGGAGTTAATAGTGGAAACAGCGTTTTAGAGGTGATAAAAGCAACTGAGCGCATTTCTGGAAAAAAAGTAAATTATAAAATAACAGGCAGGCGAGCAGGTGATCCGGCTGTTGTTCTTGCAAATCCCGCTTATGCAAAAGATTTTTTAAATTGGCAAGCAAAATATTCCGATTTAGATACACTTCTTTCCACAACTTGGAGGATATATGAGAAACTATGAGACAGAAACAAAGCAGCGTGTTGAATTTATACGCGGCCTAATAAAATCTGCTGGTGCAAACGGTGTTGTTTATGGAAACAGCGGCGGCAAAGATAGCGCACTTGTCGGAATTCTCTGCAAAATGGCTTGCAGCGATACAGTTGGCATAATTATGCCCTGTGGTTCAAAGCGAAACTACGAGATAGACAAAACAGATGGCATCGCTCTTGCCAAGCAATTTGACATAGCAGTTAGAGTCGTTGATTTGTCTGCTGTGAAAAACGAACTTGTTCGTTCTGTAAGCGAAAATACAAAGCTCACAGATTTAGCAACTGCAAATATAGCACCACGTCTTAGAATGACTACGCTCTACTCAATAGCTGCAAGCGAAAAAAGGCTTGTGGCAGGAACGGGCAACCGGAGCGAAGGATATATGGGTTATTTCACAAAATGGGGAGACGGTGCTTTTGACTTCAACCCAATTGCAGACCTCACGGTTACCGAAATTTATGATTTTCTGCGTTTTCTAAAAGCACCTGAATTTATCATAAGCAAAGCTCCTTCGGCTGGTCTTTTTGATGGTCAAACAGACGAAAGCGAAATGGGTATTAGTTATAGTAGCATAGATGATTTCTTGTTGAATGGCACTGTGAATGAAAAAGACAAAACTGTGATAGAGAAATTCCACAAGGTTAGTGAGCATAAGCGGGAAATGCCGGTGGTATACAGTTGATTTACCTACTTTTTGGAATACTCGTGAGCAATGTTATAGCCCAAACAATAGTCTCACCCTTTGATCCCGCGGTGCGCATAAATGGCCGCTTTGCAAAAGAAGCGGATATTGCCAGAGCTTCGTTTTCCGGTGTTGAATTTACTATTGCCTTTGAAGGAACAGAGGCAAGCGTTCTGCTAAAAAGCAAAGGCAATGTGTTTAACGTGGTTTTAGACGGCAAGCAAATGCCTCCTCTTGATTTATCGGCAAATGCCAAGGAAAAACATCTCATCGCAAAAAATCTTGCAAAAGAGATTCACATAATCAGCATCGCTAAACGCACGGAATCCATACAAGGCGATGTTCTTTTCAAAGGTTTTGAAATAAAAGGTGTTCCACAAAAAGAAGCATTGCCACAAAAACCAAAACTCAAGATTGAATTTTTAGGGAATTCCATAACGGCAGGCTACGGGGTTTTAGACTCTGTAAAGGAACATACCTATTCCCCCATAACGCAAGATGTGTTTTCGTCTTATGCTGGGTTTGCTGCAAGGGAGCTCAATGCGGAAATACGAACAGTGGCTTTTTCTGGCAGAGGGATTTACCGCAACCATCCAGATTCAAAAGACCAACGCACTTTGCCAGAATTTTTTCCGTATATAAGCGTGAATGCAAAAATTCCTTGGGATTTTTCTTGGCAACCAGACATTGCTGTTATTGAGCTTGGAACAAATGATTTTTCTGTGAACGCACCAGATTCCGCAGGATTTGTCAATTCAGTGGTGAAGTTTTCAAAGCAAGTGAAAGAAAAATATCCCAATGCAAAAATAATAATAACAGACGGCCCAATGCTAAATGATTTTTGGCCCAAAGGAGTTCCAAGTTTAACCCTTTGCAGAAAATTTTTGGATGCTGCAAAAGAAGAACTCGCAAAACAGGGCATTTCGGTTCACAGGCTTTCGTTTTCTAGGCAAGACGGCTCGCTGGGTTATGGGGCGGATTGGCATCCGAGCAAAAGGCAGTCGGAAAAGAACGGGAAGGAATTGGCGGAGTTTATCAAGCGGTTTTGAGTTGTCCAGAAAGTGTTTAAAATCGCCTCGGCTGGATTAACTAATCCCAAGGATTCCAAACCGACAAATTTTCAATATTTTTGAAATCAGTAATATTTCTAGTTGCTAAGGTCAAGTTATGAACTCTCGTTCTCGTTCCCACTCATTCCTCATATTGCTTAGTTCTTTTTGCATTTTGCTTACATTTTCTTTTGAGAGAGAGCCTGCAAATTTTTCTGAGAGTTTTTGACCTACAATAGCAGGCTTGGTGTTTAGCATTCGCAACATTCCAATATTCTCTAAGTGTTGCAATAAATCAAGAGCAATGCTATTCTTAATCTCAATAGTGGCTGTAGTCATATATGTAATATAGTAAACGCAATAACTATGCCACTGCAAAAACTGCGAATTTGGCTTGGATTTGCAGTTTTAAAGTGTTCAGTTCTTCGCCACTATGGCCCAAGTTCTTTTTCGGCTAAGTTAGTACAAGGCACTCAGTTACGTTAATCAACCTATATTCAATGAAAAGATTGTTCCCCTAGATAGTCCTTATTATAATACAAATTTTCACGCCATTTAGAATTCCCAAGTTTTTCACATTCATCTTCTTTCTTGAAAAAAACATACCATACAGCTGTAGGTTTAGAATAATTGTACGTCTCAGTAACCGGAACTTGATAAGAATAATTACTGTTGCTACGAGTATTGATATTTCCTCGTGAGCTTCCAAGATATCCATTATTATTATAATAATTAGATTGATAATCAGCCGAACCGTACGAATTAGCTCTCCCATGCATAGTTTTTGTTGTTGTTTCAGTGTATGAATAATGCTCTGTTTTATAGGAATCAGAATATAAGAAAAAACAGTCATAACCTTCAGTTTCCGATTTTTCTGCTGCCGTTTTTCTCATGGCTTTTTCTATTTCTGCATAGGATGTATAAGCATTGCCTCTTGCATCTATTTGCCATATTTCTATGTCGTCATCACTTAGATCTGGTCTAAGTCTAACAGACGAGTTAACTTGGGCACAGCTAGTAAAAAGTCCAACTAAGGCAAATCCAAAGATTGCCACCTTTACGATTTTTGTGAGTTTGTCTCTCATTGTGTTACCTCCGTTTTAATGGGTGAAAATTGAAATTGGTCGCAGACAAAGGTCGTATGCAATACGCCCCTACATTCTGAAAAATAAGAATAACAGACATTTGGTAAAGGTTTTATATATGGGCGTTCTCTTGTTTTTTCGGGAAAATTCCGAATAAGCATACCCGAAGACTTGGTAAAGCTTTTATAATATGGGCGTTCTTTTGTTTTTTCGGGAAAAATTCGGTATCTATTTTGTAAATTTATATATTTATTTATGAGATTAAGGAACGACGTTGCTAACTGCAACGTCACTGCGACCCTGAGGGATAAGGTTTAGACATAGAAGCCATATTAGCAAATAATTTAGAAATTTATTGCTTATAAAACACAAGAACACCCTTAAAAATCCGAATTCGGCTTGAAATTCTCCCAGTAATCTACCGGACTAACAATTAACGTTTCTTTATACTTTGAAATTACAAAATCATTAACATTGCCAGTTATCAAAAAATTTGCAACTAAAAACCAACACATTCGTGTCAATAATTACTTTTCGCATTTCGTGTTACTCTTTTTTCCATTCTATATGCTTTTATTTCCGCACAAATTTCGTCCATAGTCATAATAGGAAACCCACTACTCTCGGCTTCTTCTACGCATTTGTCTAATATTTGCCTAAGCCTTTCCGCTTCAACTAATTTCGGCAGTTCATTCGAAGAAGCATATTCAACATCTGGCACAGCAACTTGTAAAGTTTTCATAATAGTAAATATAGTAAAAAACATAAAATATGAAATGCCATTCACACCTCAATCACGCCATCAAAAACCTTCTCGCAGTTGCCCGTCATAAAAACGGCTTCGTCTGTATATCTAATAATTAACTCGCCGCCAGGGAGCTGAACTTTTATATCTGCATCTTTGTCGCAATGCCCGTTTAAAACGGCTGCTACGGCAGAGGCGCAGGCACCTGTGCCGCACGCCTGAGTTTCTCCGCTGCCGCGCTCCCATACTCGCATTTTCAAGTTGTTTCTGCTTGAAAGCTCAACAAATTCTGTGTTTACTTTTTCTGGGAAAAGAGGATTGTTTTCAAACTCTGGACCTATTTTTGGCAAATCAAGACTTGCCACGTTTTCAACAAAGTTCACAGCGTGGGGATTTCCCATAGAAACACAAGTTATTGAGTATTCTTTGCCGCCAATGGTTATCGGTTTTGATATTATGCTTTCGCCTTCTAGTTTTACTGGTATTTTTTCGGGGGCAAGTTCTGCTTTTCCCATATTTACTTTCACAGAATATACAAATTCATTTTTTATAAATAATTGAAGTTCCTTCACTCCGCTTTTCGTTTCTATTTGCATTTTTTCTTTTTTAACAATTCCACTATCGTATAGATATTTTGCAACGCATCTAATGGCATTTCCGCACATATTGCCTTCACTGCCGTCTAAATTGAACATTCTCATTTTGGCATCAGCAACTTTGGAGCGTAAAATCAACACAACTCCATCGCCGCCTATGCCTGTATGTCTATTTGATAATTGCACCACTTGCGATTGCGACAAATTTATTTCTACGTCAAAACAATTGATATAGATGTAATCATTGCCGCAACCGTGCATTTTTGTAAAGTGCATTGCGCAGCCCTATTTCAGTTTATGGCTTGGGTTCCAGTTTCCTTAGTGCGAATCCGCATAACGGAACGCAAATCATAAGCGAAAATTTTACCGTCTCCCACACTTCCTGTATAGGCTGCTTCTTGAATGGCCTTGATTGTTTTATCTGCCCATTCTTCAGTGGACACAACAATTTCGAATTTCACTTTTGGTCTTAGGGCATAGTCAACCTGCTGCCCACGCACCAATTCGGTATATCCTTTTTGCACACCGCATCCCATAACCTGAAAAACGGTAATACCAGTGACTTCAATTTTGTTCAAGGCTGCCTTCACATCCTCAAGCTTCTCTTCGCGAACAATAGCTTCTATTTTAATCATAACTGTTTACCTCCTTAATCCAAACCGTTATATGCTGGATATGCGTTTTCGCCGTGTTCAGATACATCTAGCCCAGTAAGTTCGTGTTTTCTATCAACGCGTAGCGATGTGAAAGAACGGACAATTCCGGCGCAAATCAATGAGCCTACAACAGCAAGTGCTATGCTGATTACTATAGCAAGTGCCTGACGTCCGAGCTGTGCTGGGTCGCCAAAGAACAAGCCAGAAGTTTCGTTGACCTTTGGGTCGGCAAACAAACCAGTCATAAGCCCGCCAAAAATGCCTCCTATGCCGTGGCAACCAAAGGCGTCTAATGAATCGTCTATTTTCAGTTTCTTTTTAACCAACAAAATGCCGCCATAGCAAACAGGGCTTACCAAAAAGCCTATTATAAAAGCAGCCCAAATTGGAACAAAACCAGCAGCTGGGGTTATGCCAACCAAGCCCGCCACAACTCCTGTGCAAGCACCGATTAGAGTGGGTTTGCCACTGAAAATAACATCCATCGCCATCCACGAAAGCATTGCCGCAGCTGCCGAAATAGACGTTGTTGCAAATGCATGTGCAGCCAAGCCGTTCGCAGCACCAGCGCTACCAGCATTGAAGCCGTACCAGCCGAACCATAGAAGAGCCATACCGAGCATAACAAAAGGAATATTGTGAATTCTATAAGTATGAAGTTCATAGCCTTCACGCCTGCCAAGTAATAAACAAAGCACTAATCCAGACACACCAGAAGAGATATGCACAACGTTTCCGCCCGCAAAATCAACCGAGTTCAGCCAGCCTTCGCCTAGCAAGCCGCCACCACCCCACACCATGTGCGCAAGCGGGTAATAAACTATTAGAGACCAAAAACCTATAAAAGCAAACAACGCTTTGAATTTCATTCTCCCCGCCAGCGATCCAGTGATAATTGCAGGCGTTATTAACGCAAACGTCATCTGGAAAACTACGGTGACAAATTCTGGAATGCTACCATCAAGAGTGTCTATGCCAATGCCAGCCAAGCCGATTTTGCTAAAACCGCCTATGAACAAGCCATCGCCACCGAAAGCCATTGAGTAGCCTATAAGGTTCCAAAGCACCATTCCAAGCCCCAAAATAAACACGGAGTTCATCATGTTGCTCACCACGTTCTTGCGGCGGCCTAAGCCACCGTAGAAAAAGCCCAACCCCGGTGTCATTATAAACACCAGTGCTGCGCAGACTATCATAAATGCAGTATCTCCTGAATTTAACACTGCTTCTGTTGCTGTTTCCATTATGTTCCTCCTTGGTTTAGGTTAAATTACGCTGTAAAGCAGTTCCGCATAAGTTGGGAAAGGCCAATGTTTTCTTGCCACTAATGTTTCTAGCTCGTCAACAACAAGTCTAAGCTCAGATATGGATGTGAAAACCTTATCTCTGTAGAAACTTGCGTGGGCTGTAACATCTTGTTCTTCTTTGGAGTCTAAAATTGAGGTTTCCAAAGTGTTCAGCTTTTTTAGCAAAGTAGCAGATAGTTTGGAAATTTTATCCAGCAAATGCGCTTCTAGCGAATTATCATATTGCCCGCAAGCTTTTTTCTGGTTCAAAAGATTTGCCAATTCGTTTTGGTAATCTATGCAGGCTGGAATAATCTCTCCCTTAACCATATCTATCATAGTTAGAGCTTCTATATGGATCACTTTGCAATAGCCTTCCATTAGAATTTCAAAGCGGGAATGAATTTCCTGCTCTGTTAGAACGCGGTGCTGAGTGAATACTTCAATGCTCTTTTTGGAAATAAAGGAAGGCATGGCTTCAACTGTATTCTTTAGGTTTGAAAGCCCGCGATTGCTCGCTTCTGTTACCCAGTCGCTGGAATAGTTGTTACCGTTAAAGACAATGCGCTTGTGCTCGTGGAAAGTGTTTTTCACAAGTTTTGCCATATCGCCTTTGAAATCTTTTGATTTTTCTAGGCTATCTGCAAATTCACGCAAAATTTCTGCAACCACTGTGTTCAGCACAAAGTTTGGCCCTGCAATGGAGAATGCAGAACCAAGCATACGGAACTCAAATTTGTTGCCGGTGAATGCAAAAGGCGATGTGCGGTTGCGGTCGGTTGAATCTTTTGGGAAGCTAGGAAGTGTGGTAACTCCTATTTCCATTTGATTTTTTCCCTTGCCTTTATATTCCGTGCCAGCTTCAAGCGCCTCTAAAATAGCAGTTAGCTCGTCTCCGAGGAATATGGATATTATGGCTGGAGGGGCTTCGTTTGCGCCAAGTCTGTGATCGTTTCCAGCGCTTGCCGCTGAAATTCTGAGCAAATCTTGATATTTGTCAACCGCTTTGATCACTGCAACCAAGAATAGCAAGAATTGAGCGTTTTCGTAAGGGGTTTCGCCTGGTTCCAATAGGTTTATACCTGTGTCCGTGGAAATTGACCAGTTATTGTGCTTGCCGCTGCCGTTGATGCCCGCGAAAGGTTTTTCGTGGAGCAAGCAAGCTAAGCCGTGCCTATCCGCAACGCTTTTCATAATTTCCATTGTTATCTGGTTGTGGTCGGTGGCAATATTTGTGGTGGAGAAAATTGGAGCAAGCTCGTGCTGGGCAGGAGCTACCTCGTTGTGCTTGGTTTTGGCATAAACACCAAGTTTCCAAAGTTCTTCGTCTAAATCTTTCATAAAGGCAGAAATTTTGGGCTTCAAAGTGCCAAAATAATGGTCTTCAAGTTCCTGCCCTTTTGGTGGACGTGCACCGAAAAGAGTTCTGCCGGTATATATTAAATCTGGGCGTTTTAGGTACATTTCTTTGTCAATAAGGAAATATTCCTGTTCTGGACCAACGGTTGTGATAACTCGTTTGGCGGTTGTGTTGCCAAAAAGCTTTAAAATGCGCATTGCCTGTTTGTCTAAGGCTTCCATTGAACGCAAAAGCGGGGTTTTTTTATCAAGAGCTTCGCCGCCATAGGAGCAAAATGCGGTTGGAATGCAGAGGGTTCCGTCTTTTATAAATGCATAAGAGGTTATGTCCCAAACGGTGTAGCCCCTTGCCTCAAAGGTGGCACGAAGACCGCCCGAGGGGAAACTGGAAGCATCTGGCTCTCCGCGAACAAGTTCTTTGCCCGAAAACTCCATAATTACTTTTCCGGTGCCGGTGGGAGAGATAAAACTATCGTGCTTTTCGGCAGTTATGTTGGTCATTGGTTGGAACCAGTGGGTAAAGTGCGTTGCACCCTTTTCCACAGCCCAGTCTTTCATAGCATTGGCAACTACATTGGCAACATCAGGGGTTAATTGCGAACCCTCAGAGATTATCTTTTTAAATGCCTTGTAAGTATCCTTGGGCAACCTAGTTTGCATAACTGCATCGTTGAAAACGCAGTTTCCGAAAAGATTTTGAATATCTTTCATAGTTTCTCCTCAAATAAAAAGGCGTGCGTTCTCCCCCATTGCATTGTGGCAACAAGAAAAAACACACGCCTTTGTGTGCCGTAACCTGCTTATGCAAGTCACCGAAGGCAATATAGAAAATTTTTTTGGGCTTGTCAAGGGGGAAATGCAAAAAAAAGTGGCATACTTTTTGCGTCGTAAGAACTTGGTCTTTAAATTTGAGGTTTTTTATGAAAATAGCTCCTTTTTGTCGCTATTCCGGTGTTTCTTTTGAGCAAATTCTTGCAGGAGGCTTTGTCATGGCTTAAATTTTATGCAATAAAACATTAATTTATATGGGAATTAAGGATATAATTCCCATATTTTGGAATTTTTGGTTGTACTATAAAAGGAAGGTTTAAAACTTGAAGAAAAGAACTGCATTCATGCCTCCTACGAAGGAATTGCTCGAGAAGAGCGTTCCCGCAGAGAATGTTTTAGTTCTTTTTGATGAACATCTAGAACCCGGCAAAGTCACAAAAAGAATTACAATAATACTTGAAGCGCAAAGCAAAGGTCTTGTAATTGACGGTCTTGCAGAACTAGGGGTGATTGATGTAGCAAATAGGCAAGACGGTTATGGTAATGTAATGTGGTACCCTACACAAGAAATTGGGCTTTTACGAAAATTAAGCGTAGAAAAATTACTTGAAAACAACACCATCACAGACCCAGTAGCAAAAAACGCAGTCACTAAAATTTGCCAAGCAGAGAAAGAAAAAAAAGGAAGCGTGGCAATAACCATTTTAGAAGTATTAACAATAGCAAAGAATTATATAGAACGCTACCCTGTAACCAATGGGGGTGCGTAATGGCTGTAAGCAGAAGCGGTCTAGACAATTCAAATGTCCAAGATATGATAAATCAGAAGTTTGCAAGCGGTCCTGTAGATGAATCCGGCAACAAACTCTCCAAATCTGCTATTCAGGCGGAATTTGCGAGAGCACTTTTAAAAGCCGGCAAAAAACAAGACGAGATAGACTTCTTGGTATATGGCATTGACAAGTCGTAATAAATTTCTTGTCTGAACCCCGATTAACAGGATTAACCCGATTGTTGATTTATTGGCTTTTCGCCCATTGAGCGAAGCCGAAATGAGCGGTAATCTAATAAAAATGCACCATTTTGCAAACACTTGTTTGCAAATTTACGATTTTTGGGATTTTTTCCCGTTTTCCTACGTCTAAGTAAGTAACAGGAAAAAAATGGAGAAATTCTATGACCGAGCCAAAAACCAACCGCAATTACAAGGATAGCGTTTTCACGCTGCTATTCAGCGAGAAAAACAATCTCTTGGAGTTGTACAATGCCATCAGGAACACCAACTATGGCAACGACACGGATATTCGCATAACCACGCTTGAAGATGTGCTGTTTATGGAACGCATAAACGACATCTCTTTCGTGATTGAAGGCAAGCTGGTGGTGCTCATCGAGCACCAATCTACGGTGAACCCGAATATGCCGCTGAAAATGCTTATTTATATGGGTAGAAACTATGAAAAGATAATTGACAAAGATGGTCTTTACAGCACTAAAAAGATGTTTATACCCAAGCCAGAGTTTATAGTGCTGTACAACGGAGTTGACGAATGCCCCGACAAGCAGGTTTTGAAATTCTCCGATATGTTCATTGAGCCTTTGGAAGAGAGCATAGCCAACCTTGAGCTTGTGGTGAATGTGTATAACATAAACAAAGGCAGGAATGAGGAAATGGCAACGCGCAGCGAAAAGCTAAAAGGCTATGAATTTTTTATATATTTGATAAGAGAGTACCTTAAAGCAGGTATGGACAGATACGCCGCGATAAGTCGTGCTGTTGCTGACTGCATAAGGCAGAATGTGTTGAAGGATTTTTTGGAGAAACACGGTTCGGAGGTGCATAATATGGTGTTCGGCGAATGGAATTGGGATGATGCCAAGAGGGTTTGGCAGAGAGAGGCTAGGGAAGATGGGCGTGAGGAAATTCTAGACCTCCTAAAAAAAGGCTATACCTTAGCCGACATTGAGAACCACCTCCGCAAACAAACCAGCTCTGCAACTGCATAAAAAACCCGCCCCCCTCTTTTGGAAGGGAGCGGCTTGCAACCTTAGAACACAGGTGCTTATTTCTTGGCAACGAACATTTTAGGTGCGTTTTGGATAGGTGGGTCTTTTAGGCAACGAATGCTTGACATGATGGTTTTAGAGTTATAGCTTCCCACATAGACGCCATACGGAAATCCAATATTCGCATATTCGGCACCCGTGGTACTGAACTCTGTAGAACTCCACCAATAGGTAAAGTTTTTGATATTCATGAAACCGTTATTGTAGAAGCCCGCTGGCAGAGCATCAAAGCCGTAAGTTCCATCGCCATTGACTTTGGAAAAGATGGAAGCGTCCCAACCGCTTGTAGCCTTCAATTTGATTTCTACGCTTGGACAATTGGAAAAGTCCCACACTTGGTTACTGGATTTTGTACAACTATATTTGTCGGCGATGTAATTTATCAAAACATTCCATTCTTCTTTTGTCGGGATATGATATTTATCGGGGCAAATGCCTTTATGCTTCGCGGATATCTGCGAAGCGCACGAACTGCTCTCGCATTCAGCAGGCAGAGCCATAGCCGTTGTCCAGTCGTAAAGCCTGCCGTATTTCTCGCAGTTTTCAGGGTCGTTGCCAGAGCATACGCCCAATGTATCTGGCTCGGTTCCGCGATAATTCAAATTCTGCGCCATCCAAGTCTGCCCGCCAATAGTCACAAATTTATAATCTTGGTTATCACGTCTATCTGTGAATACCACAATGTCTTGCAGCTTGCCGTTTCCGTCACAGTATTTCGTTTCGGTATCGTAGTCTTTTTTTCCTTCGCAAATTGCAAAAATTTCCTTAGACTGTTCTATGCAGAATTGTGTTTCGGGATTGTATTTAGCATCGCCGCAATATTCGTGCTTGTAAGGTTTTGAATCAAGGAGGGAGCAAGTGTGCGTTGAAGGGTCGTATTCTTCTTTGCCGCAGCGAGCGTATATTGTGCCTTTGTAGCAAAAGTTCGCTAAACGATTGTAAACTTTGTCTCCGCATTTCGGAGGCTCTTCGCCCTTCACGCAACGAACACTCAGCGATCTATCAACTTGCCTCTGATTCTTGGTACCAGAACCGTTGTTCAACTCATAGGATAT
Source organism: Candidatus Fibrimonadaceae bacterium (assembly GCA_031281345.1). Lineage (GTDB taxonomy): Bacteria > Fibrobacterota > Fibrobacteria > Fibrobacterales > Fibrobacteraceae > Fibrimonas. The sequence continues at coordinate 15,802 of JAITFN010000029.1, forward strand.
AGCTAAGTCGTTGATGGCAGGAGCAAGACTGGCAGTCCACCAAAAGGCCTTTCTTTTCCAGAGTTCATAATCAAATTCGCTACTACTCACCGTGAGACCTCCTATACTGCATCCATTAGCCGAAAAGCCATAGTCATCAGTTGGTAGCGGTTCTCCTGGTAGCCAATTGCCGTTTACGGCATGCAACTGTTTTCCCATCATGTAGGAGTCTAATATGGTGCTTTGGTAGTGGGGTGTGCCACCAACCGCTTCAAACAATTCCTCCCACTCTTCTGCGAAAGGCATACGCCAACCTGCGGGGCAAACGCTACTTTCTGCTCCCCCGTCCCACTCGTAAAGCCTGCCACATATATCATCGCAGTTGGCTTCATTGTAATCAAAACACTTGCTGCCTTTGGCATTGAAATTCATATTCTCCGCCATCCAAGTTTGGTTGCCTATGGTTACATACACATATTTTTTGCCATCACGAGCATCGCAGAATTGTTCTTTCTGCTTTCCATAATGCTCTCTTGTCGTTCCGTCTTTAAAACCCTCGCACAGATTGGTGACTGGCGGTGCGATTGGTTTCAGCTCGCCACCTTCGCATTCGTGCGTTTTCGGATCATAGTTCCAGTTTCCGCATTTGACGGAGCCACTGCCAGAACCACTACCTGACCCGCTACCTGACCCACTGCCAGAGCCACTACCCGAACCGCTGCCAGAACCGCTGCCCGAGCCACTTCCAGAGCCGCTACCCGAACCGCTGCCAGAGCCACTTCCAGAACCGCTACCTGAACCACTCCCAGAACCGCTGCTTGTTTTGGGGAATGTATTTGGCACTTCGGCAGAGGGTTCCAAAGCCAGTATATTGTTCCTAACCTTGCCCAAATCCACGCCATTAAGCCCTTTGTCCACCTCGGACTTGACAGAACCGCTCAGAGCACCATTCTCATTGATTTGGTTGCTGAACTCCGAAAGCAAACTGGAAACATCTTTCGTTGTCCTATTCCCCTGCAATTGAACGGAAACAGTTAGCAACACATTATCATTTGAGTTGCCCCCGAAAAGAGCCATATCCTCGCTGTTCCTTGTAACGCTCTCGCTAACGCCAAGAGCGGTAAGAACCTCTTTCTGTGCCTGCTTCTTTGCCTCGCTAAAAGATTTGCCTTCCTTGGCGAGCTTGAGAACCTTGTCGTATTCCAAATGAGTGAGAACGTTCACGTTCATATTGTCTTTGCCAGACACATCAGCCACCGCTTTGAGCGTTATGGCATCGCTTGATGTTTTGCCGCTCACCTCGTTGGCATAGCTTCCGTTCACCTCAACGCTAACATAAGGAGAAGCTATCTTGCCTCCCTCCCTCTTTATGTCTATCTCGTAATAGCCTCTGTCGTCTGTTATCACGTGGTGGGATTTTATTATTTCCATGTTTTTGTCCAGCTCATGCAGAGTGACCAAGGCTTTTTGGAAAGGTCCTTTTTGGGCAACGCCGTATATCCTAGCTTTATGCATGGCAGCGGCATTGCTGGAGCTTGATTTGCTGGAACTCGAAGCCAAGCCCGAGTTGATTGAGTCTTCGCTGTCATTGCCTGAGCAAGCGAAGAGTGCGAGTGCAGCGCAAGCTGCAAGAATGATTTTTTTCATTGTTATTTCTCCGTATCCTTAACGCAGCGAATGCTCTGCGCGTAAAGTTTTTTTATGCGTGAATCATAGATTAAACCATCGTAGTCGTACATTATTGTTCTAGTGTAGGCCTGTTCCCAATTGTCGGTCTCCCTCTCCGTAGAGCTCCACCAGTTGCCTAAAATGCCTACTCTATTGACTGGTGTCCAGCCCAGTCCATCGCCGCCCGGCAGGGCGGCAAAGCCGTACATATCATTGCCATTGCCCGAAACGCCATTGCTGCTGTCCCAGCCGCTCTTGGCTTTTAATTTGATTCCCGCATAATCGCCCACAAAATTTTCAAGCGTTGTCCATTCTGCATCGCTTGGGATATGCCAGCCTGCAGGGCAAATGCCTTGGTGTTTTGCGGAAGCAGTATAAGGCAGCGTATTGTAGGTGGAGGGCAAATCCATAGCCGTTGCCCAGAAGTAAATGCCGCCATAAGCAGTGCAGTCATCATTGTAGCACTTTCTGACTTCGGTAGGGGAATCGCCAGCAACATCGTAATTCAGATTTTCTGCCATCCACGTTTGCTTGCCTATTTCCACATACACATATTTTTGTCCATCGCGTGAATCGCAGAATTGCGGTTTGTCTTTTCCGTAATGCTCTCTTTTTGTTCCATCCGCAAAACCCGCACACAGATTTATCGTCGCAGCAGATGAGCTGCTAGGCGGTGGAGGGTTTTTCAGGCAACGGACACTGCCAAGGTTGTTGGAATAGTTGTCAGCCCTTTTAACAGTATCGCTGCTGGAATACATAGCCCGTACGACGGCATCCATATTGAAATAACCGTCCTCTGTGCTAGTCCACCAGAATGTGACGATGCCTAACCTCTCGAAACCTACGCCTGCTATGCCATGGCCACTAGGCAGGGCAGAAAAACCGTAAGCATCGGTGCCATTTCCGCTGCTGTCCCAGCCAATCTTGGACTTTAGCTTGGTAGCTGCATTCTTGCCTACAAAATTCGTCAGCTTTGTCCATTCGGCATCGCTGGGCAAATGCCAGCCATCGGGGCAAAGTGAATCAATAGCTGCCGCCCAATTGTAAAGCCTGCCGTATATATCGCAGTTGGATTCTTCGTTCATATAGCACTTGCCGTTAGGAGCATCAGCGACTTTTCCATCTTTTTTGTAAACTGCGTAATTCAGATTCTCAGCCATCCAAGTTTGCTCGCCTATTTCAACATATCCATATTTTTTGCCATCGCGCTCATCTGTGAATGTATTTGTGAATGTAGGTTTAGTGATTGCGGACGAGCTGCTTATGGACGAACTGCTTGGCGTTTCCTTAACAGATGAACCGCCCGTTGCCGCAATTACTGGCAGCGAAGGGTCGTCTTGAACGCAGCGCACTGAACTTAAGAAGACAGATGGGAGAGTTGAGGATATTTCCACTTTGTTGCCCCATATTTCCAGAGTATAGACTCCTACTTCACCAACATCGGTAGTCCACCACCAGCCAACATCCTCAATGCCTGTGAATAGACCATTATTAGAAGGAACGTGATAGCCTCCAAGAAGGGCATTAAAACCGTATTTGTCTGTGCCACCGATGGATTCGGACATCAGTTTGGTTCCCAGATTGCTGCCATAATAGCTGTGGTCATAATTTATGTTTGCGTAATTCATCAGAGCCCCCCATTCCGAAGAATCTGGCAAATGCCAGCCAGAGGGGCAAACGCCTTGACGCTGTGTCTGTGTGCCTTTTGGAATGATGCAGTCTAAGCTTATTATCTGGCCCTTGCAGTCAGCAGGCAAACCCACTGCCGTTACCCAATAGTAAAGACGGCCGTACTTATCACAGTTACTTTCTTTGTTGTCGTAGCATACGCTACCCACTTCATTGTCTATTGCTGAACCTTCATTTGTCAAAGGCGCCGCATAATTCAAATTCTCCGCCATCCAAGCTTGTGTACCTATTTTTACATATCTATATGTTTTGCCGTCTCTTTCATCTATGAATGTCAATGGTTTAGTTTTGAAAGTGGCAATTTGCTCCTCATCGGTGCTGTTTGAACTGCCTGAGCAAGCGAGCAGCGCGAGTGCTGCACTCGCTGCGAAAACTGCGAGAAT
>JAITFN010000071.1 GCA_031281345.1 Candidatus Fibrimonadaceae bacterium
TTTTGGGAGGAAATTTCAATGCAGTTGCTAGAAGTGTCCATAACCGGATGGTTGCAGCCGTGATGTCCGAATTTGAGTTTTTGCGTTTTGCCGCCAAGTGCAAGCCCTATAATCTGGTGACCCAAACAAATTCCCATAATCGGAACCTTGCCTATCAATTTCCGTACATTTTCAATGGCATAGCCAACAGCGGCGGGGTCGCCTGGGCCATTGGAAAGAAACACTCCATCGGGTTTCATTGCCAAAACATCTTCTGCACTTGTTTTTGAGGGAACAACGCTAACTCGCATTCCTGCGAGTTGCAAATTTCTCAGAATATTGTATTTAATTCCAAAATCATAAGCAACAATGTGCAAATCGCCGTCTGAATTCCATTCATAAGCCTTTTCGCAAGTGACTACGCTTGCGTAGTCTTGGTTGTCTATTCCGGGCCAGGCATTTGCCTTTGCAACGACTTCGTCTGTACTCAGTTTGCCGCTTGTGCATAAAAAGGCTTTTTGCGCACCGCTTTCACGTAGTTCCAAAGTGAGCATACGTGTATCTATGCCTGCTATTGCCGGAATGTTGTAGCGAATAAGGGCATCTTTCAAAGATTCCTGGCTGCGCCAATTTGAGGGTTCGTTCAATTCTCTGATAACAAAACCGGCTGCGAAAAATTTTCGCGATTCCATATCCTCTTTATTAACGCCGTAGTTGCCTATTTCGGGTGCGGTCATAACCACAAATTGCCCCGCATAAGAAGGGTCGCTCAAAATTTCTTGGTAGCCGCTCAAACCTGTATTGAAAACTGCTTCGCCGCAAGTATCCAATGGGGCACCAACAGAATAGCCGTGAAATACACTTCCATTTGCCAAAGCCAAAAACGCTTTTTTTTCTCTTCTCTCTTTAAAGTTCATTGCTCTCTCCTCTTGTGCTGATCGCCGCCCTCAACAAGCCCACAAACAGCGGATGCGGTTTATTCGGGCGGCTTGTGAATTCGGGGTGAAATTGAACACCCACAAAAAAACTGTCTCTCGGCAGTTCTATTGCTTCAACGAGGTTGCCGTTTAGCGATGTTCCGCAAATCACAAGACCTTTGCTTGTTAGAGCTTCGCGGTATTCGTTGTTGAATTCAAAGCGGTGGCGGTGCCTTTCGCTTATTTCGTCACGACCATAGAGTTTGTTTAATAGGGAACCAGGGGCGGTTTTGCAAGGGTAGGCTCCCAAACGCATTGTGCCGCCGCTCCCCACCAAGCCTGCTTGGTCTGGCATAAGGTCAATTACGCGGTGCGGAGAGGTTTCGTCAAATTCGCTTGAATGAGCATCTTTGAGTTCGCAAACATTGCGCGCAAATTCAATAACGGCAATTTGCATACCTAGGCAAATACCCAAATACGGCACATTGTTTTCTCTTGCATAGCGGCAGGCGGCTATTTTTCCGTCAATACCTCTATCTCCAAAACCACCCGGAACAATCATTCCGTCTATTCCGCTCAGTATTTCTTTGGCGTTTTCATTAGTTATGTTTTTGCTGTCTATCCAGCTTATTTTCACATTTGCACCCACTTCAAATCCCGCGTGGTTTAAACTTTCAATAATGGAGAGATATGCATCGTGGAGTTGCACGTATTTTCCAACTATGGCAATGCAAACCTCTCTGTTTCTTGTTGCAACTTTTTGCATCATATTTTGCCATTCGCTCAAATCCGGTTCTGGTGCTGTGAATTTCAATTCGCGGCAAACAACATTGTCCAAGCCGTTTTTGTGGAGCATAAGCGGTGCTTCGTACAAAGTGGGGAGAGTTATGTTTTCAATTACGCAGTCCGGTTTTACGTTGCAAAAAAGAGCTATTTTTTCTTTGATGCCACTGTTAATAGGTTCGTCTGCTCTCGCTATTATTATGCTTGGTGAAACGCCCATTGCACGGAGTTCTTTTACAGAATGTTGAGTTGGCTTTGATTTGTGTTCGCCAGAGCTTTTTAGATAAGGAACAAGAGTTACGTGAATGAACAAGCAATCATCATTGCCTTTTTCAAGCCATATTTGCCTAATGGCTTCCAAAAACGGCTGGCTTTCAATGTCGCCTGTTGTGCCGCCAATTTCTGTGATCATAACATCGGCTTTGCTGTTAGCTGCCCCTGCATATATAAATTCTTTTATCGTTTCTGTAACGTGGGGGATTACCTGCACTGTGCCGCCCAAATAACCACCAGCGCGTTCCCTTTCAAGCACATTCCAGAACACCTTTCCAGATGTTAGGTTGCTGAGTTTTGTGAGATTTTCATCTATAAACCGCTCATAATGTCCCAAATCCAAGTCCGTTTCTGCGCCATCGTCTGTTACAAATACTTCGCCGTGCTGAAAGGGACTCATAGTCCCAGGGTCTATGTTCATATATGGGTCTAATTTTTGAGCCGCGACTTTAAGACCACGTTGTTTGAGCAACCTGCCAAGAGAGGCTGCTGTAATTCCTTTGCCAAGCCCAGAAACAACACCACCCGTTACGAAAATATATTTGGTCATCGCGGTAAATGTAGTAAATTCCCCTTAGCTATAGTAAAAATTTTTCTACATTTCGTCTGTTATGGATTTTACAGAATACAATTTAGGGTTTTGCAACAAGGGCGAAGTTGTTCAAGTTACGCTTTCCAATGCCGCCAATGTGATATTGCTGGATACTACGAATCTTCACAAGTATAAAAACAGCATGAAGTTCGAGTATCACGGCGGGCACACAAATCTTTCTCCATATAGAATTACAATTCCCGAATCAGGAACTTGGTATGTGGTTATAGACGGATATAGCGGAACTATTAAATCTTCTGTGAGCGTTGCCTAAGTGAAAATTGCGGGGGTAGAATTTTTTTCTATATTTAAACCCTCATTAAAGAGGAAAGGAACATGGTATTTTCTAGCATAATTGCAGAAGAATTGAAAATTGAAGAACAGCGCGTTAAGGCGGCACTCAAGCTTATGGAAGAAGGCGGGACGGTGCCGTTTATTGCACGCTACCGCAAAGACCAAACTGATAACCTAGACGAAATTCAGTTGCGCGATATTCAGCACAGAAAGGAATCTTTAACCGAACTTGCAGAACGCAAAGAAACGGTTTTAAAAACCATTGAGGAGCTTGGCAAGCTAACTCCCGAACTAAAAGCCCAAATAGATAGCTGCCGCGATAA
>JAITFN010000019.1 GCA_031281345.1 Candidatus Fibrimonadaceae bacterium
AAAAGTTGCTATCTATATGCACAAGAAGAGGGAGAGGGATTCGAACCCTCGTTACGTGAGTAAACACGCTTTCCAAGCGTGCGCCTTAAACCACTCGGCCATCCCTCCCGGAGATGTAGGGTAAATATAGTAAATGCCCCCCTTGAATGGAGCTTTTTTTTGCTATTTTGCCAAATATTTGACAAAATCCTTAAAAATTTCTATATTTAAAGACCTTGGTGACATACCCAAGTGGTAAGGGAACGGTCTGCAAAACCGTGATTCCCCGGTTCGAATCCGGGTGTCACCTTTTAATTCAAATACCTATACAAACTAGCAACGCTAACTCCAAGCATTTTGGCAACCTCTTTTTTGCGAGTTCCGCTATCAAGCATACCCTGCAATCTTTCTTTTGACATATCCAATTTCTGCATAGACTTCTGTGTTCCCTTTGGACGCCCAAGTTTTTTTTCCCTCAGCCTTGATTCTCGTCAAAGCCTCCTTTGTTCTTGCGGAAATTAAATTCCTTTCAAATTCTGCAACAAGTCCAAACACAACCGCCAATACCTTGCTTGGAATGTCAATGCCCAATTTGTAATTTTCTTTGATAGTCCAAACTTGACATTCCCTGTTTAGGCAAAGACTTAAAATATTCATTATCTCCAACATATTTCGCCCAAGCCGAGAAATTTCAGTTGCGATTATTACATCGCCTTTGCGTATCTTTTTGAGCAATGTGCTCAATTTCCGCTTTTTTAAGTCTTTTTGCGAGGAAATTTGTTCTGTTACCCATTTTTCAACTGGAAAACCCTGTTTTTGAGCGAAATTCGCCACTTCAAACCTGCCATTTTCAACATTTTGGTGGGTTGTTGATACCCTTACATAGCCGTAAATCATTGGGGAAAGATAGGAAAAATGAGGATTCTCAAAAAAGGATCCTTTATTGAGAGATTTTTCACCCCCAAACCCTTGCCAAAAACACATTTTTTTTCTAAATTATAGGCGTGTCAAAAAAGGATGGTTTTTTGAATTATGGAAAATTTCGGTTTATATGGCAATACTGCGTTTTTATATGACTTTGATAACCGACAGTTATTAAACGATGATATAAAATTCGCATTAGATTATGTGAAACAGCAAAAAGGCGACATTATGGAAATTGCATGTGGAACTGGACGAATGACAATTCCTATCTTTGAGGAAATAAAAGGCTCCGGTCGCAGTATATTGGCTTTTGATTTGTCCGATTCTATGCTGGATGTTCTAAGGGGCAAGCTCTCTCCTGAAAAAAATCATAGCTGTTTGCAAGTAGAAAAAGGTGATATGTCAAATTTTTACTTTAATAGAAAATTCGGGCTTGTTTTATTGATGTGGCGTGCCTTTCAGCATTTAATTGATACTGAGGGCGCACAAAACTGCTTGAAATGTATATATGAACATATGTCAGATGATGCTGTATTGTTATTCAATGTTTTTCTTCCTAAAGACTCGTACGGTAAGGAGTGGATTGGCAAGGAATTTATAACGTATGATTTAATTGATAAAAAAAACGATGCAAGAATAATTCGTTCAACGAAAAACATTGATTCGGATGAAGCAAGGCAAATTATACGATATTTAACAAGATATGATTTAACACTTAAAGATGGAGAAAAGAAGCATTATGAAGATACGATTGTCTATAAATATTATTATCCCGAACAGATAAAGGAATTACTAAAGAAACACAATTTTGATATAATTGAAGAATTAAATTCTTTAAACCCACAAAATAAGGAAATTACAGACCAATATTATGTTTTGAAAAAAGCAAAAGTTTAAATTTTCTACATTATCATAAACGAGGATTTTTATGGCTTATGTAGCAACAGCACCAACGGAGTATTTGGCAGACGAACTTGCCAAGCCTATTGTCAAAAAACAGAAAATTGGATTTTTGAAAGACAAAATTTCCATACCTACCAATTTTGACTCAATGGGAAGAAAAGAAATTGAAAATCTTTTTTCATAAAAATTTTGAATTCAATCCTTTAAGCAAAAGGATTAACTATTTTTAACGAAGATTCTATAATCTGCCCGTGTTGCAAATCTTCCGAATATAAAACTGAGCATTCATTTTCTAACGCAGAAGTTAAAACCAAAGAATCCCACCAAGAAAAACGATATTTTTCTTTAATCTTTAAACATAGCTCAATGCTTTCTATTGTAACTAATTTCACATAAGTTTGCTTTGCAATTTCTCTCACGTAATTAGCTATCTCTTGATGAGATAATTTGCTTTTTGACATCACCGAATAAAATTCATTAAGTATTTGAGTACTAATAATAACAAAATCTTCCGCTAAATCATTTTGCAGAAGGGTTTTTGCCGTTTTATGTTTTAGTATATCGTCATCTGAATAAGCATAAATAAAGACATTCGTATCAACAAAAATTTTATCTTTCATAAAGCTCTTCTCTTGAAATTTTCTTCAAATCAAACCCCAAATGAACAGGCTTATCCATACCTGGAAACTTCGTTTCTTCTGCTTGCTTAAAATGCGTATATATATTTAGATTCGCTTTATTTCTCAAAAACAAAACAAAATCAAGAGCCTCTTTCGCAGACTCCTCTGGCAGAGTTTCAATTTCTTTCATTAACATTGCAGCAACGGTCATTTGAACTCCTTATATAGTAGAATATAGAAAACTTTACGTCAAATACAAATATGCCAAAAAAATTTTCTACCTTACCCGCAAATGGCAGTAAAATACGATGAAAGCAGCATAAAAAGCCTAGAATGGAACGAGCATATAAGAACTCGGCCCGGAATGTATATAGGCAAATTGGGAGACGGGCAAAGCCCGGATGACGGCATTTACGTGCTGGTGAAAGAGATAATAGACAACTCCATAGACGAATTTGTTATGGGTGCAGGGAAAAGAATAGATATTGAAATAAAAGAACATTCCGCGAAAATAAGAGATTGGGGTAGAGGCATTCCGCTTGGAAAAGTGGTTGAGTGCGTGTCTAAAATGAACACAGGCGGCAAATATGATAGCGAGGCTTTTCAAAAATCCGTGGGCTTGAACGGAGTTGGAACAAAGGCGGTAAATGCACTCTCGTCTTATTTCTGCGTTGTTTCGCACAGAGATGGCAAATGCAAAAAAGCTGAGTTCAAATTTGGCAATTTAATAAAGCAATATCCCGAAAAACCCAGCAGCGAAAAAAATGGAACAGAAGTTTATTTTGAACCGGACAAGGATATTTTCAAAAATTTTCGTTTTTTGCCCGCATATATGGAAGAGCGAATTTGGAACTACGCCTATTTGAACACAGGGCTCTCACTCAACTTCAACGGCAAAATATACGAGAGCAAAAACGGGCTTTTTGATTTACTCTCCAGCCAAGCAAAAGATTCCATGCGTTATCCCATAATCCATTGCAAAGGAAAAGACATTGAAATAGCTTTCACACACGGAGAGCTTTACGGAGAGCATTATTTTAGCTTTGTGAACGGGCAGCACACCACGCAGGGCGGCACGCACCAAGCGGCGTTCAGGGAAGGAGTTGTGAAAGGAGTGAGGGATTTTTTCAAAAAAGATTTTGATAGCTCTGATGTTCGCAATTATATGCTCGCAGCGGTTTCGGTTAGAATTCAAGAACCTGTTTTTGAAAGCCAAACAAAAACCAAACTTGGCAGCACAACTGTCGCCCCCGGCGGTGCAGCACTGCGCAACTGGATGGTGGACTTCATAGCAAAAGAAGTGGACAACTACCTGCATAAAAACCCAGAAAGCGCAAAAATCATTCAAGAGAGAATTGCCCAAAACGAAAGGGAAAGAAAGGAGATTGCCGGAGTTCGCAAGCTGGCAAACGAGAGGGCAAAAAAGGCGGCTGTTCATAACCGTAAATTGAGGGATTGCAAAGTTCATCTGATAGATTTAAAAAACGAAAAGAAAAACGAAACTATGATTTTCATAACCGAGGGTGATAGCGCAAGCGGCTCAATAACAACAGCACGCGATGTGCAAACGCAAGCGGTGTTTAGCTTGCGAGGCAAGCCGCTCAACACTTATGGAATAGGACGCAAGGTGGTTTACGAAAACGAGGAATTCAACCTTTTGCAACACGCCCTCGATATTGAAAACGGTTTGGAAAACCTGCGCTACAACAAGGTAATTATAGCAACCGATGCCGATGTTGACGGTATGCACATAAGGCTTTTGATGGTATCTTTCTTTTTGCAGTTTTTCCCAGAGCTTGTAGAGGAGAAGCATCTTTACATTTTGCAAACTCCGCTGTTCAGGGTGCGCAACAAAAAAGAAACCCTCTATTGCTACAATGAACAAGAACGAGATGCAGCACAAGCAAAGCTAGGTGCGCAGGCAGAGACAACTCGCTTCAAAGGACTTGGCGAAATAGATCCCGAAGAATTCGGCTTGTTCATAGGTGAAGATATGAGGGTAGAACCCGTGATTATGCCTCAAGAATCAAATACCAATAAAATGCTTGAATACTATATGGGAAACAACACAGCCACCCGCACAGAACACGTCATAAATAACCTGAGAACAGAAGCAGTGGCTGATTTGTGAATTTTAGTTTTTTATGCAACGAACGCTGAAAAGAGACAATTTATTGCCATCGCTTTCGGACACGTCACTTGTTTGGTAAAACATATTGAGGTAATAAGCGTTGCTTGAATTTTGCTCAGTGGAACTCCACCAATTGCCGCTACCCCCTGCGCTGTAAAAAACTGCATTTGAATAACCTAGACCTCCCGGCAAGGCAGAAAAACGTCTGGAGTTAGAGCCATTGCCGCCTTCGTCCCAGCCAGTTTCATTTTTTAAATTTCTGCCTGCAACTTCTTTGCCACCCGCATTGTTTATTAAAATTTGCCATTCGGTGTAGCTCGGCAAATGCCAACCTTCGGGGCAAGCGGTGAGTGCGGTAACCCAGTCGTATAAACGTCCGTATTTTTCGCAATTCTCGTCTAAATTGGCATAGCAAGCTGAATAACCAACTTTGAATTTCAAATTCTCTGCCATCCAAACTTGATTTCCAATTTTAATGGTTTTATATTCCTGCTTGCCGCGTGTATCTACAAGAACACCGTGCATAAAACCATCTATCATATTGACTATGCTATCGTATTTAAAAGCAAAGATAAACCCGATAACAATAAACCCAATAATTATTGCTAAAACTTTTTTCTTGGAGTATCCCTCGTGTTCGCATCCGCAGTTAGGACAGTTTACCATAAATTCCTCAATTATAACTCTGTTTTGGAAATATAGCTATTTTTTTATTCAAAAACAAGGGTAAAGGCAAAAAAAGTGCTTTTTATAGCGCGTACGAGATTTGAACTCGTGTTACCGGCGTGAGAGGCCAGCGTCCTAGGCCACTAGACGAACGCGCCAAAAACGGAAATATAACGAAATAACAACAAAATCGGTAGAAATATAGAAAAAAAGAGCCATAGTGTCAAGCTCTTGCTGAATCTCTGCAAAGGAAATTCCCCGACTTTTGGCAGGGGTGAGGATTATTCTTCCTCTTCCCATATTATCCACTTCAGCTCTTTCTCTTTTGTTAGAATATTATTTGTGCTGTATTCTCTTATCGCTCCTTTATTGTTATAGCGACGTAAGTATATTTTGTTCCAACCCTCTTTGACATCCAAGTTCCAAGTTCTTTTACTTGAGTTACAAGCTATTTTTCCATCTTTTGAAAAATACGCATAAAAAATTGATTCTATAACCTGTTCATCTTCATAATAAATCATCAAGCCGCCAATAATATTTCCATTGCCATTAGTTAGTACAAATTCTTCGCCAAATATTTTAATATTTTCGGGATAAGAAGTACAAGAACTTTGTTCTTCATCAAGAAAATTCTTTAAATATTTATCAGCAGGTACTGCTTTATCCAGTTCAAGATTGACTACCCCATTAGTTACACTTCCTACTTTTACATGCCACTCACAATCCTCATAATCGTCACAAGTCATTCCACCATAAGCTTCAATTATTCCGTTCTTCTTATAGAGGGTGCGACCATCTCTATTGTAGATTTGCGAGTTTTCGTTGAATGGAATACTGCCGCCAGTATCATCGCCTGATGAACAAGAAAATGTGAATGTCAAGGCAAATCCGAAGATAGCCACCAGCAGAAAACGTCTATTTGTTTTCATAGTAAACTCCTTTGTTGAAGGGAAACTTATAGGGGGGGGGGGGGGGGGCAGAAACAAAAAACATTCTGAGAGCTTGCACCGCAAGCCCTAGCGTTAAATGTCGTTTTGCCGATATTGGTCATATTTAGGGTATAATATAGAAAAAAATCTCGTGCCTGTTAAAGGCATAAATAGAGATTTTTTAATGTCCGCAGGACAGCCCGTAGGGCGAACCCTGCCCACGAAGTGATTTGGCAGGGTGAGTAAATTTCTATATTCCCTCAATGCCCAAAAATTACCTTGCCATAGATTATGGAGAAAGGCGAGTTGGAATAGCCTATGCCAGCGAGCTTGTGGGCATAGCATTCCCAAGGGAAACAATAGACTTAAAAGAAAAAAACTTGTGGACAGAACTGGAAAGACTCTCAAAAGAGAGCAAAATAACCGATTTTGTCCTTGGAATGCCAATCCACCCAAACAACCACCCCGACAGCAAGCAAAAAACAGTAGAAGCCTTCGCCTCCGAACTGCGCAAAAAATTCCCCAAAATAGAATTGCACATACAAGACGAATCATACAGCACCCAAGAGGCAACCGCAGCCGTAAGGGCAGCCCCCCGTGGTTGCCCTAAAACAAAAATACCAAAAACCAAAATAGACAAAGCCGCAGCCGCAATAATCCTGCAAAGATTTTTAGAAGGAAGTTTCTAATGTCTTTTTATAGCGATGAAACAATAAGGCAGCTAAAAGAAGCGACAGACATAAGCCTGGTGATAGAGCAATTTATGCCTTTAAAACGAATTGGCGGAGGAAAATTTTTAGGGCTTTGTCCCTTTCACAACGACAGCAACCCCAGCATGAACGTGAACCCGCATATTGGCATTTACAAATGCTTTGCCTGCGGAGCGGGTGGCGATGTGTTCAAGTTTGTTATGGAACACGAAAAAGTGGATTTTCGCACCGCAATAGAATTCGTGGCAAATACCGTTGGTTTTATTTTGCCAAAATTAACGCAAATTCAAGATGAAAATAGCGAAGAAAAAGATTTAATCCGCAAGATAAACGAGTTTGCTGCCTCTTGGTTCAAGGAGCAGCTTTTAAAATCCGAGTTTGCAAAAAAGTATTTGGAACAAAGAGAAATAACCGAAAAAACAAGGGATTTATTTGGGCTTGGCTATGCTCCTCAAATCGGATTTTTAGAAGCAGCGGTCAATAACGGATTTAAGCCCGAATCTGTTTTAAAGGCTGGCCTCGCCGCAGAAAAAGACGGCAAAGCATTTGATAAATTCAGAGACAGGTTGATGATTCCAATTTGCAGTTTATCAGGGGCCATAGTCGGTTTTGGCGGTCGCGATTTGGGTGGAAACAGCCCTGCCAAATATATGAACTCGCCGGAAACTCTTATCTACAACAAAAGCGAAATTCTCTTTGGGTTAAACCAAAGCCGCAAGGCAATATCAAAAGAGAATTCCGTGATTTTGGTTGAAGGTTATTTTGACGTTATTTCAATGTTCCAAAGCGGTGTGGAAAATGTGGTGGCAATTTCTGGCACAGCCCTTTCTGAAACTCAGGCAAAATTGTTAGCAAGGTACACAAAATCCGCTTTCATAAGCCTAGACGGAGATGCTGCCGGACAAACCGCCACGGAACGCTGCATAGAGGTTTTGCTCTCGCAGAGCTTTGCCATTAAAATTGTGAATTTAACAACCGAGAGCGGAGAAAAAGCAGACCCTGATTCCCTAGTTAGGCAAGGTGGATCGGCGGCTTTCAAAAAATTGCAGGAGAAAGCAAAAAACTGGCTCAACTATTTGGCGGATAAAAGCCCGCTTTCAAGCCCCGAAGAAAAGGCAAATTTTGTTTTAAGAACAAAAAAACTCATAGCTTCAATGAACAACCCCGAACTCAAAAAGCAGTATTTGAACCTATTAAACGAAAGATTTGGAGCAGATAAAAACCTGCCTGCTTTGCAGACAAAAAAGAGCTTTGGAAATCAAATTAAGGAAACAACAGAAACGGCTCCCGAAATTCCTTGGAAATCCCTGCCAAGCGATGAGATTTGGCTTGTGAGCGTGATTTTCAGAAACCCCGAGCTTCAGGCAGTAGCCATTAAAATTTGCGACCCTTGCCTTTTAAGCTCGCGTTGGCTTGCCGAGCTATTGGATTATGGATATGCCCTTTTTGAAGAAACGGGCAAAATAGATTTGAAAATCCTTTACGACAAATTGCCAGCCTCCCATATAGAACTGCTGAGCCGGCTGCCCGAAAAACCCTGGACAAGTGAAAGCGCAATAATGGATTTTTCAAACGCGCTCCTCAAACTCCGAATTTCACGCCTAAAAGCTGAATTAAAGGAGGCACGGAATGATTTTGATTTATATCGGGAAATACAGGGTAAAATAAAACATTGCGAAAATCTGGCAAAACGCGCCAAAAATGAGGAAAATGTTCTGGATGAGTTGGGATAGGTTGTGAGGGTTGTGAGTTAATCAGCATTTACTATATTATACGCATGAAAAAATTTATCATTCTTCCGCTGTTATTTCTCTCCTTAGTCTCTTGTGAGGCTACGAAACCCGCACCTCAAGGCCTAGAAGCTCTGCAATCCGAGCTTGCCGAAATCAAAAGCGTTCTAGGCTTTGTTCTAGAAAGAGGAATGGGTTCCTCTTATGAACAAGTTAAGGAGCAAATTGAAAACGCCAACAAAGTCTGGGACTTGCAACTAGACGTAGGTAGCCCTTCCATAGGCAACCCAAAGGCAAAAATAGTGATTGTTGAGTTTAGCGAATTCCAGTGCCCTTATTGCGCAAGGATTACCCCTTACCTAGACTCTCTAACCAAGGCTAACCCAGACAAAATTCGCTTAGTGTATAAAAACTTTCCGCTTAGTTTCCACAAAGATGCCCCTGCCGCTGCTGCCGCTGCAATGGCTGCTCACAAACAGGGCAAATTCTGGGAATATCGCTGGGCACTTGCACCTAGTTTCCAAAGCCTTAACGATTCTACCTTTATAGAAACCGCTAAAAAAGTAGGCGTACCAAATATTGAGCAATTCAAAAAAGATATGGTTTTGGATGCCGACAAGCAAGCCATAATAGACCGCGATATGAAGCTAGGCTCTGAAGTGGGAGTTCAAGGAACTCCGAACTTCTATGTAAACGGCAAACGTCAAGACCGTTTCGCTCCTGGTCTCATAGAAAAGATGCTGAACGATCTGTAGAGGAATAAATGAATTACGAAGATGCGGGAGTCTCTCTTGCACGAGCCGACAAAGCTATGGTCGGCGTTAAAAAATTTGTTCGCACAACTTTTAATGCCGGCGTTTTAGGCGATATTGGCAATTTTGGTGGCTTGTTCACCTTAAGCCATTTGAACTTAAAAGAGCCTGTGCTTGTATCTTCGGTTGACGGGGTGGGCACAAAATTAAAAGTGCATTTTGGATTAAAAAGCCACAACCTGCCAGGCCAAGATATTGTGAACCACTGCTGCAACGATATCCTCGTTCAGGGAGCCAGACCCCTTTTCTTTTTAGACTACTTGGCAACAGGAAAGCTGGAAAGCGGTGTTTTAGAAGCCGTAGTAGAAGGCATGGCACTTGCCTGCAGAGAAAACGACTGCGTTTTAATCGGTGGCGAAACAGCTGAGATGCCCGGTATGTATCACGAAGGCGAATACGATATTTCTGGAACTATAATAGGCGTTGTTGAAAGAGATGAAATCATAGACGGCAAAAGCATTGCGCCAGGCACTGTTGTTCTGGGACTTCCGTCCACAGGTCTCCACACAAACGGCTATTCCCTTGCCCGCAAAGCATTGCTTGAGGTAGGTGGCTATAAGCTGGATTCAAAAGCAGACGGAATAAAGGGCACAATAGGCGAGGCTTTGGCTGTTCCGCACCGCAGCTACTATCACTCCTTGATAGATTTGGTTCACGCAAAGAAATTGCAGGGTTTGGTGCACATAACAGGTTCTGGTTTTCAGGGCAATATTCCCCGTATTCTTCCCAAAGGTGTCTCTGTTCAAATAAACCGTTCGGCTTGGAAGATTCCAGAAATTTTCAACCTAATCCAAAAATGCGGAAACGTTGAGCGAGACGAAATGTACAGCACATTCAATATGGGAATGGGAATGTTGGTATTTGTAGCCCCAAACGAGGTGCCAGAAATTCGTAAATTTTTGGAAGGCAAAGGCGAAACAGTTATTGAGTGCGGCAAGGTTATTGAAGGTAATAATGATGTTGTGTTCAGTTGAGAATTAAATTCATCACCACCGCGCATTCTCCGTCTGCATAATATTTTTTTCTCTCTGCGATTTTCTCATATCCAAATTTTTTGTAAAGAGATATTGCTGCGGTATTGTTTTCTCTCACTTCCAAAAAAAATTTTTTAATGCCTTGTTTTGCAAGTTCTTTGTGGCTATGT
The DNA here is from genome assembly GCA_031281345.1 of Candidatus Fibrimonadaceae bacterium. Classification (GTDB taxonomy): domain Bacteria; phylum Fibrobacterota; class Fibrobacteria; order Fibrobacterales; family Fibrobacteraceae; genus Fibrimonas. The sequence continues at coordinate 10,549 of JAITFN010000019.1, forward strand.
TCCATCAAAGCTTTTGCATAACCCTTGCCCCGCTCGTGGGCATTAACCGCAATGGATAAAAGCTCGCATTCATCGCCTGCAACCTGCCATATAACAAAAGCACTCCGCTCCAAAACCCAAGAAGCAGAACTGGGCTTCCACAGAGGCAATCCCGCTTCGCTTTGAATTACTTTAATCCATTCAAAGTCCTGTTCAAGGGCAGGGAGAATAATCATGGGGTTAAGTTAGAAATCCCTTTCTTGCCATTGCCGCCTATGGGCAGACCCCTTGCAAATTTAATTTTCTATCTTATTAGCAAGCCTTTAGGGAATATTCTTTTTCTACTATCCCGTCGCCCTAAAGCAACCCAAATTTTAATTAGGAGAATTTTATGCCAAAGGCAGCAAAAAAAGAAGTAGTTAAGCCAAAAGCAGAAGCTAGGCCAAAGAAATTATCAAAATGTGCTTTATGGTGGCAAAAGCACCCCAATGGCATAGGTTTGGTAATTCACGATATGAAAGCCGTATTAAGGCAATACGACACGCCTTGGTGGTATACTTAATGAGATACCTCATAGATACAAATATTTTTCTCTTTGTAATACAAGAGCGAGATAAACTGAGCAAAGATGTTAAATATATTATTGGCGACTACGAAAATAAAATCTACATCAGTTCTGAAAGCATAAAGGAGATTGTTTTGCTATTGCGAGCAAAAAAAATTAAAGTAGCCAAATGGAAAACGACAAAGGATATTTTTACAGCGATAGATGAACTAGGTTTTACCGTTGATTATATTAAAAAAGAACATATCCTTACGTTAGGCAAAATAGAACCTATCTCAGGTCACAAAGACCCTTTTGATCATATAATTATGGCACACGCTATAACCAATAAAATTCCTCTGATAAGCTCCGATACCTATATGCCTAATTACGTAAGCCAAGGATTGAAATTCATTTGGAATCAATTTTAAGGTGCATTTAACAGCGTTTACTATATTTCACACATAAATCTACATATAGGAGTATAGCTATGGCTCAAAAGGAATATTCAGTAGGCTATGCATTGTTTATAGCCTGTGCAGCCGCCATAGGTGGCTTTTTGTTCGGTTTTGATACTTCTGTGATAAACGGAACCCTAGATGCTCTTAGGTTCAAGCTAGGTGCAAACGATGCCCAACTTGGGCTTGCGGCTTCAATAGCTGTTTTGGGTGCGGCAGGCGGTGCTTTCTTTGCAGGTGCCTTGGCAGACAAATTCGGACGTCGCAAGGTTATGATAACGTCTAGCGTTCTTTTTTTAGTCAGTGCAATAGGTTCTGGCAACCCCTACTTTTTCACAACAGCGGGAAGTGCGGCAAATATGATAGAATTCATTGTTTGGCGTGTGATTGGTGGAGTTGGTGTTGGCGCGGCTAGCATTATTGTTCCAGCTTATATCGCAGAAATTTCCCCCGCACCTTTGCGCGGAAGGCTTGCGACTATGCAGCAGTTCGCTATAGTGATAGGAATTTTTGCGGCTCTTCTCTCCAATTATTTCCTAGGCGAAATTGCTGGCGGTGAGGGTGCTGCGATTATAGACAAAGTAACTCGTTCACCGATAGATGTTACAAAAATAGGCGCTTTTGAAACTTGGCAGTGGATGTTTTGGGTAGAGTGCGTTCCTGCGGCTCTTTATGGATTGCTCGTTTTGTTTATCCCCGAAAGCCCCCGTTATTTGGTAGCTCGCAAGCAGCCACAAAAAGCTGGTGAAATTTTGGGCAAAATTCTCTCGCCTAGCATTGTAGCCCAAAAAATAGAAGATATTAAAAAGAGTTTGCACTCCGAAGTGGCTCCAAAGTTCAGCGATTTGTTGGAAAAAGTTTCTGGCAAAACCCGTTTGGCTCCCATTGTCTGGGTTGGAATAGGCGTTGCGGCATTGCAACAATTTGTCGGCATAAATGTGATTTTCTACTATGGCACTCTTCTGTGGGAGGCAGTTGGCTTTCAGCCGCAAGATGCTATGAAAACAAGTGTTATAACTTCTGCTGTAAATATAGCAAGTACCGTTATAGCCATTGCTTTGGTAGATAGGCTCGGCAGAAAACCCTTGCTTTTGGCAGGTTCTGTTGGAATGTTCGTAACTCTTGGCATTATGGCGGCTATATTTGGCACAGCAGGTTTGGATTCTAATGGTAATCCAGAAATCAGCGGTGCAGTTGCTTATATTGCGGTTATATCTGCAAATTTCTATGTGGTATTTTTTGCATTCTCATGGGGACCTGTATGCTGGGTTCTGCTAGGCGAAATGTTCAACAACCGCATTCGTGGCGCAGCTCTTGCCCTTGGCGGATTATCGCAATGGATTTCCAACTTTGCAATATCAAGTTCATTCCCAATTATGTTAGCAAAAATAGGTCTCGGTGGTGCTTACGGCATTTACTGCTTCTTTGCCTTTGTAAGCATATTCTTTGTTCTGAAAAAAGTTCAAGAAACCAAGGGAAAGGAATTGGAGGATATGTAGAGAAAAGTGCCAAAAATCAAAATATGCGGGTTGTTCAGAGAGCAGGATATTGAATTTGCAAACGAAGCAAAGCCAGATTTTGTTGGCTTTGTTTTTGCAAAGAGCCACCGCCAAATCAATTCTGAAACAGCCGCATTGTTTAAAAAGCGGTTGAGTCCGCAAATAACGGCTGTTGGCGTGTTTGTGAATGCGGAAATTCCCTCTATAACCAAGCTGTATAATTCTGGCATAATAAATATCGCACAACTGCACGGCAATGAAAGCGAAGATTATATAAATACGCTGAAAAAAACTTGCGATGTGCCTATTATAAAAGCAGTGAACATAGAAAGCGCAAAGCCTGCAAATGCAGACTACCTGCTTTTTGATAATGGCAAAGGCGGAACGGGCAAATCTTTTGACTGGAATTTAATCCCTAAATGCGACAAGGAATTTTTCTTGGCCGGCGGCATAAATTTAAACAATATCAGAGAAGCCGTAAAGCTGAATCCATACTGCATAGATTTGAGCAGCGGTGTGGAAAATGAAAAAGGCGAAAAAGACAGAGAGAAAATTCTTGAAGCCTGCCGAATTGTGAAAAAAGGGGTGTGAAATAGACTTTTCACAAAAATAATTGTATGTTACTGCTAGTTATGATTTGTATTAGCAGAATAGTAATCCCCTCACAAAGGAGTTCATTATGAAAACTACCTATTTTCTCTCATTGGCGGCAATTTTTGCCTTGGCATTAACCCTTTTCGCTTGTGATCCACAGCCTGAAACGCAGGGTGGGGAACCTTCAAGTTCTTCTGGCGGTACAGGCTCTAACGGTAATTGCGACCCTAATGATTTGGGCAAGGGCTATGATGTTATTGGAAGCCCTTATATAAATTGGACGGATGTAAAAAATATTCCCGTTTTAGACCAAAATAAAATGTGCCAGGAAGGTATTCTAGACTTAGGCAAATCGGGTGGCAAGCAGGAATATGCTTGGTTCTCTGGCAGCACAATAGAAGAACTTTATAGCAGCAGAAACGAAAGCATGAAAATAAGTACAAGTTTGGGTGCGACAGTAAAAATTCCATTTGTATTCAGCGCGGGATTTGAAACCAAATTTGCTGTGAACACAAGCAATAGCTCACAGCAAAGCTCATCAAAAAAATACTTTTATTCCCAAGTCCGCTCATATCTCTACACTGACGAAGACCAAATAAAGAGCGGCTCGGAATCTGCGCGAAATTTATCAAAATACTTAACTGCCGATTTTATTTCTGATTTGAAATCGACAAAAAGCCCCGGTGCTATTTTAGACCGATATGGAAGTCACGTTTTTATTCAATATTTCAAAGGAGGTTCTTTGGAGGCTAATTATACATATCTTGGTTATACAACTGGTTCTGAAAATAGTTCGCTTATTACTTCGGCTAAAGATATGGAAGTAGCCGCAAAACTCAGTTTTAATAAAGTTGATGCTGCAGCAAGTGCCGGAGCAAGTAGCTCAACAAGTACTTCAAATGAGCAAAGGAAAAACGAATTGGAAAATAATATGTCATTCAATTATCAAACTTATGGAGGCAAGGAATTGAAATCTACGTATATAGAAAAACTTGTAGAAGAATATGGTGATTGGGTAAGTTCAATAAAGAATAATGCAAGAACCACAGGCATAAAAGATTTTGCTCAAAGTTTTATTCCTATATGGGATTTGGCAGAGCAAGTGGAAGGGGTGACATCTGCAAGAATAGAGGCTTTGATAGAAGAGTTTGAAAAACGTGCCATAGCACAAGGAGTGAAATTCCCAAAAGGAGATAACTGCACATCTTATAATAACACTGACAAGGAATATTGTTCCAACGGTACTATGAAACAATACGGTTCAATGACTGATAAAGGTGGGCAAACCTATAAGACTGTTGAAATAGGTACCCAAACTTGGATGGCACAAAATTTGAACTACTATGTGGACGGTAGCAGATGCTACGACAACGAAGATGCAATTTGTACAATTTACGGCAGGCTTTACAATTGGCAAACAGCAATGGATACAACGAATAAAATATGTCCCCCTAAATGGCATCTCCCTTCACTTACTGAATGGGGTATTTTAATGCAATACATCGATCCGAGTTGCTCTACCTCTGGAAATTGTTCCGGAGACAAGGCAATGGCAGGCAAACTCTTGAAGGCGACCACCAAATGGGACAGCACTGGCAACGGTACGGATGATTATGGCTTTGCTGCTTTGCCGAGCGGTTACAGTTGGGGTAAGGGCAGTAATATCGGTTTTGACGGTATCGGTAAGGAAGCCACTTGGTGGACTTCCACGCAACCGCGACATAGTGCTGACTCAGCCTACCGCCGAAGAATAGACTACAACGGAAATGGTACCTTTCAAGATATCTACGGTATAAGCAATGATTATTATAGTGTACGTTGCTTGAAGGATTAATCTAAGAGCACCCGAAAGGCTTGGTGAGATTTGCAGTTTCACCTTGGAGTATTTTCTTGGCTTCTGCTAAGGAAACGCCACTTTCCAAAAGTTCAAATAACTCTTCCCTAGCCTCTCTCTGCCAAACCCGCTTGGCATCATCCCAATTCCATTCACCGAACACCATATTATGCACCTCCGAACCGTGTTTCTCCAAAAAATCCTTTAACACATTCTGCCTTATGCAGTCACCAACAGCACGGCTTATAGCTGAGTTCCTGTCTATGCCTGTTTTAAGGTACTCTCTTATTAAATATATAAAAAATTCGTAGCCTCTCAACTTTTCGCTACGAGTTGCCATTTCCTCGTTTCTGCCTTTGTTTATGTTGTAAACGTTCACGACTAGCTCAAGGCTGGCTATGCCTTCTTCCAAAGGCTCAATAAACATATCGGAAAGTTTTAAATCTTGCCTATCGGGACATTCGTCAACTCCGTTGTACAGCACTATAAACTCAGGTTTGGGTATGGACATCTTTTTGGTGCTGTAAAGAGCATCTTTGTCAATTATCTTTTCATAATTTCTACCCATATAAATAAGCATTTTTAGCGGCATATTTGGGTTTACCGTAGATTGGTGTTCAATAAGTACCACCAGTTTGCCTTCTATTACAAAAGAAATGTCGTTTATGCGTTCCATAAACAGTACATTTTCAAGCGTGGTTATGCGAATATCCGTGTCTCTGCCATAGTTTGTGTTCCTAATGGCATTGTATAACTCCAAAAGATTGTTTTTCTCGCCAAATAGCAGCGTGAAAACGCTATCTTTATATTTGCGGTTGGTTTTAGCCTCGGTCATAGAAACCTCCATTTTTTGTTTCTACTTACTTAGACGTACTTTTTTGGAAAAAAAATCCAAAAAAGTGAAAAATGTCAACAAGTGTTTGCAAAATCGTGCATTTTTTTGGAAAATCCTGATAAATAGATATAAAAGATATGTTAAAAAAGGTTAAATTATTTCTATCTTAAATCGTATGTGGGTTATTTTACTTCTTTTTTCGGTTTTGGCGGTTTTTGCGCAAACTCCGTATTTGCCAGGTGCAAAAATTGAAAAAGGAACTATGCCCCTTGTTATGGAACGCTCAGACTCACTTGCAGCAATGCGAAAAGAGGGGCACTTGCATTTGCAAGGCAATGTTAAATTCCGGCACGATTCCGTTACGTTTGGAACAGAGCGCGCTCACTGGGACAGAAATGCCGATGCCGTGTACAGCGAAAACGGTTTTGACTTTCGCTACCCAAAAGGAAATATAAGAGCGGAAAAAGGAAATTATATGCGAAGAACCAATACCGCCATTGCAGAAAACAATGCGGAAGCACGCGATTCTGCTGGCAAGGGTGCGTTCTTTGGCGAAAAAATAATTTATAACCGAGGAACAGAGTTTTTGGAAATTCCACTTCAACCACTTGCCCACTACTATTTTATGGAAAAAGGAAAATTAGACACCCTTGCCATTCGCTCAAAAACAATGACTTATGACCAGAATAAGCAAATAGCCATTGCCGCAGATTCAGTTTTAATAACTAGGCGTGAAGTTGTGATTACCGGAGATACAGGTGTTTACAATCAAAAAGAAGGCTTTTTATCCCTTAAAGGAAACCCTATATGCCACATGAGCGATTATGTTGTTTCTGGCGATTCTATGTTTGTGAAGTTGAATAACAACGAGGTGGAATCTGTTTTGGTTATTCAAAATGCGCACGGCACGCAGCAAACCGTCTCTACCAGTAAAAAACCCGCTCAATACTCAGAAGTTTTTGGCGATACTCTTTTTTTGGCGGTGAAAAACAATAGGGCGCAACGTTTGTATGTAAATGTAAATGCCAAAGGCTTATTTTACGAAATGGACTTGCCAAAATATGTGAACAAAATGAACGGCGACAGGCTGGATATTTCCTTTGATTTAGGGCGAATGAAAATCGCGGAGGTAAACGGCAACGCCGAAAGCCTTGTGTTCAATATAACGCCAAGCAGAAAAGTAGATGGCAAAAACGAATCAACCGGAAAATCCATTCTCATCGCATTTGATTCGACACAAGTGAGCAAAATCAAGGTAAACGGAAATATGGCCTCTGGCATTTATTACGATATGAGTAAAATGAAAAAGAACCCAAAAGATTCTCTGCCCGAGGCAAGCGAAACAGACGAGGCAGATGTTGATTAAGATTTGCTCTTATCATTCAGCATAACGTGCAGCACTCCAGCCACTTTCTTGGCGGCTCCTTCGCTCAACTGGCGTACTTCATATTTTTTTGCCGGCGGCTCACAGCCTCTGGGACGCATCCAATCTGGGCGCTCTTTGGTAAAACGGCCATCTGCCGTTAAGTATTGCGGACCTAAATTTTTATCTGCCATAGGTAATAATATAGTAAATGCTGATTAATTCACAACCTCAATTTTATTCAATCAGCATTCCCCCCTTGAATGGAGATTTTTTAACAAAAATCACCATTCGTCCCCCCGTTTTTTCCGCTCGGAGAGCTAACGGGGGGAACGCCACAGCGAAATTCAGAGTTAATCTGTGGCTACTATATATAGAAATTTAATCTAACCAGCGTTTACTAAATTCTCTTTATGCAAAATCTAACAGTAAAGGAAAGATTAGCCATTCCTCCGCAAAAAATGCCGGAGCTGCAGCCCGAAGTTCGCTCAAAAACGATGAATGAGGTGGCTATCGGTTATTCTGCCGAAGAAGCAAAGAAAGAAGCTCTTAGATGCTTGAATTGCAAAAAGCCAGGTTGCATAGATGGGTGTCCGGTTCGCATAGATATACCAAAATTCATATACCATATCGCAGAGGGAGATTTTCAAAACGCCATAGATACAATCAAAGAAACATCGCTTTTGCCAGCCGTATGTGGCAGAGTTTGCCCACAGGAAAAACAATGCCAAAAAAAATGCGTAGTTGGAATAAGTTTAAAAGACGTTGAAAAATCCGTTGCCATTGGAAGGCTGGAACGTTTTGTCGCAGACTGGGAAAGAGAAAGCGGCACGGTTAAAATCCCAAGCGTTAAACCCGAAACAGGAAAGAAGGTTGCAGTCATAGGCTCTGGACCTGCAAGCCTTGTGGTTGCCGCAGATGTTCGCAGAGAAGGACATTCCGTTACCATTTTTGAGGCATTTCACAAACTCGGTGGAGTTATGCGCTATGGCATCCCAGAGTTCCGCCTGCCAAATTCCATTGTGGACAAAGAGATAGAAACGCTGAAAAAAATGGGAGTCCAGTTCAAAATGAATTTCGTGGTTGGCAAAACGCGTAAAATTTCAGATTTGCTAAAAAAAGACGGCTATGATGCCGCATTCATAGGCACGGGTGCAGGGCTGCCGCTTTTTATGGGAATTCCGGGCGAAGAACTGAACGGAGTTTTTTCTGCAAATGAGTTTTTGACAAGGGCAAATTTGATGCGTGCTTATGAGAGGGATTTTGCTGATACGCCGCTCTGGGAAGGGAAGGAAGTCGCTGTGCTTGGCGGCGGCAATGTAGCTATGGATGCTGCTAGGGTATCTGTGCGCTTAGGCGCGAAGGTTCGCATAATTTACCGCAGAACAGCCGCAGAAATGCCAGCAAGGGCAGAGGAAATTCACCACGCTATGGAAGAAGGGGTTGAGTTTTGCTACCTGCAAAACCCCAGCGAAATTCTAGGCGATGAAAAGGGTTTTGTACGCGCTCTGAAAATTGAACGCTACAAACTCGGCGAGCCAGACGATAAAGGCAGGCCACGCCCCGTGAAGCTGGAAGGAGAATCCTTTGAGCTTCCAGTGGACACAGTTTTGGTTGCCATAGGGAATTCCTCCAACCCGCTCATAAGCCAGGGAATGCCCGAATTGAAGGTGAATAAAAGAGGCAATATTGAGCTTTTGAACCCAGAGACAAATGCCACTTATGTTGAAGGGGTTTTTGCAGGCGGCGATATTGTGCTTGGAGCGGCAACAGTGATACTTGCTATGGGTGAAGGCAGGCGAGCTGCTAAGGGAATTTTACTATATTTAAACAAATAACCTAAAAGGGAATGTCTTATGAGAAAAATTCTTTTTGCTGCCACTTTTGCTCTATTTGCTAGCACACAGGCTTTTGCCATTTTTGGTGTAGGTGTGCATTATATTATGAACACAGGCTCGCTAGATGCCGATAAGGGTGAAATTCCATTCCCAACAAGCGGTATTCCAGATGAAATTCAAGACATCATTGGAGATAAAAAAATAACAGTAAATCAAAAGAGCGCAAGCGGTTTGCAAGGGCTAGGCTTTAAAGCTTGGATAGATTTTCTTCCTTATGTGGATATAGAAGGTACACTCAACATAGCCGCTACTAAATATAAAACTTCTTTGACAGTTCCTAAGCTAAAAACAGACGAAAACGGAATACCTGAAATAGTAGATACCACTATTAATTTGAGCTATTCTCCAGACCCTCCATACAATATAATTCCGGGTGGTTCTGTGGATCCTCTATTTGGAATTGTAAATGGAGATTTATCTGTGATGTATCCATTTACGGATATACCTCTTATTCGCCCCTATATAGGTGTAGGATTTAGTTATTTTGCCAGCATTCCAATAGCAAACTATTCTTTTGCTAAAAAAATGCTCACTAAAAACACAGAACTTTTAGACGCATTAACGGATCCAGAAAATGTAGAAGCAGCAGCGGAAATAAAAAAGGCTTTGGTTAACACTTTGCAGAAAGAAAGCTATACAACAGGTATGGGTGGTCATATAATTGCTGGTTTTCGCATTAAGCCACCTATCATTCCCCTTGCCATTTATGCAAACGGCAAATATTATATCGGTGGCAACACAAACAGCCAATTCTCCCAAGGTTTTGTGTTAGAAGCGGGCGGCGGATTTGCCCTTTGATATAGCGCTCATCTCTTCGCCAGAGAATTTTGCAGGCGAGCACGAAATTTTAGAACAGATGTTTGAACGTGGCTTGAAAATGCTTTATGCGAGAAAGCCACAAATGCCAGAGCCTTTGCTGGAGAGATGGACAATAGGCTTTGATGTAAAATGGCATAATAATATTTTACCTTGGCAAGGCTCTGCTCACAGTTTTGAAGAGTTAAAAAAAACAAGTGCGGATATATGTTTTTTAAGCCCCGTTTTTGATTCCATTTCCAAATTCGGGTACAAAGCCAAATACAACAACCAAGAGCTAATAGAAGGCATAGCCGCTTGGAGAGACTTTCAAAAAAAAGAAAACCGCTCTCAAAAGTTATTTGCGCTTGGCGGTGTTGATTCAGAAAACATAGCAGAGCTTGAAAGCCTTGGATTTGACGGTGCCGCTGTGCTGGGCGCAGTATGGCATAGCCCTGACCCTGTGGAAGCGCTATTGGAAATATTCAATCGTCTGGGTTAAATTGATTTTCTTCTACTTGTTTGGATAAATACTTTCCGTGACGCAGGCAATAAAAGCAAACAAGAATGGAACATATAAAAGCCATAAGGCACGAAATAGGATATCCTAGCCCAAAACCAACCGGAGCACTCATTATATGCTGAGGACTAATCCAGAATAAATAAAGGAATATCACAAAAGACAAAAACGCAAGAGGTATCAATAAAAAAAGCACAGGTTTTTTCTTTGATCTCATATAGCAAACTGAAATGGCAAGGCATATAACAGCTATGGTCTGGTTCGTTAAGCTAAAATAATTCCACAGAACAGAAAAGCCATCGGTTATGTTGCTCCAAAATACAATCATAGCACAGATGCCTAAAATAGGTATGCAAAGCAAAAAGCGATCTTCGGAGGATTTTTGCTTTAAATGAAAAATATCCGAAATTAAAATTCTCAAAACGCGAAGTGCGGCATCTGCGGTTGTGATTGCAAGCACAGCAACGCTAACCAAAATTATTTCCGACATAAACTCTAGCTTTATGAAATTGTGAACTATCTTCGACAATATAACAGACCCATTTTCCACTAGCGTAAGTTCAGGATAAAGAGAATAGCCTATAACTCCAACCGCAGCCCATATCATTGCCAAAAAACCCTCTGCAACCATCATACCATAAAAAGTTTGCCTGCAATTTTTTTCATTTGATTCTATGCCAGCTGTAATTGAATTCTGTGAGCCGTGAAAACCGCTTATCATTCCACAGGCTATTGTGACAAACAGCATTGGCAAAATGGGATACCCAAGAGGATGTTGCGTGAAATTGCCCAAAAAATTATGTATATCAAATTCTGGAAGATTATGCAAATGCTCAGATATAAAGAAAAGAACAAGCCCCACGGAAGCTATTAAAATAAGTCCAAAAATATTGCTCAATTTGGAAACAAAAGAACCTATGGGGAAAAACGTGCTGAATATATAATAAGAAAAAATCAAGCATATACAAAGGATAAATGCCTTGTCTGAGGTTGTTTGGCTAAACACGTGATTTGTGTTGAGAATACCAGAACCCACATTCGTAAAAGATGCAGCAAGGGCAAAAAGGGCTACTATCATAAATACGGTAGAGAGAGCCGCAAAGGTCTTGTTCAAAAATTTCTTTGAAACTTCCAAATATGAACTAGCTCCGTTTCTCAGCGAGATCATTCCAAAAAAGTAGTCGTGAACTGCGCCTCCAAAAATGTTTCCGAGTGGAATAATCAAAAACACCACCGGACCAAACTTTGCGCCTAGAATAACCCCCACCACTGGCCCAACTCCTGCTATGTGTAGCAAATGAATGAGCATGCACTTCCAATGCGGCAATGCCTGTCTATCTTCAAACAAGGCGGCATTTTTCACGGCTGGCGTTGGGCGGTAAGGATCTGGCCCAAAGAAGTTTTCAATCACTCGTCCATAAGTGAAATACCCTACCGCAAGAATCACAAGACCTATAAAAAAAGTTATCACTTGGGATTTTCCCTTAAACCAATTTCATTTTGCTGAGCATTTCTTCTAGCAACTTTCGCTCCACAGGCTTCACCAAATAGCCATCGCAATTTTCATAAAATGCTTTGGTTTTGTTTTCCTGTTCTTCTAGCGCAGTTACCATAATTATGCGGCTTCGTTTGCTCGGTGGAGGAGATTGATTTTGTTCCAATGCGTGCATTTCTCGCAAAGTTTCATAACCATCTTTTTCTGGCATCATTATATCAAGGCAAACCAAATCAAAAGGATCATCGTTTCTCAGAGCCTCCTCAAAAAGCTGAATTGCCGAAACTCCACTCATAGCTATGGAACATTCGCCGTAATCCTTTAATATGGATTGCAGCAACTTGCAATTGAATATATCGTCATCTACAATGAGCGTTTTCATATCAGGCTTGTCCGCTTAAATTATCTAAATAGTGAACCATGCTCAAAACTCCAACCGATAAAAATCCAACGGCATAAAGAGCTAAAAATGGACCTATAAGAAAAATTCTTGCGTCTATATATTCCAGCAAACCAAACACGCAATAAACACCGCAACATATCTCAAAAAATGCAATTGCTGGGAATTTTTGCTTGAATTTTTTTATGCTAACTGCCCCGCATTGTCCAACTGCTCCACCCTGTTTTGGAGTTCTAATAAAAGAGCTTTTTCTCCCAAAAACAGCAGACATAACAGCACAGGTATTGTTAACGGCAATCCCCACCCCTAGGCTCATGAGCAAAGGAAGGGCAGCCATTCGTTTTCTCCAACCAACGGAACCAGAAAATTTTTGGGCAATAAAATAAAGCGTGGAGGGAGCCACAGCAGCAAGGGCTATAACGGCAAATAAAACAGAAAAAAGCCATATAGGCATATATCCAAACCTATGCCCAAAAGCGAGCAAGGGGAATGCGGAAATGGCGGTGAATAACATCAAAGGATGAATACTATAATGCGTTGTGTGCAAAAAAGACTGAATTTTGATTTTTAAAGACTCTTTTGAGGAAAAAACCCGTGGCAAATCTTTTATGGCGGTTTGTATTGAACCTTTTGCCCAGCGGTATTGCTGGCTCTTGAAGGCGTTGATATCTGCCGGAAGCTCTGCGGGAACAATAACATCAAAAACAAATTTCATTTTCCAGCCAGCGAGCTGGCTACGGTAGGATAAGTCCATATCTTCGGTTAAGGTGTCGCCTTCCCAGCCACCGGCTTCGTCTATGGCTTTTCTGCGCCAAACGCCTGCGGTGCCGTTGAAATTCATAAACAAGCCACCCCAGCTACGGGCAGACTGCTCTATAACAAAATGACCGTCTATGCCTATGGATTGAGCAAGGGTTAAACCAGATTCGTTTCTATTCAAATGCCCCCAACGCCCTTGAACCAAGCCTATTTTTTTGTCCATAACCAAATATGGAACTGTGTGCATTAAAAAATTCTTTTCAGGAACAAAATCTGCATCAAAAATGGCCAAAAATTCGCCCTCGCACTGCGTCATTCCCTCTTTTAACGCTCCTGCTTTGTAATCTACGCGATTTGTTCTGTGAATAAGGGTTATGTTGTAGCCTTTTTCCTTCATTTCTGCTACTTTTTTGGTGGAAATCTCCAAACAATCGTCTGTGGAATCGTCTAAAACTTGAATTTCGTGCAGATGTTTGGGATATTCCATTGCGCAAACGCTTTCTATAAGCCTTTCAACGCAGTTTCCCTCGTTAAATACGGGTAATTGGGTGGTCACCTTGGGAAGATCGTTTATATCTAGGTTTTTCAGAAAATTCTCCAAGTCATCTTTATCCGCTTTGCGATTTGTTTTATAGTTCTTTAAAAAGAGAAAAACGCTAAAATAGCAATTAAATCCATATAAAACAAGCCCTATGCCAGCAATAATATAAAGGACAAACAATATATCTAAGAGAACAGTCACAATCATTGTTCCCGTAAATATAGAATATTTTTTCCGATTTGTCTAGATATAAACTGCATTTTTTTCATTTTACTGCCCCAGCAGAGCCCAAAACGTTCTTATTTTTTGCCGCATACATCTTTTTAAGCTCGTCTCTGGCTGGTCCAAGGTATTTGCGTGGGTCAAATTCGTCTGGATGCTCCCCGAACACCTTGCGTATAAGGGCGGTCATAGCGAGGCGACCATCGGAGTCTATGTTTATTTTGCAAACGGCGCTTTTTGCGGCTTCACGGAGCTGTTCTTCGGGTATTCCAACGGAATCTGGGATTTTTCCGCCGAATTTCTCAATAATCTGCACATATTCGTGCGGAACGCTGGAAGAACCGTGCAAAACTATGGGGAAACCAGGCAACTTTTTTTCAATTTCCTTCAAAATATCAAAGCGAAGCGGAGGCGGAATAAGCAAGCCATCTTGGTTGCGAGTGCACTGCTCCGGCTTGAATTTACAACGTCCGTGGCTTGTGCCTATAGATATTGCAAGTGAGTCCACACCTGTTTTGCTGACGAAATCTTGCACTTCTTCGGGCTGGGTATAGTGGGAGTGTTCAGAAGAAACATCATCTTCCACACCAGCTAGCACCCCAAGCTCCCCTTCTACTGTTACATCGTATTTATGGGCGTATTCAACAACTTGTTTGGTCACTTCAACGTTTTTTTCGTAAGGGTGGTGGCTTCCGTCTATCATAACTGAGCTAAAGCCGGTATCTATGCAGTCTTTGCAAAGTTCTAAGGTATCTCCGTGGTCAAGGTGCAAAACTATTGGAATGTCGCAGCCTAGTTCGTGAGCATATTCCACGGCCCCGCGAGCCATATTCTTGAGCAAATTCTGGTTTGCGTATTTGCGTGCCCCGCTGGATACCTGCAAAATAACAGGGCTTTTTGTTTCTACGCAAGCTTGTATAATAGCCTGCATTTGCTCCATGTTATTAAAATTGTATGCCGGAACAGCATAGCCGTTTTTAATAGCGTCTGCGAACATAGCCTTGGTATTCACCAATCCAAGCTCTTTGTATGATACTGCCATAGGGACCTCTTTTGAATGTTTAGGGAGAATATAGTAAATGCTGATTAACTCACAGCCTAAATTTCATCCAATCAGCATTCCCCCCTTGAATGGAGATTTTTTTAACAAAAATCACCATTCGTCCCCCCGTTTTTTCCGCTCGGAGAGCTAACGGGGGGAACGCCACAGCGAAATTCAGAGTTAATTAGTGGCTATTAT